>MHKF01000001.1 GCA_001818315.1 Candidatus Kerfeldbacteria bacterium RIFCSPLOWO2_02_FULL_42_19
AACGAGCATGGCGGAAACAGAATTCACATTTCACTTCCTGAATTCAATCAGATGGTTGAGTTCGGTAAGCTTGTCTTGGTCCAAGACCTCTTCGGCCATCGTTATGGCCTTAGAAAAGAAGACTTGCTTCCGAGCTTGGATACCAAACTGACTGAGTTGCATCCAGACAATCTGTTGGAAGCACTCAGAATCAACCCAGCGATTTTCTCTATCGGTCTTGTGACTTTTGATCTTTCACTGCTTCATAAAAGACTTTCTATTGTGCGAAAAACAGAAAGTCCGGAAGAAATAGAAAATAGAGTTGCGACAGCTAAAAGCGAAATCGAGATAATCCTACAACGACGGTCTTTGCTCGCTTCAGTGATTGAGATTACTGAAGCCAGAGAATCTTCGGCGCTGGACGAGGTGCTCGCAATCTTAACGCCACATCTAACAACGAAAGGAGGGTAGCTATGTCTCTCAAGGCACAAGTCGGCACACTGAAACTACAGACGCCCTTGTTGTTGGCTTCAGGGTACATTACCGAAACGCCCGAGTTCTTTCTAAGAGCTCGACCGTATGGCTGTTCTGGTATGGTCACCCGATCGCTCAAGCAACACGTTCCGTCGGAACGTTCAAGGATTACCGTCCCGCGCTACGCAGTTTTCGGCCAAGATAGCATGCTCAACTGCGAGTGGGGAAACGAAAAGCCGTGGACGGATTGGCAAGATCACGGCGTACGCCAAGTCAAGGAGACTGGTTGTCCCGTCATTATCTCGCTTTCTGGGCGCGATTTGGATAGCTGTTGCTATCTGATTCGGGCCTTTGACGAGATAGGTGTTGACGCTTACGAGATCAACATCTCCTGCTCGCATTCCGGAGCACTGCACGGGAACCTGAATGTCGACGCGCTTCATCTGGAACAACTGATGAAAAAGGTGCGTGGCGTTACGACAACACCGATCTGGATCAAGCTGTCGTACTCGAACCTGCTAGTTCCAATGGCACAACAAGCCGAAGAGCTGGGGGCTAATGCCATCGTTTGCACAAACAGCATAGGCCCCGGAATGTTGATTGACACCAAAACCGCTAAACCGAAACTTGGAATCAAGGGCGGGGGCGGTGGAGTAACGGGAAAAGCAATTTTTCCTATCGCTCTATGGTGCGTGCATCAGCTTTCAGAGACACTTAGCATCCCAGTCGTCGGTTGCGGTGGAATCTTCACTGCCGACGATGCAATTCAGATGCTCATGGCAGGTGCGAGCGCAGTTCAGCTTTACACCGCGCCTGCGCTGAAAGGACCTACAGTTTTCAGACGAGTTACGGCTGGCTTGCAGAGGTTTCTCGTAGAGAACCCAAAGTATGCTTCAGTCGAGGATATCGTCGGACTTACACTACACAAGACAGGAGATCATCAGTTTTCGTCGCCTCGTCCAGTTGTGATCAAAGAGAAGTGCACGGGCTGCGGAATTTGCATACAGTCCTGTGCTTTTGATGCTCTTTCAATGGTTCGTCGTGTAGACGAAAGACCGCTGGCAGTTATCGATGATAACTGCATTTCGTGCAATGCTTGCGTTGGAGTATGTCCTCCAAAATTCGACGCTATTAAGGCGTCATACTAGGAGGTTATATGGGAAAAATATACACAATCGCAGTGCACTGTGCTAAGTGCATGACTCTGCTCTACCGTTACAAAAAGGAGGGTGCAGGAACGCTCATAAAGTGTTACGCCGACATGATAATGTCGGATTACACTAAAGGCGATCTTAAGTGCCCTTCTTGCGGTCAAGAGTTTGCTCGACACGCCGTCATCCACAACAGACCCGCACATAAGATTATTCGAGGGAAAGTCTTTGTGAGAGGTCATCATGGATGAAAACAACCACCAACGAGCGATAGATTAAACCCTGCCGCTCGTTTTTCTTTTTGTCTTACAGATTGAATCTGTTTTTAAAATAATTTGGAGTGTGATTTTTGTAATCAAAAACCTCATTAGATTCCTTGTTTAATTTATCTATATACTCAAAAAATTGTTTCTTATCAAAAATTTCAAGATTAAGGTCTTTACAAACATTTTTAATTTCTTTAATCATTTTTTCAGCATCTTCTCTTTCGTGTGCCATTTTTTCTGCTTCATAATAATAACTGTGTCCCGGTACTTCTACTAACGCAAATTCAATATCCTTATAGTCGTAAACTTTACTTTTTCTTACACACAACATTCCTTTGTGAAATCCGAGTACGCCAAAAATATCAACGAGAGTATCAAACTCACCCTGTTTAGTAAAAACAGAAAGCTCTTTTCGCTGTTCAACGCCTCCCCACTCACCAACTTTAACGATAATTTCGGGAATACCATTAGTTACTCGTAGCCGTATATCTTTATGCCTATTTTCAACCCCACCTTCTAAAAAAGTAGAATAATCAATCAAAACCCTGTCTTTTTCTGCCGTCTTTTTTGCCTTTGCTTCAAACAAGCATACTAAATCATTGAATTTTTCTTTCGTTAGCGGACCGCGTATTTCTATTTCAATATTTTTGCTCATAATTTACTAATTTTCAAAAAAATTTGTTTGATTATCATAGTAGCATAACTGCCGGTCGGCAGAAAAAATGAAATAGTTAGTTTTTTTCTTGTTCCTGTGTAGTTCGTCATTTTCCAAATCGTGAGTATATATTGTAGTCGCAACCACAACATTTCTGCTATTAACTTTTCGTTTGACTGTAAATTTCTCCTTCACAAATTCATACCCGCCTGCCTCACAAATGTGAGGACATTGAAATGAGTGCGTTGTTGGTAAATATAGATATCCAACATTTTCAAACTGGTGCTTTTTGCTTTTAGTATTCTTCTCAATTAATAAAGAAGTTTGGTTATTCCATAGAAAACTATTATATGAGGAAACAAAGAAAGAAACCTTTTTGGGGTTGATTATTTTGAAAATTTCTTTATAATCAGTAGTATTTTCCAATTTTGTAAAAAGATCGGGAGGAATGTTGTTGGTAACTTTTATATGATCATAGGCTCCCTTCCAATCTTTTTTAACTATTGCCTCGCCAATTAAATGGGTATTATAGGGTCCGCCCGGCATTCCAAGTCTTTGATTATCATAATAATTGATAAAATAATGGTGTCTGTGAGCGGAAAGATAAGTTAAAAGATTATTTGCAACCCTGCTTTCCAGATTTCTCACCATGATTCGAAATGAATTTCCGTGGAGCATCCGTTCTTTTACTGGTTCTCCTCCATAACCGATAACATGCTTGATTCGAGAATATTTATTTCTTGCTCCATGCTTCCTATTAAAAGCCGTGATGTCTTTTTTGCTCAAAATCTTTTTTACAGAAATAAGTTGTTCTGTAATTGCATCTTCGTCTTTTAATCCTTGATTAGCAACATCATCAAATTTAAGTTTAAAAAATAATTTAATACAATCCAAAACATCAAAAGTTGTAAGCCCAGATTTTTGAAGCCAAAAATATGTAAACCGATGAGGTTTTTTGGATGCAAGAGAAGGCATTAAAGAAACTTCCGTTACTTGGAAGTCTTCATTTTTGCATTTTATTTTATAGCTTGCAGATTGATTCATACTGATATTTAGAAGATAACACCAATTCCGCTTTTTATAAACATACCGCCTAAAATCCGAAAAGAATCCGCCGCGCATTCCTCCCGCACCCTCCTGCGCGGCGGATTCTAAATCCCCGCCATTTTCAAACAAGAGCCGAGGCAAAGCAAATCCTTTTCCTCCCGCAAAAATAGTTTTGCTTTGCCTCGTCCATATTCCCGTCCCGCCACACTGCCCGAATATCTTTACGGGCAGAACCCCAAAAAGAAAAATGTCCTTTCTATTTTTAGAAAAAATCCACCCCCGCCAAATCAAGAAAGCAAGGAACATTTTTCTTTTTTGGGTTGCCGAGTGAAGCGAGGCGGTGGCGGGGCGATTGTCCGAGCGTACGATTTAGTTTCAAGCTACCACACGCTCCGCGCGTGCGACATCATTTGTTTTGAAAGTAGGTTCTAACTTGGTAGAATAAACGCACTAATAATTATGAAAATTATTTTAGGTTCGCAATCCAAAGGTCGGCGTCACGTGCTGGAAAGCATGGGTTATGAGTTTGGTGTGATGAGTTCAAATATAGATGAGAAGGCGATACGTTTTAATGATCCGCAGAAGTTAACCATTGCTCTTGCGCATGCAAAAGCAGATGCGTTGCTTCCAAGGATTCAGGAGCCTGCGTTATTGATTACTTCGGATCAAGTTGTGTTATGGAATGGAAAGATTCGTGAGAAGCCCGTAGATTAGGCACTTGAGTACGCGCTTTATCCCAGGCACTGAATTTGCGAATTTGACCCCTGTGATAGGCCAACCTTCCATTGAAATAAACCAGTTGTGCTTCTTTTGGAAGTCGCCTGACTTCTTCAACAGAAAGTTCACGGGTTTCTGTCATCAAAATCACCTCCTTTCCTAATTGATTCCATGAATATGAAAATTTTCGTTAAAGTCAAACCAAACGCGCGGGCAGAACAGATAGAACAAATCGACGACACTCACTTCCATGTAGCTGTGCAAGAACCGCCAGTAGATGGTCGAGCAAATCACGCCATCGCACGAGCACTCGCAACGCATTTTAATGTCGCGCCTTCATCGGTGCAGCTCATTTCGGGCTTTTCCTCGAAGCAAAAAATTTTTTCAATAGAAATCTAACGAGATTGTCTTTTATTTTGCAAACTATTTCTAGGAAAAATTTTTAGAAAGGTCTTGTTATTTTTACAATCGGTTCGGCTGCGCAAACTGAAACAAAGCTTCAAAAATAACACGAAACACCTCTGCCATGCCGCGGTGTTGAATCGTAATAACGAGCGATGGTTCGGGAAATAACACGGCAACCTTCGTTCCATACACAAATGCTACCTGTCGCAGAGGAAGCATTTCTTCCGGCAGGGTGCGCAGATGCCAGATGCGCTTTTGACTCAGAAGCTCATAATTTTCCTTGCTGGTTTCGCTTTGAAAAATTTTAAGGGATTCCTCCGTAAATATCGCACGCGTTTCGATCCCACGCTCAACAACCCTTCGGAAGAACGTACCTACTTCTTGATCCGTAAGAAGGTGTAGCTCCTGCGTCATTGCCGTTTTTCCCTCGATAACGCGAAACACCGATTTCTGTGGCAATGACGAAAGTTCGTCATAAATTTGATAATACCCTTTGTGAGATTCGGTGACAGAAATGAGCGGGGTCTCTTCGTCAATGGTTCTGATTTTCTCAAGCTGCGGAACAAAGCTCTTAAAATCCGTGATCCAGCGTTCAAAGGTGGCGGCAAGTTCCGAAGGAGGCAAGGGAAGAAATCGAATGAGTTTGCCTTTTTGGGTTTTACGCAGAAGTCCTTTATCAAGCAAATTTTTCATATGAAAATACACCGCCGTGCGCTGTTTATCGAGCTTTCTGGCGATATCCGCAGCGCTTGGCCGTTCAAGCGAAAGCGCGGCAAGATAAATCTCGATTTCATTTTCGGAGAGGCCGAAGTTTTTGAGGATGTGTTGAATAGCTGACATGCTACAATTTTGGCACAGATTTTTTATTTTGTCAAATAATTTTTTCTACATGATTTATTTTTATTTCAGCTAAAAAGTAAATATAATTATAAATTTCGATGAGAATACTTTACAAAATATAATTTTCGTAGCATAATAGAAGTACAAAATCAAAAAGGCTATTTGAAAGGAGAAAAAAAATGGAATTCGCGCTAATACCTATTGGGGCACTTTTTGCACTGATGGCTCTTTGCACGATTCTGGGAGAAATACTCCCAGAAACAGTGATCACGATTATTGACGCCATTCTGATGACGATTGCGCATCTGGTCCTAATTATAGGGTTCCTTGCATTCGGGGTGGTGTGCTTCTTTAGCACGTCCCTATCTATGTTATACTTTTTTTGACCATTGAGGTCTTCCTTGCGAAGACCTCTCTTTTATTTTCCCTTCAGCACTCCATCAATCCATCCGAGTTTCAGCCACAACACGATTTCGTCATAACACGCCACGCTACGAGAAGGATAATGAGCGAGAATAATGCGCAACTTTTTCCCGTAAAGGATTTTCTGGGTCACACCAAAAGCCAGTTCCGCGAAGGTTTCGGCTCCGATATAGCTGTTAACTCCTTTTTTCTTTGCATTGGCAATGAAGAGAATATCTGTCACCGTGATGTTGTTCATGAAATTTTTATGCGCGAGCACATATGACGCTTCAAAACTCTCGCGAGGTATGACTTTTGGATAATCCAAAACTGTGTGGTCTTTTTGCGAGTTCCAATACCGAATGTATTTTTGTATTTCTTCCTGCAGACTTGCGCTGCCGGATATGACGACTTGCATAAGAGTGTATAAGTATCGATATGGGAGTATCACTGACAAACAAGTGCTTGACGTAAATGTTTAAGATTTTCTTTCATTACAGAAAGATAATTTTTACCTGCAGCGAGTTCTGCCTCAGTGAGACCTTCGATGGGATTGAAGACAAGTGTTTGTGCACCGACTTCGAGTGCAATCGTTTCTGCTAATTTCGGACTGACGAGCGTTTCAAAAAAAATGTACTGAATGTGTTTCGCTTTTACCAATTCAGAAATTTCTGCAATCTTTTTTGGAGAGGGTTCTGCATCAGGAGTGATACCCGCAATAGGTATCACTTTGATATTGTATCGCTTCGCTAAGTAATTGAATGCTGCGTGGGAAGTAATAATATCTCGAATCGAGCATGTTGCAAGTCCCTGTGCGTACTGAGTATCTAATTCAGAAAGTTTTTTCACATACTGCTCAGCATTCGTTTCATACATTTGACTCTTACCAGGGTCAATTTTTTTAAAAGCATCGCGAATGATCACAACTTCTTGTTGAGCGAAAATCGGATCAAGCCAAATATGTGGATCGAACTTTTGACTGTTTTCATCTTGGGGAACATCAGAAGATTCTGAATCTTCTTCATCGGTTTGTTCGTCTTCAAACTCAGCAGGCAAAAGCGAAAAATTTTCACTCATCTTCAGAACAAACACCCCCTTTATAGTGAGATCTATTTGTATCTTTTCAGCCCATGGGTCGAATCCACTGCCATTCAAAATAAAAATATCTGCTGAATAGGCAGTAGCAATATCTCGTGGCGTTGGTTCATAATCGTGCGGTTCCACTCCTGCGCGCGTGAGATTGATAACTTCAACCTGTGCTCCTCCAACTTCCTTCGCAAACTCAGCTAAAGGATAGAAACTTGTGACAACAAGTATTCGATCAGTTGGAAATTTTGTGTCATCGGCACGAAAAAGGATCACTACCACCGCAGTCACAAGAAAAAGCACAAGAACGAGAATGAAGATTTTTCGCATAGTTTCCTGGTGTATTTTTATGTTTTTAAGCATAGTGTAAACAAGTTGCGCCCGTCAATGTATTTCTGGTATGATGAGTGAACTTGGGCCAGCATAGCTCAGTTGGTTAGAGCAACGGTTTTGTAAACCGTAGGTCGTCGGTTCGAATCCGACTGCTGGCTCAAAGCTCTCACATCGCATTGAATGTATTAGGGGTCTGTCGCCGAATACCATTTCTGTTGCAACCGTAGCATTTCGGCCAGAATCGCTTCAAAATTTTTCGGCTTATATTCCATATAAACCTCAAAATTTATTTAGCGATTCTGTCACGAAATTTTCATTTTTCGTTACAGGAAGTGGAAAACCGACGATCGCTTGTCAAAAGTCATCGATCTGTCTTATACTACCAATACGTTGCATAAGGTTTTGTACTTTGTTATTAATCGTGGCTTACGCCACACTTCTTGAAAAAGGAGAGTGTTGATGGAAACAGATGTTCGTGAAAAAAATACGAGAGTTGATAGCAGATTCAAGGCTATTCGAGTCTCGTCAGAAACCGGCGAACTTCGCCGTGTCCTGATGCATATACCAGGTCTAGAACACGAACAGGTACCTCCCAGCGAGCGAGAGCGATATCTTATTGAAGATATACTTTCTGTTCCCGAAGCCGAAGAACAAATGAAGATCTTTCAAACCATTCTTGTTCAAAACGGTGTCGAGGTATTGAACTTCAAGCGCATGCTTTCGGAGAGCTTGTGCGATGATAATTTAAAAGCAGCTTGTCTGGAGAGTCTCCAGATTGAGAGACGCAGCATTTCTGTACTCATAAGAAACAATCCTCAGGTACTGAGTGGCATTCTCATTGGCGAAACTGGCATGTTGCCTCCACTCCCTAATCTCATGTTTCAGCGGGACATTGGTGCTGTAGTTGGTGACAGAATCCTATGCTGCTCACCAAAATTTCAAGTCAGATTTCGTGAGGCACTGCTATTTAAGCATATTGTCAATCATCACCCGATCTTTCAAGGAGTGAAGGTTGAAAAAAACGACCAGGAGGCAGGTGCTCTATTGGAAGGCGGAGATATCTGTGTGGTGAGTAAAGATATTGTTATCCTCGGGTACGGTCATCGCAGCAGTGAAGCAACTATGAAAAAATCAGCATACATGCTGATGAAAAGTGGAATAAAGACAGTTATTGTTGTGCCACTCACCGATAGGCGTGAACATATGCACCTGGATACCGTCTTTACCGTTATCAGTCACAATGAGTGCCTAGTGTATGCGCCTGTTATTTTTGGTTCGCAGCGATTAGGACTGGAGCCGCTGAGGCTTCAGGTATACCATCAATCAGAAGAACCCGGATTGACTGATAATGATTTACCGAATGTCATTGGGAAATATGGGACACAATTACAGTCAGTGTTGTGCGGTGGTGGCGATGGGGATAGTCTCATTGCAGATCAAGAACAATGGGCGGACGCAACGAATGCTCTTGCTATACGACCTGGACAAATCGTGAAATACATCCGAAACAGGCGGACACTCGAGGCGTTGAGTGCACAGGGTTATCGTATCCATTCGATTCAGAGTCTCGCTGATGCCAAGAGAGTCAAACCAGAAGCTGGAAAAGTTGTGTACGCTATTATTGGTACAGAGTTGGGTAAGGCCCGTGGGGGACCGCGCTGCATGACACTGCCACTGCTGCGTGATGAAATTTAATATGACCTGATGTCACGTGGTAGTCAGAAATAACACAGCGGCCTTCAATTTCGACGCGAAGTCCTATAGAACTTCGCGTCTTCCATTTTAAGACTTTTTTGACATGGCATAATGGAAATGATAATATAGAGCTTCGAAATAGGCTCTTTGTCAATAGATTGCTTACTATAAACAGAAAGGCAGGGCGCTATGCTTGATAGTATAAAATACTCTTCAGAAACAGAGCAGGTGGCGTTTTTCAAAAACATTCTCGAACAACTACAGAAAGGAGTGTGCACAGCTGCTGCTCTTAACCCTTCACAATTGAGTCAGGAAAATCTCTCCTTTAGTAGACCGCCGAATTCAAAAATGGGAGACATTGCTTTTGTATGTTTTCCGCTTGCAAAAATACTGAAACAGGCTCCAGAAAAGATCGCTCAACAGATTGCAGAGAATTTTCCGATGAGTGCAGTCGAATACTTGGAGTCTGTTCGGACGGACGGCGGATATGTAAACTTCAAGTTTGCTAGAAATGCGTTCGCGCAATCATTGTTAGGTGAGATTCTCGATCAAAAGAAAGTTTTTGGTGCATCTGATATGCGCCAAGGTGATCGGGTCATGATGGAATACGTCAGTCCGAATACCAATAAGCCACTTCATCTTGGTCACGTTCGAAATGCTCTGATAGGTTGGAGTGTTGCTGCTCTCATCAGAGAACTCGGTGCCACGGTTGTCAAAAGCGATATCATTAACGACCGCGGTATCCACATCATGAAGTCGATGCTCGCATATCAGCGATGGGGGAATGAGGAGACCCCTTCTGCAAGTATCAAAGGCGATAAGTTGGTAGGGAGGTACTATGTTCTTTTCGAGATAAAATATCGAGAGGAACAACAACAGTGGTTCAAAGATAAAGGTATCAACTATGATGTAGTTGATGACAAAACGAAGGACGAAATCGAAAAACAATTCATGAAGGAGTCGCAACTACTCAGTGAAGCGCAGAACATGCTGAGGCAATGGGAGGCAGGTAATTCGGAAGTGCGGACTTTGTGGGAAAAGATGAACTGTTGGGTGTTTACTGGGTTTGAGGAAACTTATCGTAACCTAGATGTAGACTTCGATCAACACTATTATGAAAGTCAAATCTACACTGGTGGTAAGGAAATGATTCTGGAAGGTTTAGCACGTGGTGTGTTCTATAAGGCAGACAACGGAGCAATTATGGCACCGCTCACTCGAGTGGATTCCAAGAAATTTCCAACGGATAAGGCCTTGCTGCGTGCAGATGGAACGGGATTGTATATCACCCAAGATATCAATCTTGCAGATGTGAAATTTCGAGAACACAAATTGACGCATTCAATTTACTGCATAGGATCTGAACAGGATCTGTATATGCAGCAGGTGTTTGCGGTCTGTAAACTCCTGGGTTTTGTGCAGGCAGAGAACATGTTTCACCTTTCCTATGGCATGGTGTACCTGCCAGAGGGGAAAATGAAATCACGTGAAGGTACCGTAGTGGATGCGGATGAACTTATTCAACAGCTGACTACTTTGGCAGAGCAGGCGATCCACGAAAGGTATGAACAAGGTACTTTTGACGATGCTGAAGTGATCCGGAGGAGCAAAATTATTGCTTTAGCGGCACTCAAGTTTTACATTCTGCTCGTGTGTCGGACGTCGCCAATCCATTTTAACCCGAAGGAATCCTTATCCTTTGAAGGAAAAACGGGACCTTACGTTCAGTATGCCTATGCTCGAATGGCGAGTATACGACGTAAGGCCGGCAACGCTAGCGAAACAAGTTCTTTGAAAGATCTGAATATCACCGAAGAATGTGAATGGCAGCTTCTCATGAGGATGCTCGAATACCCCGCTGCGATAGTGCGCTCCGCGGAAAATCTTGATCCTTCGTTCTTAGCCAATTTCCTTATCGGGTTGGCTCACACCGCCAACATGCTCTACCATCAATTGCCTGTGTTGAAAGCTAACGAGCCAGCCCGCACGACTCGGCTTCGACTGATTCAGGCCTGCCAGATGATTCTCCGCAACGGTCTCAACCTCCTCGGTATCGAAGTACTTGAGGAGATGTAATATGAAAAAAACCGCACTGTGCGTTGCGGTAAAGGATCTTTGGTGTTTTGTATTTTTCAATGCCTCATGTCCGGGATATAGATGTGAGGCATTGTTGTTTTCTGGACGAAATTTGTTACAATACTTTTATTGTCTCATACATTATTTAATTTTTATTTCAAATACATGACTACTACCACTTCAAAAAAATCATTTAAGCATTTTGGTGTCCATCTCACGCTTGATGGATACCAAGCCAGTGAGCATAAACTTAATGATGTTCGTCTGGTTTTTAAAATTTTAGATGATCTTCCAGGAATCCTTGGTATGCGTAAAATCATCACACCTTATGTGATTCCTTGCGAGAGTAATGACAAAAAAGATCCTGGTGGTGTATCAGGGTTTGTGATAATTGCCGAAAGCCACATCAGTATTCACACTTTTGCTGCCAGGCGATTTGTGAGTATTGACGTCTATACTTGCCAAGATACCCTCGATACCAAAAAAGCTATTGAGTATTTGAAAAAAGCTTTGGACATTCAACAGACCGAAGTGAATGTTATCAAGCGAGGTTTGAAATTCGGAAAGCTGGCAGGTTTGCCTAGATAGGGATTCATTGACAAACGAAAAACATACCTTATACTAGATAAGTATAAAAACATCTCCATCGTAGAAATATAACTTCCTATTTTGAGCGACGGAGATGAGGATTTTCGTATGGAAAATCCAACAATCAAAAAACGTTCCTTGTTCTTTGCCAATTCGCATCATCATAGGAGAAAATTTAATGCGGAGAATTTTAGAAGCCGGTCATTATTATTGCGCAAAAGGTCCAACACAATGGGCGAAAGTTGGATGGGAAATTGCCAAAGAACTTGCCCATAATGGGGACAAAACAATGTTATTCATCGACGATGTTCATGACATTAGCAATGTCTCAGTATATGAGGTTGACATGCCAGTCATTTCACTCGGTGATTGTAGGCCTCATTATACGATCAGAGAATCGGAGGTCGAGTCCCAGGGGTTGCAAATTCTTGAGCAACTCAAAAATATCCCGAGCAAGAAAAGACGAGCCGAACTCCAAGGAACTGTGTGGTACTGTTCCGGTGCTGCTCTGACGAACGGCAAGGGAAAACCAAGTTGTGTCTTGCTCGATGCCGGTCTGAGCTTAGTGAAGCAACAATTTGGTTTTCAATCCGGCATTAACATCCTGCCGGAATTTTATCAGGATCAGCAGGAGAAACTACTAAGGATTGTCAAAAAAGCTCTCCCGGATTTCCAACTCCAGGTCATACTCTATGATCTAGATGGAAAATGGCACTATCTGTAGTGTTGCTCTTAAATGGGAGGTAAGTCACGCATCTTGCCTCCCATCTGTCTTTTTTACTTTTCTTTTCTCAACCTCAGCAAACTATTTGTATTCGACATGATCACACAATCCACAAAAAAAATGATCGGCATTCTCGGTGGTATGGGCCCCTTAGCCAGCGCTAACCTTTACTATCGGCTGATTGAAATTGCTCAAAGAGATTACCATGCTGAACAGGATACTGATTTTCCACCGATGTTTCTTTATAATATTACACTCTTTGGTTTTGATGAGACTGGGATTGTCGATCCAAAGCTTGTCAAAAAACAACTTATTGCCGGTGTCAAAAAATTGGAACAATCCGGCAGCGATTTTATTATTATTGCGTGTAATACCGTACATTACTTTTATAACGACATGCAGCAAGCGGTGCGTATCCCCATTATCAGCATCATTGATGAAACAACTCGGTTAGTACAAGAAACAAGATACACCATTGTTGGACTCTTAACCTCACACACAACGAAACATGTCGGTATTTATCAGAAGGCACTGGAAAAGTTGGGTATACGAACTTTATTAGTTACCGAAGCACAACAGAAAATGCTCGATGAAGTGATTGTACATGTTATGTCAGGTGTGCAAGGCGAAGAGGATGAAAAAAATCTCAAAATTATTGTCGAGGATCTCCGTAAACAGGGTGCAGAAGCTATTATTCTTGGCTGTACCGAACTTCCATTGGCAATTCACCAAAGCGATATCCATGTACCACTTTTCGACAGCACTACTATTCTTGCCAAGGCAGCTTTGCGGCGAGCTCTCTTTTAGAAACTCTCTATGCAGCAGCTGGATGAGTTGATACTTCATTCCAATTCAAAAAATAGATTTTCGATAGTCGGTCTATTCAAACGCAAGAATTTTTGATAAAGTAAGGTAAAAAGGTGGTATCAGTTCAAATTATTATTTCTGAT
The DNA here is from genome assembly GCA_001818315.1 of Candidatus Kerfeldbacteria bacterium RIFCSPLOWO2_02_FULL_42_19. Classification (GTDB taxonomy): domain Bacteria; phylum Patescibacteriota; class Patescibacteriia; order HO2-48-17; family HO2-48-17; genus WO2-43-9. The sequence goes on from MHKF01000001.1 coordinate 13,389, forward strand.
GATTTTTATGTCACAAGATAATCTTATTTATTTCGAATGTAGCGAGTGCAAAAGAAAAAATTATACGAGCATAAAAAATAAACGTAAACTCCAAGCCGCAGGAAGATTGCAATTCAAAAAACACTGCAAGCATTGTCAGGAGCACACGGTTCATAAGGAGACAAAGTAAAATTTGAGTTTTCTCCGAGTTTTGGCGCAGGAATATTCATTTTTCAGCAATAGAGTCTATACATGACTGCGATGGGGGAGTATTTCAGCGGTAGAATGCCGGTCTCCAAAACCGGTGACGAAGGTTCAATTCCTTCCTCCCCTGCCAGATGAAACTTTGCCATACTGTTAGGAGATAAAAGAAATGGTATAATATTTTATGAGCAAAAGATACAAAGGGCAGCTACCAAAAATGTTTAAGCCATTACTTTGGTCGTTCAGATGGAAGGACCTTGATGTGACAAGCGATAAAGATGATATTATCCTCAATACCATAAATGAAGGGACACTCGCTCATTGGCGATGGATCATAGATACCTATGGAAAAAAAACGATTAGGAAGACACTCGAGAAACGTTTAGCTTCAGAATTACACCCCGAATCCAAAAATTTGGCCCGAGTGGTTTTTGACATAAAAAAATTCCGTTATGTACGATAGCGCACTCACTAAAAAAGCGTCAGATTTATTTCCGAAATTTCGTAGATTCAAAAATTTTTACTTGGTCGGCGGGACAGCTTTGGCTCTGCAGATTGGCCATCGCCTATCGGTCGACTTTGATTTTTTTACGAGAGAATCATTACCAAAGAATTTACTCTCAAGAGTGAAACAAATTTTTACAGACTCATCTTTTCATGTTACCTACCGATCTCCAGAACAGTTAAACGTTTTCATTAATGAAGTAAAAATAACCTTTTTTCAATATGAGTACCCGATAGTGCAGCAATTAGTAAAATACAAAAATATACCAATGGCGAGCACATTAGAAATTGCGGCGATGAAAGCGTTTGCTATTGGAAAACGTTTATCATACAAAGATTACATCGATTGGTATTTCTTATTGAAAGAAAAACATGTAAATCTGAAACAAGTGATTCAGTTGGCAAACAAGAAATTTGGAGGAGATTTTAATGATCGCTTATTTTTAGGTCAATTGGTTTCCATGACTGAAATTCCTGTTCAGAAGATCATTTTTCTGAAAGATAAACCTAGCCAAAAGAGGGTTCATAATTATCTAAAAAAAATAGTAAAGGATTATCAGTTTTAAATTGAAAATTTCCTGCGTTCGCAGGCAGGATCATTTATTAAAATTTGTGTATGAAAAAAAATAAAACAAAGAGTAGAAATGATAAAATTCTTTCACGCGTCTTATACTTCAGTGCGCCAATTATTATATTCATTCTGCTACTACTGGGAATTTTTATTTTTCTTGAATATCAAACAAAAAAAACAACGTCTAGTGAATATGATCCAATGTATTATTGCAAACAAGATTCTGATTGTGTGTTAATGCCCGGAGGGTGCAGTGTAATAAATAAAAAATATTACAAAGAACCCGAGGGAATAGTGATAGATTGTCTCTGGGGCGCGGTTCCAAAATGTAAAGATAATTTATGTGTCGCAGATCCAAGTGTAGAACTTGAATAAAGATATTTAGGTTGCTCAGAAAGTTTACGAGGCAAAAAAGATGCGATACGGAAAGAGAATAATTGCAAGAAGTATTTCTCTTTGGTATAGTAGAAAAAGATGAAAGCAAATATAATGATGCCACATCATACTTTTGGCAAATATTTCAGCGAAATATTACTCACGATAGTTGTGTTAGTGAGTTTTTTAGGAATGTTCGTATGTCGAACAGCGCTAGCCAACGCAATGTCAGAAGATATGACAACGACTCATCATACGACTATGTCAAGCTGCGATATATTCGTATCCAAAACGTGCATCATGTCTATTTTTGAGCACCTGAATAATTGGACCAATACGTTTGTTGGCATCATGAACACATCTTCGATGTTACTCATGTTTGTCTTGATTGGTTTCTACCTTGGACAGAAACTTACAATCTTCGCATCAAGAAGTATACAACGGTTTCTCTATTATTTTCGCCAATACGATCGTTTTCATCCAGACGTTGGACTTTACAATTTTTTCACATTCTTTTTTGCGCAGGGTATCATTCAGCCAAAAATCGACGCCTAATACGTTTATAATTGTCCAAAAGATTTTTTGGGCATATGCTTGCGTTGTTAGGTTTTTTAATTGGCAAAAATATGAATGAAAATCCTGAATGGTACATATCAAAATTTTTTGTGAGCGCTCTGACGAACGAAAAACGCGCAGAAGAAATCAAAAAAATTATTCAATCATCAATAGCAGTCGAGAAACTCGATGTGAACTTGCACAAACGACTCGTGCGGATCATTACAAGCGAATCTGTAGACGTAAAGAAGTTGCGCATCAAGCTGGTGCCACACGGTTTCCATCTGGAAGAACGACCGATGTCAGCAGAAACCTATGGAAATCAAGTGCACGTTGCGAGTGAAAAACGTTCCGAACATATATCACACAACGATCCGCTCCAATACATTCCTGCAAATCAAGGTTATGTTCGAATCGAAGGCATGACGTGTCATAGCTGTGAAGTGCTCATCGAACGACAGTGGAAAAAATTACCGGGGGTACAAAAAGTAACAGTAAATGCTGCAACTGGCCGAGCGCGCCTTGTATCTGACGGCGGTCCTCTGCCATCCATAGATCAACTCCAAACATTACTGGGAAACGAGAAATACCGAGTGCATGCCTATGAACGAGGCAAAGGAAAAATAGATCGAACACAAAGTGTACCGCAAGGTATTCTAGAAGGTCGTCCATCACTCGGACGACTCGTAGGTTTGTTTGCTGCGGTGTTTTTTATAGGCTACCTCTTATCTCGATTAGGTTTGTTTCAAACAAATATATCATTTACTGACAAACTGAATTTCGGAACCGTGTTTGTGATTGGTCTCGTCGCTGCGGCTTCTTCATGCATTGCCGTTGCTGGAGGCCTGATGTTATCGGCTGTGTCACGGTTTAACCAACGTTATCAAGGAGCAACACGTCTTGCTCGTATGCGACCAGTTATCATGTTTGTTACTGGCCGAGTATTAGGTTATGGATTTTTTGGTGGACTTTTAGGCGTAGTAGGTCAAGCAATCACTCCTTCGCCAGTTGTCACTGGTTTCCTGATTCTCCTTGCTGCTCTTTACATGCTTGTGATGGGAATGGAAATGTTGCATATCGCACCCGCGTGGCTCAAGCGCTTCTTACCTCGGATGCCTAAAGGACTGTCACATCGCATTATGGATGCAGAATCAAAGAATCACCCCTTCATGCCCTTTCTCTTGGGTGCTGGAACTTTCTTTCTGCCGTGTGGATTTACGCAGGCATTACAATTGTATGCTTTGACAACAGGCAGTTTCAGTAGCAGCGCCCTGACGCTTTTCGCATTTGCTCTTGGTACCGCCCCTTCATTATTAGCATTGGGTTGGGCTTCAGGCTCACTGAAAGGAAAAGCCGGAAAACTCTTCTTTCAATTTTCTGGCGCTCTTGTGATTGTATTAGGTGTGTGGAATATACAAAATAGCCTCAATCTCATGGGATACCCACTGTCTTTTGGAAATGTGCCATCTTCTGCATCAGCCGAAACTCCAGCGCCAGCAGCCGCGTTAGCGGAAGGAACTACACAAGGAGGATCACAAGACGTGCAAGTAGTGAAGATGAATGTGGCTGCATCAGGGTATTCGCCAAGTCGCTTAACGGTACGCGCTGGAACAAAAGTTCGATGGGAAGTTGACGGTACGAATGCCTATGGATGCGCGTCAGTCTTAGTCTCACGCAAGCTCGGTATTCAAAAATTACTTCAACCAGGAATCAACCTATTTGAATTCACCCCTACTGAACCGGGAGAAATAGCGTTCAGTTGTTCCATGGGTATGTATCGTGGCAGTTTCACTGTGCTTCCAGCTGCTTAATTTTCTTACAAACAATTTTATGGAAACTACATTTATGATTACCGGTATGCATTGCAACTCGTGCGAAAAAATAATCAACCTCACTTTAGAAGAATTACCCGGAATAAAAAATGTCAAAACATCGTATCAGGAAGGCGAATGTCGTGTAGACAGCGATCAATCATTAAACGCACAAGCTGTTATACAAGCCATTGCTGATTTAGGTTATCAGGCAAAAGTGAAAGACACACAACCCCTTTCTTCTTAATCACCATTCTATGATTATGGTATCAGATGAAAAAACACACACAGCGAGTCATCAAGCAAACACGCCAGGAGTACAACGTGTCAATTTGAATATTTTTGGCATGCATTGCGCAAGCTGTGCAGCGTTGATTGAGCGTTCCTTGTACAAGGTGTCGGGTGTCAAAGAAGCGAATGTCAATTACGGCGCAGAAAAAGCGCGAGTCGTATTTGATCCGAATCAAACAAATGTAGAACGATTGAAAGCTTCTGTAACAAAAGCAGGGTATCGCGCAGAAATTGTAGATGCAAAAGATCATGAATTCGCACAAAGAAAACGTCTTGCTGAAATTCAAGTATACAAAAAGAAATTTGTGATCGGTCTCATCTTGAGTATCCCACTCTTGTATTTCATGCTCTCAGATTTCATATTCCGTCTGCCGCTGCGCGAAGTATTTCTGCCGCGCATGGGATTTATTTCATTGCTGTTATCCACTCCAGTGCAATTCATTTTAGGCGCTGGATTCTATAGAGGCATGTGGTCGAGTCTGCGGATGAAAACCTTTAACATGGATAGTCTCATCGCGATTGGCACAACAACCGCTTACGTTTACAGTTTCTATGAGTTGGTACGCTACGTCGTGACGACGGGTTCTATCTTCGCGCCCATGGGGAGTAAGATACCGGATTTGTATTTTGAAATCAGTGCCTTCTTGATCACCTTTGTGTTGATGGGTAAATGGCTCGAAGCGCGCGCGAAAGGAAAAACAAGTGACGCTATCAGGAAGCTTATGGGCTTGAAAGCCAAAACCGCACGAGTGAAACGCGGTACTGAAATTGTAGAAATCAACGTAGATGAAGTAGTAGCAGGCGATATTGTTTTAGTGCGTCCGGGAGAAAAAATTCCTGTGGATGGGATTGTGATCAGTGGAGCATCCGCTGTGGATGAATCCATGCTCACCGGCGAAAGTATGCCTGTCGAAAAAGTTGCAGGAGATACGGTCTTCGGCGCAACTATGAATAAAAACGGCAGTTTTGAATTTCGCGCAACCAAGGTCGGTGCAGAGACCGCTCTCGCTCAGATTATTCGGCTCATTGAAGATGCGCAAGGATCAAAAGCACCGATTCAAGCCTATGCTGATCGCATTTCAGCGTGGTTTGTACCCGCGGTCATCGTTATTGCGGTGCTGACATTTGTTGTGTGGTACGTCTTCGTAGGAGCGAGTTTCCTTGCTTCTTTGTTAGCTTTTGTATCCGTCATTGTGATTGCATGTCCTTGTGCTCTTGGACTCGGGACACCGACAGCAGTCATGGTAGGTACAGGAAAAGGAGCAGAAAATGGCATTCTCATTAAAGGAGGTGAGCCGCTCGAAGCGCTGTCAAAACTTCAAGCCGTAATATTTGATAAAACCGGGACACTCACAAAAGGCAAACCCGAAGTCACTGACATTCTCCCGTACGGCAAGTATACCGAAAATGAAGTATTGAAAATAGCAGGCAGTCTTGAGCAATCGTCTGAACATTCTTTAGCCGAAAGTATTTACGGTTATGCAAAAGAAAAAGGCATGGATATTATGGAAGTAAAGAAATTCCAAGCGATTCCCGGGCACGGGGTGATAGGTCACATCAATGAAAAAGAATATCACCTCGGAAATCGAAAACTTATACAACGAGAAGGGCATGACCTCACGCCTTTCGAAGAGCAACTGCAACGCCTCGAAGCAGCGGGTAAAACAGCAATGATATTAGCAACTCAAGAACATATCGTGGGAATGATCGCCGTAGCAGATACCCTCAAGGAAACAACACCAGAAGCAGTACGCAAATTACAAGATATGAAACTGGAAGTGTATATGATTACCGGTGATAATCAGCGCACAGCGAACGCTATCGGGAAGCAAGCGGGGATTCAGAATGTTTTAGCAGAAGTGCTGCCGCAGGATAAAGCAGCAGAAGTACAAAAATTTCAGAAGCAAGGGAAACGTGTTGCGATGGTCGGTGACGGTATTAATGATAGCCCAGCGCTTGCACAAGCTGATGTCGGAATCGCGATGGGCAGCGGAACGGATATTGCTATGGAAACTGGCGGTGTTGTGATTATTAAAAATGATCTGAATGATGTAGTGAACGCGCTGCGCTTGAGCCGCACAACCATAGCAAAAATCAAAGAAAATCTTTTCTTCGCGCTCTTCTATAATGTTGTTGGGATTCCGATCGCAGCCGGAGTTTTTGTAAGTCTTGGAGTAATGCTACGCCCAGAACTTGCGGGACTTGCGATGGCTTTAAGTTCAGTTTCAGTAGTGACCAATTCACTTACGCTCAAAACATTTACGATGAAGGGAAAGAACATTTTCTTGCGTCTGACCCCTGTAATACTGACGCTCGTGTTCACCCTCATCTTTTTGGGATTCGCACAAATCAGCGCGCAACTTTAATCATTTTAATTGTAGATGCATATGAATCAACACAATCTCAAAGAAAATTTGCAGAACCTCCATGACCCTGATTTCGATGAATCCGAACAGGAAGACGCATCGCCTCCAGCATCTCATACGCAAGTTGGAAGTCGTGTGGAAAGAAGCACAAGTACAGCCACAATATTTTCCTTGGACGAAATACTCAATCACATACCACCACGAATCGCCTTCGTGTTTGGTTTGATGCTCTCATTTATGATCATCGCGACAGTCGGCTTTCTATGGGCTTTGCCGTTGATTTGGAAACAAATCATCTCATAATTATAAAATTCATTATGAATACAAAACAACGATACGGATTGTCAGCTGTTGTCTTGATAGGATTGCTCGTGGCAGCAGGATTTTTTCTCAGCGATCGCTCTGGTGCTGACAATCCACAAACGCCCAGTAAACTCGCGGGCGTAAAAGGGGTATTGTATAAATCTCTCACGTGCGGCTGCTGTGAAAACTACGTCAAATACTTGCAAAAAAAGGGTATGCAGATCGAAGTAAAAAATCAGACGAAAGATTCAGATCTCGCAGCAATCAAAAATCAATATAATATTCCTCCTGAAGAACAAAGTTGCCACACTTTGAAAGTCGGTGACTATTTTGTTGAAGGTCATGTGCCTGCAGAAGTTATCGAAAAACTTGTGACAGAAAAATCAGCTATCGCAGGTATTGCATTGCCAGATATGCCTGCGGGTTCTCCAGGAATGCCAGGAAAGAAACAAGGCGCTTTCAAGATTGATCAACTTTCCAAAGATAATCAATGGTCAACCTATACAGAATGGTAAAGGAATGGACGCGTGTATTTCGAACCGCATCACATTGAAACTAAATGACAACGAATAAAAAGAAATCGTATAGAACGTATGTATGGTGTATATCGTTAATTCTGACGATCATCTTCATCTTTCCAATTGTTGTGTTAGCACATTGTCCACTCTGCACGCTCGCTGCCGGTGCGACCGCGGTGGGGGCCATGTGGCTCGGTATCAACACATTCAGTATCGGGATATTCATTGGCGCCTTCGCAACAGCGCTAGGATTATGGGTCGCAAGGATCGTAAAATGGAAGCTTCCATATAAAAGTGCACTCTTTCTCGTCATATCTTTCTTGACGACCGTATTACCCATCAAGAGTTTGATGCCAGGATATTTTTCCTATTATCTTCACTGGGGTGGGGAATATGGATCGATCTTGAATCGAACGTATATTCTGAGTCATTTTCTCGTTGGGGGTATTCTCGGAGTTGTATTATTACTCGTGGCTCCAAAATTCAGTCTGAGCGTAAGTCAAAGGCGTAAGAATAAAACCCTGCCGTATCAAGGGGTCACCATCACACTGCTTCTTTTACTGAGTGCTGCTTTGATTACCGAACTTATTCTATGAAGAGCGATCCTTTTTTTTGGCTCATTGTTATCCCATCTGTATTATTCGTTTTTCTCTCACTCATAAAAAGATTTATTCCATGGAAATTTTGTACGGTCTGCGGCAGTATTTTTTTGACGTGGCTTATTCTGCTCGTCAGTGATAAAATTTTGAGCAGCGCTTTCCTACAGGATCAAATATTGATGACGATACTGATCGGTGAAAGTGTGGCCGGATTCTATTACTTGCTTCTGCGAACTATACCAGCACAATATCATGTGTTTCGTTTTCCTATTCTTATCACGTTGAGTATTGGCGGTTATAGCTTAGCTCGTTGGTCGATCATGGGCTTACGCGATTTCATCATACTTGTAGTTTTGTGGCTTGTGTTCATTCTTCTTGCATTGTTCTCTTTACATCCTGTTGTACGAAAGCGAGTCTCGCAATTACTCGCTTGCTGTCGCGATTGGTGAGTTTGATGCACTTCGAATGACGCAACATGCTTCGGTCAATGCGTGTGTAAGAGATTGTGATATACTATTGATATGCTTTCTCTAGCGAGAAAAAATTTGTTGCACGAAAAACTTCGTTTCCTCATCAGCGTCGGCGGCGTGGCTTTTTCTGTCATGCTTATTCTCATCATCCTCGCGTTATATCGCGGATGGAACGAAAAACTCGGCCGGTATGTTGAAGAAGTCGATGCGGATGTTTGGGTGTTGCAAAACGGCGCATCAGACATGTTCCATTCCACATCACTCTTTCCGGAAGCACTTCTCGACCAGATGAAGAAAGTTGAAGGTGTGGCGCGAGTTGATCCGCTGATTGGCAGGCGATTGCCAGTGGAAAAAAATGGCGTAGAGGCCATGATGATTATGATTGGATACAATACCGCAACCGGCGCGGGTGGCCCATTGGAAATCGTTGAAGGATCAGCGCCAGAGGAGGACGAAATTATCATTGATAGAGCCATGGCGAAAAAACTCCGCGTCAAGGTCGGCGATGGACTGGATATTATCGGCAAAAAGTTTCGCATCAGCGGTATCAGTAGCGGCGGAAATGTTATAACATTTCAGTATGCGTTTATGCGAATAGAGAATGCGCGCGAATTTATGCAGATGACGAATTTGACAAATTACGCGTTGGTATCGTTTGCTCAAGACGTTGATAAAAAAAATGTGACAGAGCGTTTAGAAGAAACACTCCCTGAAGTTGATGTCCTCACTAAATCCACTTTTGCCGACAACAACCGCAAACAGATCATGGAGGCCTTTGTGCCTATTATTCAAGTACTCGTCGTGATCGGATTTATTGTTGGTATGACTGTTATGAGTCTCACGATCTACACAGCAACGATCGAAAAAAGTCGCGAATATGGAATATTGAAAGCAATAGGTGCGAGAAACCGTCATCTCTACAGAATTATTTTTACGCAAAGCGGTATCGCCGGAACCGTCGGTTCCGTGTTTGGAGTAGGATTAACGTTCGCGATGGCATACATTGTTGGTTATATCGAACCAAGTTTCGTAACGTCTATTATTTGGTCCGATATCATCATGGTTTTTGGCATTACCTTACTCATGATCCTTTTTTCGGCTTTTATTCCAATTCGGCGTATTGCCGGTATTGATCCTGCTATTGTTTTTAAGACATGAAAATACTCTCTGTTAAAAAAGTACAAAAGATTTTTGGTTCCGGAGAAACGGCAGTCACAGCTGTGGATGATGTCTCGTTTGAGGTAAAAGCGCGTGAGATTCTCCTGATTATGGGACCTTCCGGATCCGGAAAGACGACGCTCCTTTCAATGATCGGAGGTTTACTTACCCCGACCGTCGGTTCTATTACGATCAATGGAACAGATATTACAAAAGTATCGCGGAAACAGCTTGCGAAAATACGTTTGCACGAAATCGGATTTGTTTTTCAGTCGTTTAATCTTTTGCAAAATCTGAGCGGTATGGAAAACGTGCAGTATGTTGGAGAGTTGGCAGGACAGGCATCAGCCGTAGCAAAACAAAAAGCAAGAGAACTTCTGATAAAACTTCATTTGGAAAACCGGATGCATGCGCTTCCGGCGCAGCTTTCGGGCGGTCAGCAGCAGCGCGTGTCCATTGCTCGTGCGCTCATGAACGATCCGAGAATGATTCTTGCAGATGAACCCACAGGAAACCTTGATTCGCGATCCGGACACGAAGTCATGATGCTTTTCCATAACATTGCGAAGGAAGAAAATCGGAGCGTTATCATTGTTTCACACGATCAGCGAATTAAGGATATTTCGGATCGGACATTGTGGATCGAAGATGGTCGTGTGCACACTGCACCACCTGAACCACAAACGCTAGTACGCGATCCAGTGTGCGGTATGCGTCTGGATCCGCGTTATACGCCATTTGCCAAAATGAAAAACGGACGCGAATATAAATTTTGCTCAAAAGACTGTTTAGAAAAATTTATTCCAGAAAAATAAATTCCAACACCTTATGCCGATCGAACTGCAGAGCATCATCAAAACTTACCGCATGGGGAGTGAAAACTTCAATGCACTTGATGGTATCACAGCTACGATAAAAGATGGGGAGTTTATCGCTATTATGGGACCTTCGGGATCCGGTAAATCCACGCTTGCGAATATCATCGGTGGACTCGATACTCCGAGTAGTGGAAAGATTTTCGTCAATAAAGAAGACATCTCACGAGCATGGGATAGAGCGCTTTCCCATTATCGCAACAAAAAAGTCGGTTTTGTGTTTCAGACCTTTAATCTTCAACCGCATTACACTGCGCTGGAAAATGTCATGTTACCGCTAATTTTTTCTAAAGTGAGGTTGCGTGCGAGAAAGAAAAAGGCAGTGGCATGCCTTGAAGCCGTGGGCTTAGGTGATCGAATGAAACATAAACCCGGTGAACTTTCCGGCGGTCAACGGCAACGTGTAAGCATCGCGCGTTCTCTTGCGAATAATCCCGAAATTATCATCGCTGATGAACCGACGGGCAACTTGGATTCCAAGCGCAGCACCGAAATTATTGCGCTCCTCAAAAAACTTCGTGAGGAAAAAAATATCACCCTTATCATTATTACTCATGATATGAATATCGCGCATCAGGCTGACCGCGTTATATACATACAGGACGGTAAAATAAAAAAAGCACGATGAAATTTTTTGACTACATACGAATGGCTCTCGGTAATCTCTGGCGGCGTAAGTTGCGTTCGTTTCTAACGATCATTGCCGTAGTTATAGGCGCTGTAGCAGTGCTCACACTCACGACGCTTGTTGTTACGGCTTCTTCGGTATTTATGAAACAGCTGGATGCAATGGGTATTTTGACCCAGGTAACGGTCACGCCAAGCAATGTAGAAGTTCAAGGGCCTTTTGGAGGTGGGTTTATGGGTGATGGCGAGGAGGGAATAAAATTGGACGATACAATCATTGAAAAGATAGAAAAAATTCCACATGTGGTGGCGGTGAGTGGACAAACATATGTCCGGGGATTCAAATCCGTGCGTCTCGAAGGCACAGAAAAAAAGTTTAGTGCTCAATTGCAAGCTAATCACGCAAACAAAGCCTCCGACGGAACTATGGTTGCAGGAAGAAATTTTCTACAAGGAGAAAAGAACAAAGTTATCATAGGTCAGTGGTACGCAAAAAAATTTGGCTTTGAGGAAAAGAACATCGCAAATATTATTGGAAAAAAAGTTATTTTTACCACAGAAGAAGGTTTTTCCGGCTATGGCGTAGATCTGGCGCAACCGCCGCAGGAGGGAAATAATAAAGAATGGTGGGAAGAACAGAATAAAAAGACGTATGATATAGAGGCGGAAATTGTTGGAGTACTTATGTCCGGACCCGGAACCGACGGACCAGAAATATATATCACCATGGACTGGGCGCATGACATTATGATACGCCGCTGGTGGGAAGCAGATGGAGAAGCGGGAAAGGAACAGGAAAAAAAGGGAATATACGAACCTTGGCCAATGATAATCGTTACGGAGGATGAACTCGATAAACGCGGTTACGGGATGCTTATAGTCCGCGCTGACAGTACACAAACCGTAGTAGGCGTTGCGAGTGACATTGAAAAGCTTGAAAATTTGGGTCTAGGCACAATTACCCCACAGGATATGTTGGATGAACTCCAGAAAATTTTTACGGTACTCGGAGTGATACTTACTGCTATAGGTGGCATTTCTCTTGCAGTCGCATCACTCGGAATTATTAATACCATGGTGATGGCGACGTATGAACGCACGCGGGAAATAGGGGTGATGCGCGCCTGTGGAGCGCGAAGGAGTACGATTCGCAACCTCTTCACTATGGAAGCAAGTCTCATCGGATTTTTGGGTGGGATGATAGGCGTGGGGATTTTGTTTGGGATGGTAAAGATTGGAAATATTTACGGCAATCAATTTTTGGAGGAACAGAATATACCACTACAGAATATCATTGACCCGCCACTTTGGTTAACCCTCGGTGTGATCGGATTCACGACCATCATCGGAACGATTGCGGGTCTCTATCCTGCCTTTCGCGCGGCACGGCTGAACCCGGTGGATGCTTTACGGCATGAGTAAGACGTCAAAATATCTATAAACTCCCTCACGAACCTTAATACATATCGAAAGCTACTTCATCGCAGCGAGTCTATTTTTTATCGCGGATAGCGTAGAGGTAGCCATCGTCAGAAGTAAAATAGAGAGTTCCATCGGCGCCGAGTGCCGGCGCAGCTTCACTAATACCGCCACCGGTTTTATAGCGCCATACAAGTTCACCTTTTTTATTGATCGCATACATATATCTATCGAGCGATCCCATGTATACAACGCCGTCTTTATCAACGACTGGGAAACTCGGAAGACCAAATTTGTCGGTTTCATCAGGATCAGCGCCGGTCTGATAGGTCCATTTGACGGTTTGCGTATCCGGATTGACCGCAGAAATAACGCCATCGGAATTACCAATATAGATCGTTCCATCTGCGGCAACAGCAGGAGTGATGATACCCGCAACATCATCTGAGGCAAAGAGACGCTGTAAATCTTCTCCATCGTCGCCGCCGGGAGGTGTACCGTCGCCATTATCATCTGAGTCATCATCACCGCCTCCTGTATCTGGTCCCATTTTCCATTTCAGTTCACCAGAGGCTTTCATTGCAAAGAGTGCAGGTGCAGCAGGAAAATAAAGCACTCCATCCACATTAATAGCAGGTGAACCTACACGTGTCTGTTCTGTATCATATTTCCATTTGAGTTTTCCTTTTGAGGTGAGTGCGTAAATATTGCTATCCGGCCCAGCGTGCGCATCTCCGCCACCAAAGAAAATAACATTATCTTTGTTAATACTAGCGGGATAGGAAAGTGCGCCATCTGTTTTGTATTTCCATTTGAGTTTTCCGTTTGGTTTGACAGCATACAGATAGCCATCCCAACTGCCTTGATAAATCACTTCATCCGGACCAATAGTCGGGCCAAAGAGAGCTTTATCTTTCATTTTGATTTGCCATTGCTTTTTTCCATTATCCGCGTGCAAGGCAAAGAGCGCATTCTCGCCGGCGAAATAAAGCATTTTTCCGTCAGCTGATAAAGCCGGTCCCTGGACATTGGTATATTTTTTAGACCATTTGAGTTTGCCATTACTTTTGAGCGCAAGAATTTTTTCTGGACTGCCAACAAAAATAGTTCCATCCGCAGCGACAGCAGCACTATTCGGTGGGGCTGAATTTTTTTCTCCACTCCCAGCTTTAAATTTCCACAGCAGTTTTCCATCGCGAGGTCCTTTCACCGCAACATATCCGCTGTGATCATAATTGCCATGGAACATGGGCCACGGATGATCGCTTTTTGGTTTCCATCCAAAAGCCGCATTTGCAAACACGATACCGATAAACGTAAGACCTAAAACAAAAAGAGGGAAGAGACGTTTGTGAGGCATAATTTTGTTTGTATGGAATTTAATCTTTTATGAGTATAGCAAAGTCCAGAGCCAACGGTCACGAGAGTGTCTCGCAGAATGTTATTTTTTCGCTTAAAAGAGAAAAAATAGGGGCACCTTGAGGTATCCTTCTACAGTAGTTTAGTGATTGTTGTTGATGTGAATAAAAGATTCGAGCCAAATCTCTATCATTTCATAAAGTGAGTGATTTCTCAATCTATTAGATTTGCGGAGTAAAAAATTTCTGTGTATAATAGAAAAAACTATGATAAACACAATTGCGAAAAACTTAAATCTTAAAAATTTTTGTATGATGGGATTCAATACCTTTGGATGGGGTTTTGGCGGCGGCTTTATGATGTTATTTGTTTGGTTGATTGGAATTTTTCTCGTAGTGCTCGTAGTGAAACTTTTAGTCACAAATGGCAAGTGTCAATCGCATACCCACGCCGAAGAGATTTTAAAAGAACGTTACGCAAAAGGGGAAATGACAAAAAAAGAATTCGATGAAAAAATTCGTGGCATACGAGGAGAGTAAAACGAAAAGAGATACATCGCGGGAAAGTGAATGCTAAAGTTATTTCGCATTTAAATCTGGCGCACAAGTTTGAACGCGAAAATTCTAAAGGTACCTCAAATAAACGTAAACCGTACTTAACAACAGCGCTACGACCGTCATAGGCACGGCAATTTTAAGATATTCGACGAATCCAATTTTGTGACCTTCACGAGCTGCAATGCCACTGACTATAACATTAGCTGAAGCACCTACGAGAGTTGCATTACCACCAATGTCAGCGCCGAGCGCAAGCGCCCACCAGAGCGGAAGAATACTGATACCCGAAAGAACGCCGATATCTTGAATCAAAGGAATCATTGTTGCGACAAAAGGTATATTATCAACTATTGCAGAAAATATACCTGAGCCCCAGAGAATAATGATAGTCAAAATTTTGACATCACCGCCAGTCATTTTCAGTACGCTTTCAGCTAAAATGCGGATGGCACCAATATGTTCAAGTCCAGCGACAAGCACGAACAGGCCAACAAAGAAGAAAATCGTCGTCCACTCAACATTGCGGAGGTGTTCTTCGGGGTCATTAAGTGTGAGTAGGAGAAGCAGAGCAGCGCCGGCTAAAGCGATCGTTGCTGCTTCAATGTGAATCATACTGTGCGTAAAGAAACCAAGTAACACGATCCCAATGACTATGAGAGATTTTATAAGGAGCGGGACATTCGTAATAGCCTCGCGCGGTTTGAAACGTGTAATCGAAACTCGCGCCTCTGCTGTTGCTACGAGAGTTTTACGGAACCAAAGATAGAGGAGAAAAAGAGTCACAACAAAGATTACTATGATGATCGGCATTAAATTGATAAGAAAGTCATTAAAAGAAAGTCCTGCGGCACTTCCAATCAAAATATTTGGCGGGTCACCAATGAGGGTTGCAGTTCCGCCGATATTCGATAAAAGAATAGTACCAACAATAAAAGGCTTAGGGTTAAGATTCAAGTTATTTGCAACTACAAAAGTGACGGGCAACAGAAGCAGTACGGTTGTGACATTATCAAGGAATGCAGAAAACAGTGCAACAATACCGCCAAGCAAAATAAAAATAGGGATTGGTTTCCCTCGACCGATTTTCGATGCAAGTATCGCAACGTATTGAAACATCCCACAATCTTTAGCAATCGTGACAATAATCATCATACCAATCAGCAACCCCAGTGTGTTAAAATCTATACCTTCAATGGCCTGCTCTTGCGTCAGCACACCGAGCAGGATCATGAGGAGCGCACCAGCAAGCGCTATAACCGTACGATGTATTTTTTCAGAAATGATAATCACGTAAGTCGCCAGGAAAATTCCAAGAGTAGCATAAAATAAAAAATTCAATTGCGGTTCCATATTGATAGTGTTAGGAGATAATAACAATTAATCCTCCGTGAGACCTAAAACCTCTCCCATAGCCCGTTTGATATCGGTACGATTGATATAACCTATTAGGATGCCGTCTTGATCGACAACAGGCAGTTGCCGGATATGAAATTCAGAGAGAAGTGTAGCAGCCTCAATCAACGTATGATCGGGTTTTATTGTGTGAACGCGACTCGTCATACATTCTGCAATAGAATGATTCGCAATATCGCGGACACGCTTTTCAAACATTTTTCCAGATTCAAAGGTCGCGAGGTGCTTATCTTCCTCTAAATAATCCGGAACGACGTATTCAATGATATCCCAGCTCGAAAGGATCCCTACGACTTTTTTATTTTTATCTACAATGACAAGACCGTTGGTTTTGTGTCGCAGCATCTTTTGAATTGCATCCGCAATCGTTGCATCTTCGTGAAGTGTTGTGACTTTTGTGCTCATAAATTCCTCAACCCGATACTGTTTTTTTTCTGGCATAGAATTTTAAAGGGTTACAAATAAATGGCATGTAGAATCGCATGAACATGATTATTATAGTTAATGTGATACAAAAATTCAAGCAAATTGAATATGAGAGTATAATAGAAAAAGGAAGTGTAAAAATCATTAGAGGATCAAAAGTATAACGCTTAAAAGCCCTGAAATAAAAAAATATACACTTTTATGCAACGAAGTCATCCGCACACGCCAGTGTTAGACTATCATCTCATCACAGCCGGCATTTATATCGGTACCAATCAATATTGCCAAACACATTTTGATAAAAGACTCGCAAAGGAGGGTATAACCGCTGATATTTCTTTAGAGGAGGAGAGACTCGATGCGCCATTCGGTGTAGATTTTTTTATTTAGATTCCAGTGCAGGATCATAAAGCTCCAGAACCTGATCAACTTGAGTTTGGTGTTATGGCTCTTAAAAAGTAAGACGTCATATTTGTTTCTGACATGAAGGGCAATGCCGTACTTTTTATTGCAATTTTTTATTTGAAAAATTCGAACTTACAATATGGCGGGGCCGAAGGGACTCGAACCCTCGACTTCCTGCGTGACAGGCAGGCGCTCTAACCAACTGAGCTACGACCCCCATATGTAGTTTCAATGCCCATGCTTTGTCGATTGTACTATGATATACTGCAGTTGTAAAGAAAAATTTTGAAAAAATTACTCCCGCTATCACTATGAAAATCGCAGTGCCGCAAAATTTGTCGGTTAATGTACGAACACTCATGCAACGAGCGGGGTATCACGTGTTTCGAGATCCGAATACGTTGAACGATAGTTTTGTAATGCGCTTAGGAAGAAGTTTTTATCCTCGGTATCACGTGTATCTTCACACTACCGAGCGTGGCCCGCTGCTTGATATACATTTCGATATGAAGCGGGCGAGTTACCAAGGACAACGAGCGCATAGTGGAATCTACGAAGGGGCAGATATCGAGGAAGAAGTAGCACGGCTCAAACGCTGGATCGCTTATTTTCACTAGAGAATATAAAAAAAGAGAAAGAAAACGACATGTGATCAAATGTGACAGTTAAGAATAATTTTTTTTGGACAACTGACAGTGAATGAAAAAGGTTGCAAAATTTTTAAAAAATTGCTATAATAAAAATGTAAAAATTAAAATATGGCTATGCTTCCACCACTTTTAGAAAGTTTTATAAACGACCTCCTTGTCGAAGCGCATCTCGAAAGTATGCCTGATGACGTCAAAGAAGCGTATACAATCAAAGTTGCCGAAGCGATAGAAAAACGCCTTGGTTTGGAATCCCTCAAAGTTTTACAAAAAAAAGATATACAGGAAATGAATCAACGCATGACAGATGGAAAGCTCGCAGATAGTGAAGCAATGTTTGCTTTTTTTCAAGAAAAAATTTCTGATTTTGATGCGTTCCTCGCACGAATTTTGCTTGAATTCCGTAAAGATTTCGTTCAAAGTGCGCAGCAAGCGCGTAATATTCAAAAAACTTCTTCTTAAGTTTAGGTTGCTATGGCAGGCGGAACACTTTCTCAAGAGCAGAGAACACGACTTGCTCAGACGCTGATACGTATGAGTCAAGCTTTTTTACGATATAGACAAGCTATTATGCAGCTTGGAAAGGAATATTTAGCGCTACTTCGAAACATACAGCAACATCAAGAGCAACAAAAAATTCAAAAAATACTTGAGGAAATAAAAAAATAAAATTATGGAACCAAACGAACCTCGCAATCCCAAAGAGCTAGATTCGCTAGAGGATATGGAACAGGAATCACAGGAAGAAGCGGAATTGGAAAAATCCGAAGATTACGGAGCACCGAGAAAAGGACGTAAAGGAAAGTCGAAAGAAGAAAAAGGAAGAAAAGAAAAAGCACGGTGGCGAGATCAAGATCAGGAAGAAGAATTGTGGTCCAAGGGGAAGAAACAAAAGAAACCCTTTGTTGAGAATATAGCAGGGGCAACGCCAGAAGAGGTGCAAGCAATAGAAGCGCAGAAAGAAGAAGCTCAAAAAAGAGAAGCATCGGAAGCGCGGGAGACAGAGTCAGCAGCTGCACGCATACCGGAAAAGCCTGCAGAAGCTCGAAGGTATGTAAGAGATACAAGGCGGGAATATGAAGCTCTAGCTGATAAACTTGTTAAGGCGACGTTACCTGGTGCGTTCGAGCGAGAAGAAGTAAAAGATACGCCGGAATCAGCAAGAAAGCTCGGAGGAATACGTAGATCTGCAAAAATGGAACGCGAGAGACTGCAAGCGGTACTTGAAACAGGATACGAAGAAGCACAAATGATTCTTGATGAAAGTGAACTTACACAGGAACCTACAACGACTTCCGTGCAATACGCTCGTGAGCGATACCGGCGGAATTATCAAAGACTCCAGGAACTGCTCGCGGCAGCACGAAAGGATGCCTTAGAAACAGGGAACGAAGAGAGTAGTAGAAAAACCGAGAGTTTGCAAGTGATGCTCTATAGGTTTCTTGAAAATATTGGTGCGCGACTGCCGAAAGCAAAAGCAACAGAAGAACACATCTCAGTAAGGGATCGAGCGCGACAATGGCTTGAGAGCAGAATTAAACCAGCAGGGGAAACTGAAGTTTCACAATCACCAGAGTCACCGGCAGTCACTCAAGAAATATCACCTGCACGAAAGTTGCCAGAAAATTTTCATCAACTCTCGGAAAAAGAACAAGCCAAAACATTCTTTGAATACAATGGCGGGGAAGAAAAAATGCAACAAGCGATAGAAGCCGGTCGTGTAGCGATGGAGGGGTATATTGCCCAACATTTTGCTCAATTAAAAAATCTCGAACTGCAAGACCCAGAATTTGCACAAGCATTTTCTGAATTTCTGAATGCGTCTATCCATGGTACAAGGACCTTGAAACAGGAAGAAAGGTTACAATTTCAGGAAGCATTTAAAGAGAAACTCACTGAACACAAAGCCGGTTGGGAAGCGAATATACATGCAGCTTATACAGAAACAAAGGAAAATATTTTCGATTCCGCATGGAACGGTCGACTTGGAGCATTGATGCAAGCTCATGAACGCGCGCATCAAAAATATAATGAACTAAACGCAAGAAGAGCTAATGGAAAAATAGATATGAAGGGACATTTGCTACACATGAAATTCGAAGACGCGACCTACAAACTCGAGGCTGAAGTAAATCAAGAACAATGGAGAGTGGAAAAATTATTCCTAGCATGGCTTACAACGAATGCGGGGAAATATCGCTGGCTTGCGCATCGGTCAGTGACTGAACCTGTGCTCGATCCAGCGCTTCGCGATACCTATGATTATTTTCTAGCGCACCACAACCGTGAACTTACAGCATTGGATAGGATCAAAGACGAGGATGCACAAACTTTTTTAGATGAAGTAGAAGTACTGTTGTCTACCCGGAAAGAAGAAGCAGAAACACCGCTACTGCAAGAAAAAGCTCAAAAAACACCAGAAGAAGAGAGAATATCGTCGGGACCAGTCGTAGAAGAAACGATGCAAGCGCCTCACGGACCAGAACAAGAAGCAGAGCAGATTCAAGAAGCAATCAACATCGTCCCCGGATGGATGGATACTTATATCGCTGAACATGCTGCAAAACTTAAAAATCTCGATACAACATCTGAGAGAGATAAAGGGGCGTTTGAAAAGATTTTTTCCACCTTTCTTAGAACGTTCTTTTTTGCAGATCAAAGAAAACTTACACTGGAGCAGAGAGCATCGCTCAAAGAGGTATTTGAGAAAAAAATTGCAGAATGCAAGGCTGGATGGGAGACAAATATTCGGGATGTATATGCAGAGGTAAAGGAAACTATTTTCGATCCAGCATGGAACGGTCGACTTGGGAAACTCATCACATATAAAGCAGTTGCGGATCCAAAAGTTGTCGAACTTGGCAGGGCAAGATCCAGAAGACTTTTAACAGAGAAAGAACGTCAAGATTTTAATGCTTTAAACGAGACGGTAGGAAAATTACAACAGGAGATATGGCACGAAGGATACAGTGTTCAGAAAAGTTGCATAGATTGGTTTGAGGCTCATCGAGAAGATTATCCCTGGCTGAAGGACACCAAAGAGGAAAGTGCAGTATTGAATCCAGTGATTCAGGATCTTTATGCTTATTTTGTTGCTGAACATCAAGCTGAAATGGAAAATCTTGAGCCGCTCGTAGATACAGATATTGACGAGTTTCTTGCGTATGCAGAATCAATTCTGCGAGAGAAAAGGGAAATATCTGAAGAAAGTACAGAGCTGAATAGAGGAGTCGATCAAGACATAGCAAGAGAAACAAAGGAAGAGGGAACACGTTTTACGCAATCAACATCCGAAACTTATCCTGAAGAAAAGGAACGAGCGCAGGAAGAGGATCAGGAGGTAAAACGAGAAATAGCGCAAGAAGCCCGCACTGTATTAGAAGGTCAGCCGAAAGAATTGTTTCAATCCGTAGGACAGAACGTAGCACATGATATGACTTTATTCCAAGGGCGACTAGAGGAACTTGATGGCAAAGTAGCACGTGCGCGTAAAGCATTCAAAGAAGCAAAGGATCCTGATACGCAAAAAGACTATAAAAAAATGCAACAGGATCTTGAAGAAGAGCGAAAGCAACTTCTGGAAAATATGCAAGACACCGTTTACGGTTCTTTGAAGGACGCATTGGATGTTGCTCTTAAAAATGTACAAGAACTTCGCGAAAATGAAAGGTTACGTTCAGAGGTAATTAATAAAGTAACCGGTCGCTTGCACCAAGATGTGGAAGGGAAAGCGATGGACGCAAGTCTTTGGAAGCGCGTGTGGACCAATGTCAAAGGGCAATTACCGATTACAGTCGCAGCAATCGGCGCAAGCTTTCTGGGACGGGTAAATTTTGCGGGTATGGCGATGGATAGCGTTTTGCGAAGCTTATATTTGCCGACACTGACTGGTACAATTCGCACTGCAGTGCTTGGATATTCGATAGGCGGAAAAGAACGTCGTGTACGAGAACAAGAAGCCGTCAAACACCAAGCCATGAAGAAGATGATGAAAGAAAATCCCGACTGGCTTAAATCAAGCATCATTGCACTCATCACGAGTGAATTGCAGAAGTCGGAAAAATTAGAAGACGCCGTGGAAGCTTATTTTGGTCACCTTTCTCCTGTAGAAAAAAACACGATCCAAAACGCACTTGGCACATTGCAGAGTGTCGAAGCCGGGAATTCG
Organism: Candidatus Kerfeldbacteria bacterium RIFCSPLOWO2_02_FULL_42_19; assembly: GCA_001818315.1. Lineage (GTDB taxonomy): Bacteria > Patescibacteriota > Patescibacteriia > HO2-48-17 > HO2-48-17 > WO2-43-9. Next base: position 34,989 of record MHKF01000001.1, read on the forward strand.
CAGCGCGCGCAAGGGTTTTCCGAACCAAAAGTGCGAGTTGTGCTTGATTTTCTGAACAACTATGTTATGGGTTTTGCAACAGGAAGTTATTTTTCCAAAAAAGCGCTCGAAGCAAAAGCAAAAGGAGCAGAAGCCGGGAACCTCGTTGCAAGTAGTGTGATTGGCGGCGGACTTGTGTATGCTATGCAGGGTGCTGGAAAATATGCGGTGTGGGGTCGCATGGCTCTTCTTGGAGCACTCGGACAACGCATCGGGTCGGCGGTTGATCGTTGGGTAGAGCAGACACAGACTCGTAAAGCCGTTGAATCAAAAGTGGAGTATTTAAAAGAGCGAAAATTTTTCAATCCTCATTACACGTTCACAATGCCAGTACGTGAAGATGTAATAGAGGACTCATTCAAGAATGGAGTCTGTGAGACAGATTATGTTTTAGCAAAAGATTTATTGGACCTCTATAAAGGAGATCCAAAATTTCCGATATCCCAAGCACAAGTTGCGGAGGTAGAAAACTTCGTCCATTCCTATGAACGAAACAAAATGGAAATGTGGAGTCTTATGCGGTCAACTGCAGAATCTGTGTTAGATGATATCTATGTTCTCGATAAAACAAATACAGAGGCGCTTGAACGCGAACTCGGAAGAAAAGGCATGAAGCGGGAAGTTGTTTCTGCTGCGATTCAACTCGCAAGCACCGGCGGATTCGCCGCTGTAGGCGCTGCATTGCCAGCAGTCGTCATGTGGGCATTCGGTAAAAAACAGACAGATGCGGAGCTCGCAGCACTTCAATCAGAAAAACCTGGTGCATCTCAAGCTCCATTAACTCCAGAAAAAATAGCAATGCAAGACACTACAGCACAAGCAGCTCCGGGAATTTTGCAAAAATTTTTTGGAGGAGGGAAAGTCGCGCCATCAGAAGCTGTTCCGCCGCAATCCCAGGTTGGTCCTGAGAATACACAAACTCAAGAGAAAAGTCTCGCGGAAGCGTACTCAGAAGCGGGAGTAAAAAAAGAAGTTCAAGATTTGGACGGAGCAGAACAAATACCGCCTGCCGAAAGGGAAGAAGATTTCGCTGGTCTAGAGAAAGTCGGCAGAGGTCCGGCGGGATCGCTTGCAGGAGGCGTAATGAGAACCGAGTTAGAAACACAGAATGGCGGCGAAACTGAAGAGCAACTAGTTAAAGAAGCAGAAGCCGCATCTCTATTCAGCCCAGAACCAGCAGTAAATCAAAAATTAACCCCAGAAAAATTTTTCGAAAGGCAGGCCGTTTTGAAAGCGTTTGGATATGATGCGAAGGTCGATGAAGCAAAGAAGATCAGCATATCGATAGAATTCGGAGGGAAGGGTCCCAAACATTTAGAAGATGCGCTTGATGGTCTTGGTGGACAGGGTATGATTGCCAGAGATATTGAAGTGTATAGCACCGCAGGAAAGACTCCTATAACAGAGGATGCATTGAATCAGATTCGTACGCTCGATGCACTCAAAGCAGGCCGCATTCTTAACATTTCCCAAAATATTCTTGCGGCCTATGAGGGTAGAGGGTTAGCTGATATTCAAGAGGGTTTGAAAGCTTCTGAGTTCTCGATCGAAGGCAACAAACTAAGTATTCAAAACTACGATACTTTTTACAATAAAGTTTTACAACCTCTCGCGGAGCGGGCGAGCACACACATTACGCCAGAAGGAGCAGAAGAAGGAAAATTCGGTGCTCTTGCTTTTGTAGATAATGTTAAAAAAACAACACTGCATATGCTACAAGAAGGTATGATGAAACAGACGACCAAAACTCCGGTCGAAATGAAAATTCCAGATTTTAACGAAGACTCACTCGTTACAAAAGCAGAGCAGAGACTTTTTACTGGAAGCGCAGCAGAAGCCCTGAAGCCACTACAAGATCAGGGTTGGGAAGTAGAAAGAATGAATTTTAGTGTTGGTGCTCGTGCTGAATCGTTTGGTTCCGCGGTGCTCAAAAATGGAGATCAGACAATAGAACTTGGATTGGACTTACATGCGCGTCATATACTCGGTGAAGGCACGGGTGAAGCATTAGGAGCTGGACATATTGTGGCTGTGGATGGGAAAGAACTCGAAGAGCCTATTCCGCTCGATACCGAAAATATTGGCGAGCAGATCTTCGGTGTACAAAATCGAAGTATTCAGGAAAGTATCGAAGAATCATTGAAAGATCTGAAGCCAGAGGAAACCGGAATTAATCCCGAACATATTCAAAGTATCGCAAAGGGCCTGGATATCGATACGCGAGGACCAATGAATCCAACGCAAGAATTAAGACTCACAACCTTACTTACAAAGCACCCTTTTTTGGATTTATATAAAACAGAGGGAACATTTGACCCAGAGAAAATCAAATTCATAGATGCGCATCAAGAACGTACAGACGATGAATTTATAAAACTTTTCAGCCAGACTGAGGGTATTCAGAAAGATACAGGCGTCGAAATCGGATTTGAAGCAGTTGATTCACTCGTGAAGAAAGGTATAACATTAACAGAAGCCGGACATGGGGTAACAAAAATACATTGGACCGGTAGTAATATCGATATGACGTTGTGGAAAGAAGAAGATACAGTGTATGCAAGTTATGTACCAAAAGGAAGTTCAGCATCGGTACGGCATATCGATCCGATGGGTGTCGATATTAAAACAAAGATTGAAAATCCAGCAGAATGGTTGCAAAAGCCAGATCAGATACATGCAAAAGCGCAACAAATGTTGAGTATCGAAGCAGAAGCAAAGCGTTTTGTAGGTGACATTGAAAAGTTACAGAAAAATCCATCATTATTCGGAAAAAATCTCCCGAATGAATACGTAAAGTTGATTTTAAAAACTCCGTGGCAGAGTGCTTATTGGGAGAAAAAAGGATTTGTTGACGATTTATTGCATCGTGGGGTGAGAAGCGATTTGCCAGTAAGCGGTATAAAAACACCATTAGGAAAAATTCAAGAAACACTTGAAGCTGCATTGAGAAGCACAAATTACCAAAGACTTCTGAATTATTTTGATTACATTGATCCAAAAATGATGCAAAAGGCTACCATCGGACAGATACTCATGGCTCTTACAGAGATGAAAGCTACCGGGAAGGTACCAGACACACTTCCAAAGGCATACCTTTAAAAGCTATAATTTTGTGCGCGTTCAAAGTGCTGAGGGAAAATGTGAAAATTCAACTATCGAACTGCGGTGACAATTTTTTCAAAGATCTCGGGATGTTGTTCAGCAATATTTGCGAGAATTTTACGGTTGAGCGCAATATTTTTTTTCTTTAAAGCATCCATAAAGCGGCTATAACTCAGATTGTGTTTTCTGCTCTCCGCATTAATCACAACATGCCAGGTACGACGCGCAACATGCTTTTTTTGTTTGCGGCCACGGTAAGCATGCACACCTGCTTTTAGGACAGCGGTTTTGGCAAGTTTCAAAGTATTCCTGCGTCCTAACTGAAAGCCCTCCGCAGTTCGCAGAAGTCGTTTCCTCCGTTTCAAATGACTGAGACCTCGTTTTACACGTGACATATATTTTTCAAAATAAATTCATGCTGAAGATTATTTACAGGCAGTTTAATACAAAGCGTACGGATGCATTTTGTGAATATTCTTTCTTTCAACCGCAGCAACAGTTTTATACTTACGTTTGTGCATTTTCGAACTCCCGGAATGCCTGGAACGAAAATGGCTTTGTCCGGCAGGAGTGACAAGAAATTTTTTATTTTTCGTAACCTTGATGCGTTTGGTAATACTCTTGACTGTCTTGAGTTTGGCCATATTATTTATTGCTAATCGATAACGAAAGGGAACCTCCTTGCGCATTGAATCCGTCCTCATGAATTTCACGATCTAAGGATTGTCCAAATTGCTTCAATTTTTCTCTTGCTTGTGCAATATAAGCCTTTTGGCGGCCGCGCAAAAACATTTCGATTTGCACGCGGTCTCCATTATCCAGAAATTTTTGCGCCTGTTTCCTACGTATTTCTTCATCATGCGGACCCATAGTGAGTGAAAGTCGGACGCCTTTGGTTTCGACTTTTTTCGAACGAGCCTTACTTTTACGCTCATTTTTCTCCTGCTGATAAATAAACTTTCCGAAATCCATCATTTTGCACACTGGCGGAGTTGCTTTGGGCGAAACTGCTACAAGATCCAAACCGAGTTTACGAGCCTCAAAAATAGCGGTACTCGTTGCAATCACACCCAGGCGATCACCAGTCTCAGAAAAAACAAGAACTTCCGTTGCTTGGATTGCTTCATTACGAGGAAATATTTTGTCTGGTTTTATTTTTTTGAACCGACGGTGACGATGAGTACGAATAGTACAAAATTAAAAAAATTATGAAGTTGGTGGAGATGAGGGGAATCACACCCCTGTGCAGCTCTACGAGACAACCCTTTCTACAAATATAGCTTGATCGGCATCTTCAGGAAGACTTTGAGATCAAGCAAGATGCCTTCCTTGGAGTCTTGAAAGAGTCAATACAGGTACAAGACACTTCCTGCATTCATCCTGATATGATGACACCCGAACTTCTCCTATCAGGAGTCAGAGAGACGGATGGTTACCGCTTTTAAGCAGCAACGGAAGCGAGTGTTGGAAGTGACAACGCACGCAGAGCGCGGCTGAAACCTTCCTTCATTCGCATGACAACGTTATTTGCACGTGTCTTTACGCCCGCACGTTTTACGAGAAAGCGGACAATACTCGATTTGCAGTGTTATCTTCATAAAGAGCTGTCGATTATAAAACATCCCCAGAAGAGTATGGAAGACTCGAATATGCGATTGAGATCCAAAATCTTCTGCGAACGTTTTAACGTTTTACGGAATAAATTACGGACTTATGCCGACTATGGACGACCTGCGATTCTATTTTTGAGTGCTTGCTGAATCTCACGCTGCATTGTTCGTTTCTTGAGAATCTCACGTTTATCATATTGCTTTTTCGACCGAGCAAGAGCGATCTCCAACTTCACAAAGGCCCCTTTAGTATACATTTTTAGCGGGATAATTGTCAAGTTGCCCTCAGTCATTCTTCCGCGAAGATGATTCATCTCGCGCGTCTTCAAAAGTAATTTGCGCGGACGCGTTGGAGTATATCGTGATGCAAATTTGTGTCCCGCCGGTTTGTAAACTCCAATATGGGCGTTAATGAGCCAAACCTCATCGTCCCGGAAACTCACGTAACTGCTTTTGAGTTGTACTTGACCAAGTTTTGCGGCCTTGACTTCTGGACCCAGGAGCGAGATTCCTGCTTCAAATGTTTCAACAATCGTGTATCGGTGTAGCGCGTACGAATTTTTTGCAAGCGTAGGCATAAAAAAAGTATACGCGATTTTCTTTGATGCTTCAAGATGAAGATATAAAAAAAGACAGTGAGGAACATCAGGGGACCGTCGCCGAATGCGCTGGAAAAAGAGAAGGGAGACTATAGCTTTCGAAGCACTGACAGTGCACAGTGTGCTGAGAAAGTATAGTCTTCCTTCTCTTTTGCTTTGCGCATTGCACACGAGACAATATTCGATGGCCGTACCTTTACTACATTTGAGTTTCCATAACAAGAATAATTCGCTATACTACCGATGATATGAAGGAAATATTTTCACAATTTCTCGAAGAGGCGATAGAAAAACTACAGAAAGAAAAAATTTGGCCGGTATTTGCATTGCCGGTGATTGAACTTTCGTATCCGACACATAAAGAACACGGAGATGTGTCTTCAAATATCGCTTTACGATTGAGTAAAGTACTGAAAATGTCGCCGATGCATATTGGCGAACAACTCGCGCGTCTCTTACAAAAAAATACAGCATTGCAAGACGTATGTGATAGAGTTGCCCTCATTCCGCCAGGATTTCTCAATTTCCATTTCAATACTGCAATCGTCATGCAAGAACTCGGCCGTATACTTGATGCGAAAAAGACCTTCGGTTCCAGTAAAATTGGTCGTGGCAAACGAGTCACTGTGGAATTTATTTCTGCTAATCCTACAGGCCCCTTAACGCTGCCAAATGCTCGCGGCGGTTTTGCAGGCGATACGCTGGCAAACGTTTTGCGAATGCAAGGATATGCAGTCAAAAAAGAATACTACATTAACGATATCGGTAATCAAATCGATCTCTTAGCTGAGTCAGTAGTAAGGCGATATCTCCAAAGTAAAGGCATAAGCGTTGAATATCCAGAGCATCTCTATCAAGGAGAATATATTCACGATATAGCGCGACAACTGAAGTTAAAAATCACTCGAGCACAACTTGAGCAAGAAGATGCGATTCGCAAAATTGCAGAAACAATACGAGACGAAGTACTCACAATGAGTATTCACGATATCCAGCGCGTGATAAAAGAAAAAATGGGGATTCAATATCACTATTGGTTTCGCGAAAGTTCCTTATATACAAAAATCAATCTCAAAAGTTTCCTTCAACAACTCGAAAAAGACGGATTAGTGTATAAACAAGATGAAGCGTTCTGGTTTGCGACAAAAAAATTCGGTGATGATAAAGATCGTGTGATCGTAAAGATGAATGGAGCACAAACTTATTTTCTCTCCGACATTCTGTATCTCCGTAAGCGATTGATCGTTGATACATACGATCGCAAAATTCTCTTTCTTGGCGCTGATCATCATGGGTATGTCAAGCGATTTCAGGCAGTTGCCAAAGCTTTTGGAGCAGCTGGAAAACTCGATATCGTGATTATGCAAATGGCAAAGCTCCTTAAAGACGGGAAAGAGGTTCGTATGTCAAAACGCAAAGGAACATTTGTCACTATCGAAGAAGTCATCGATGAAGTAGGAACAGATGTTGCGCGGTTTTTCTTTCTGATGTATGCATCGGATACGCATCTGGATTTCAACATGAATCTTGCAAAGGAGCAATCAGAAAAGAATCCGGTGTATTATGTTCAATATGCTTTTGTGCGGATTGCAAGTATTGAACGGGAGTTGAAAAAACGTTTCGCGCGCCTTAAAAGAAGTGAAATAAAAACAATGACGCACGAAGCAGAAAAAGAACTTGTAAAAAAATTGAGTGAGTTACCGGAGATTATGCAGGAAGTTTCAAAAAGTTACGAACTCCATCTCCTTCCACTCTACGCCATCAGTGTGGCAAAAGCGTTCCATAATTTTTATACTCAATGTCGTGTAATTGAAGATACGGGAGTGAATGTAATTCGCGCGTACATCTTGCAAGCTACAAAACAAGTGTTACGTACGGTACTTGAAACCATGGGCGTGACAACTCCAGAAAAAATGTAATATGCGTATTGGCATCGATTGTAGGCAGATATGGAATCCGGAAAAATATGAAGGTGCCGGAGTTGCGCACTACCTCTTTTTTTTGTTAAAAAGTCTTGCGAAAATTGATCAGCAAAACGACTATTTTTTATTTTTTAAGAGGGGATACGACACAACTCAACTCACTTTCCTCACATCAAACTATCATAGAATGACGTGGAATCCTTCACATGGAAACAGGTTGGTAAAATTCGTGGAACAGGTGCATTGGAGAAGTGCTCTAAAAAAGATGAAGCTCGATGTTTTTCATAGCCCTGCGTACACCCTTCCATTATGGTATACAGGAGCATCGATAGTGACCGTGCATGATCTCGCTATTTACACACATCCCGAATGGTTTCCAGAACAACAATGGTTGAGTACGAAAGTCCTCGTTCCGCGGAGTATCAAAAAAGCCACACATATTATCGCCGTTTCCGATACAACAAAAAAAGAAATTGAAGAACGTTTTCACATCCCTTCCGAGCGGATCGGCGTGATATACGAAGGAGTGTTAAGTACGAAAGATTTTTCTGGAATTTCTGTGGGTGAGCAGCAAACCTTCGACAAAAAGCATGAGCCACAACAAGAGAGTATTCAAACATTACTCGAACATATCAAAGATCAAAAATACATTCTCAGTGTCAATACGCTGGAACCGCGAAAAAATATGACGCGGCTCATTCAGGCTTTCGAGCACATGCAACACTCGCATCCCGAACCCCTGCATTTCATTATAGCAGGGAGCTTAGGATGGAAGTATGAAGAAATTTTTCGTGCCATGAAAAACTCCCCATGTAAGCAGCGTATCCATTATGTCGGTTACATAACACAGGAAGAAAAATATACATTACTGAGAAACGCTGTTGTGTTTGTATGTGTGAGTCTCTGGGAAGGTTTCGGGCTCAGCAACCTCGAGGCAATGTCCTGTGACACACCTGTACTTGCATCCCATATACCAGCGTTTCGAGAAGTCCTTGGTGATGCAGCCTATTTCGTCGATCCGTATGATGTAAAGGCGATAGCACAGGGTTTGCAAGAACTTCTCACGAATACCAAACTTCGAAGGCGTTATCAACAATTCGGTAAAAAACGAACACAGGAATTCAGTTGGCAACAATGCGCAGAACAGACGTTGAGAATTTATAATGTATGTCGCGATCAATAGTTTGACGTTGCGGGGTGATGATCCACCAACACTTGGTGAATAGGGTATTGATAGTTGTTCTTAGTATTGGAAATAGTTTTTGGATTTTAGTGAGACGGATCACTTCGTGAGAATAGAGAAATTGACCGTATACAGTAGACGTAATACAATCGAGAAGACGTATGCAATCACAGGAACTTACGATCCTCAACACATATGACGAAGCCCTTGCGGGTGAACTGTGGCTTCCTCTGGGACAACAAAAGTCAAAGACTTTGATTTTAGCGCATGCTTTCAGCGGCGATCGTCATGAATCAGGGGAAAATTTTTTGTTTGATTTTTTTCGAGATCGACTCTTGGAAGAAGGCATTGGCGTATGCCAGTTCGATTTTTCTGGTTGCGGAAAAAGCGAAGGCAATTTTCGGAATACCAGCATCACGAAACGTGCGCAAGATTTAGCAGCGGTCATCGAAACGATTCGTTCGCGTCCTGACGTTCGATCAGATCACGTGGGGGTTTTGGGCCGTTCCATAGGAGCACTCGCAACGCTTGCGAGGGGAGCTGAAGGAATTAAAACGCTTATTCTCTTAGCCACATTTACTCATGCATTCGAGGTATTCCAAAAGCTTTTTCAAAACGAAGGGACCTATAACCCAGATGGTATTTCGACACTGAAAGGTGGAGAAAAAGTTTTACAGGTTGGTCCGATATTATGGCAGGATGCCGAAAAATATTCATTTGAACAGATTGTCCAATCGCTTTACATTCCCATCTTGTTTGTGCAAGGCGCTCAAGATACGCTCACTCCTTTATCCGAAGTAGAACCTTTGTATCATCAGGCGAATGAACCAAAAGCGCTCAAAATCATCCCGAAAGCAGGGCATGGATTTGAAACAGAACAAGCTCGCAGTAATCTGATAGAAATCATTTTGGCGTGGGTCGGAAAATATTTGTAATTTTTTAAAATCATAATAATCCATGAGTACGATTTCGTTTCCAAAAAAAGAAGAAGAAATACTCGCCTTCTGGGAAAAGCACAAGATATTCAAAAAATCACTCGAAAAACCTTCGCCACGAGGAAATTTTGTATTTTACGAAGGCCCGCCAACAGCGAACGGCAAACCCGCTTTGCATCATGTGCTCGCACGGGCATTTAAAGATGTCATTCCACGCTTTAAAACTATGCAAGGGTATAAGGTTGTACGACGCGGTGGCTGGGATACACACGGTTTACCGGTGGAACTCCAAATCGAAAAACAACTTGGGATTACCAGAAAACAAGAGATAGAAGCCCTCCAAGTAACCTCATTTGAAAGTATCAAATATTTTAACGAATTGTGTCGCAAAAGCGTGTGGGAATACAAAGAAGATTGGGAAAAACTCACGAAGCGCATGGGTTTTTGGTTGGATTTGGACAACGCATATATTACCTGCACGAATGAATATATAGAAAGTCTCTGGTGGATACTCTGGCAAGCATGGAAAAGTCGAGATCAAAAAGGTAACGCGTTACTGTTTCAAGGTTATAAAGTTGTGCCTTTCTGCACACGCTGCGGCACAGCACTTTCTTCACATGAACTTGCGCAAGGATACAAAAGTGTGAGCGAAACCAGTGTGTATATGAAATTTCCGCTGCAAGATTCACACAATACATTTTTTCTTTCCTGGACAACAACTCCGTGGACATTACCAGGAAATGTTGCGCTCGCAGTGGGAAAGGATATGCAGTATGTCAAGGTTCGGCAAGGTACGGAACACTTCATTCTTTCAAAAAATCGTCTGCAAGTTTTAGAAGGAGAGTATACGATAGAGGAAGAATACACGGGAAAAGAACTCTTGGGTAAAAAATATAAACCTCTTTTTACAATTCCGAGTTTCTTACAATATCAAAAGAACGCACAGCACCGGATGTACGAAATTGTTGAAGCTGATTTTGTAACGGATCAGGAAGGAACTGGAATTGTTCATACTGCAGTGATGTACGGCGAAGATGATTACAATTTAGGAGAGCAATTAGGGTTACCGAAACATCATACTGTATTAGAAAGCGGTCGGTTTACTGATGAAGTGCAAGATGTCGCAGGAATGTATGTCAAATCCCCAGAAGCTTCAAAAATATTATTGGAAAATCTGGCGAGTCAAAACCTCTCCTATAAGCAAGAACTTTATAAACACGATTATCCATTCTGTTGGCGTTGCGATACCTCACTCATTTACTATGCGCGAAATTCTTGGTTCATACGAATGAGTGCCTTACGTGAAGAAATCAAAATGAATAATGAAGCCGTTCATTGGATTCCAGAGCATATAAAAGAAGGTCGTTTTGGAGAATGGCTCGAAGGAGTCAAAGATTGGGCTATTTCTCGCGAACGATATTGGGGAACGCCACTACCTATTTGGAAGTGTGAAAATACCAAGTGTGCGGCGCATCAATTTTTGGATGGTCACGATAATCTGCCGGCAAGCATACAGAAAATTCGTAGAGAACTGCAAAAAAAAGGATATCCACAGGATTATCATCGGCCGTATATCGATATGGTGAAGTTTCCGTGCGTTCAATGCGGTGGAACAACTCGTAGAGTGTCTGAAGTCATCGACGTTTGGTTTGATTCCGGCGGCATGCCGTTTGCGCAATGGCATTATCCATTTGAAAAAAGAAATTATATCGAAGAGGGTATACAATATCCGGCAGATTATATCGCAGAAGCTATCGATCAAACACGCGGTTGGTTTTATACACTTCTTGCGATCGCTACTTTTTTAAAACATACGAGAGCCATTACAAACGGCGTTGTCTATAAAAACGTAATTTCACTTGGACATATTTTGGATAAACATGGGAAGAAAATGTCCAAATCGAAGGGGAATGTTATTGATCCATGGGATATTATGAACATCTATGGTGTGGATGCATTGCGTTTTCATTTATTTACGATGTCACAACCCGGAGAACCAAAGCGATTTGATCCTGAAGACGTTAAAAAAGTGGTGCAAAAATATTGGCTCATTCTTTGGAATGTTGTCCGATTCTATACGATGTTTAGAAAAGAACAAGAGCAGGATTCACAATTGGAAATAAAAGACCAAACAGATCCTGTGCATACACAAACAAATGCTTCGATAGACGACACTGAATGGCCAAAAACCAAAAATATTATGGATCGCTGGCTTCTTGTAAAGTTGAATACATTAATTGTACAGGTCACCAATGGACTCGAAACATATCAAATCACTGAATCAGCACGCGCCATCGGTATTTTTATTACGGAACTTTCAAAATGGTATCTACGCAGAAGTCGGGAACGATTCAAATCAGATCAAAGAACTGTGAAGGATGAAGCAATGAATACACTCCGGTATACATTGTTACAACTTGCAAAACTTATGGCGCCACTGACGCCCTTTCTTGCCGACGCTTTGTATCAAGAAGTAAACAACTTACAAAATTCGGTTCATCTTGATGTATGGCCTGTATCTCATAGGCCTGTAAAAGAGGATGAAAAAATACTTGCGCAAATGGAAAGCGTGCGGGACTTAGTAGAAGCTGGACTCGCAGAAAGAGAAAAACGAGGTATAAAATTACGCCAGCCGCTTGCGAAGGCAATGATTACAAAAAGATTGCATAGAGAATTTCTTGACATACTCTCGGAAGAACTTAATGTTGAAAAAGTTGAAATTTCTGAAAAGCTTTCAGCGACAAGGCAGAAGCACAAAGAAAATGCAGATGCGGGGAAGCAGATGTTCGAAACAAGACTCATACATCTTGATACAACACTGACGCCAGAACTCAAAGCAAAGGGACTGTTACGAGATTTGATACGGCAAGTAAATGCAGCAAGAAAAAAGGCTGGTTTCAGCATAAAAAATATTGTCCAAGTTGAATATCAAACAGACAACCAGGGATTAAAGAATGTCATTGAAACATATGAAAGACAGTTATTGCATGGGACGTTGAGCGCAAGTTGGAAAGAAATCAAAATACAAGATTCGGAAGGAATGTATTGTTTCTCTTGCATAGTAAACGACATACCAATAGTGTTCGCGTTTAAGAGATAGTTTACTGACATGTCGCATTACACTATCAAATTACTTTGTCTCAATCTTTGGCAAGGAGGGAAATTTTTTGAGAAAATTTTTGATTTTCTTGATGAAGTAAATCCAGATATTCTTGCGCTGCAGGAAGTCTATAATGAAAAGGATATACAATTACCAAAACGTCTTCGATCTATTGATGTGTTACAAAAACATGGAAATTACCCTTACGCATATTTTTCGCCAGCACTCAAGTGGAACGTTGAGGGTAGAATTCTTGAACAGGGTAATGCTGTTTTGACTCGCATACCTCAGAAAGAACAACACACGTATTTTTACGATATTCCATATCATCCGAATTATGTCGAAAAAATTGGGAAATATGAAGATGTGTCACGTAATCTACAGCATATTGTTTGCGAAATCGACAATGTAAAATTTCACATCGTGAACACACACGGTATCTGGGGACAAGATGGTGAAGATAATCCAGCGCGTTTACGTATGAGCAATTCTATTGTTCAGATCATAAAGAGACATAAAAATCTCGTATTGTGTGGCGACTTCAATGTGAAAGTCAACACACAGGCAATACGAAATATCGAAAAATTTCTGCAGAACATTTTTAAAGATGAACTCACCACAAGCTTTAATATGCGACATAAAGATAATCCTGGATATGCCACGGCAGTTGTGGATATTATGCTCGTGAGTCCTGATGTTAAAGTCATTGCGCATAGTTGTCCGGATGTGGATATTTCAGATCATTATCCACTCCTCGCGACTTTGCAATTTCAAGCATGAAAAAGGACTAATCTCCGCTGTGGTATTTAACGATACATCGTTTTTCATATGACTACCTTCAAGAAAATCACGGCAGAATTTCGGAAGCACACCAACAAAAGCCGCGCAAAAACAAACGCATGGTTTTTTAAAACTGGAAAAGGCGAATACGGCGAAGGAGATAAATTTTTGGGACTGACAGTTCCAGAGCAACGGAAGATTGCAAAAAAATTTGCGGCCGTTTTGGGATTGAAAGAAATCGAACGACTTTTACGAAGTCCCTATCACGAATATCGTCTCACCGCACTTTTTATGTTGGTCCTTCGGTATCAAAAGAAATTAGGAGCACAAAAAACGATTTATCAAATATTTATTCGTAACGCTGCTTATATCAATAATTGGGATCTTGTAGATAGTTCAGCGCCATATATTTTAGGTGATTATTTATACCGTCGTGACAAAAAAGTTCTCTATCGCTTTGCGCATGCACGAAATCTTTGGAAAAAGCGTATTGCAATGCTTGCGACTTATGGATTTATAAAAAATAACGAGTTTGAAGATGCGCTCGCTATCGCAAAGATACTTCTTGCTGATGCTCACGATCTCATTCATAAGGCAGTTGGTTGGATGTTGCGAGAAATTGGAAACAGAAATCAGCAGGTCGAAGAAGCATTTTTAAAAAAGTTTTGCAAAAAAATACCCCGAACAGCTCTTCGATACGCTCTGGAGAAGTTTCCACAACAAAAGAGAGAAGCATATCTGAAAAGGAATATGTAGAAAAAGAGAATGTAGAAAATGTAGAAATTGAATTCAGAAAAACAATTATAAACAACCTCCGAATAGATATTGAAGAATCCCTACAATAATGAACCTAAAATAACGGAAAAGATGAAAAAAGTAAATAGCTTTTTGCTTGTTCGAAACATAATTTCTGAGTACAATGAAACCATACTATGAAAATCGAAACTGATCCAAAAAAAATTAGCGAAATACTTACGCGCAGCATTGCCGACATTCTCCCGAGTAAAGAAGGTTTACGCACGTTACTATGTTCTGGACAACAACTTCGATTGTACATAGGTGCGGATGCAACAGGACCGGCGCTGCACCTCGGGCACGCAACAAACTACCAGTTACTGGAACGACTGCGAAAACTCGGACACAAAATTTTTATCCTCATTGGCGATTTTACGGCACGTATCGGTGATCCGACCGATCGCACGGCTACGCGTAAACAGCTCACCCGAGACGAAGTGAAAAAAAATGTAAAAACATGGAAAAAACAACTCGAACCCATTATCGATTTCAAAACAAAAAACAATCCAGCAGAAATTGTTTATAATCACACATGGCTCTCCAAATTGACATTTGAGGATGTGATAGAGTTAGCGTCAAATTTTACAGTGCAACAGATGCTTGAGCGTGATATGTTTCAAAAACGTATCAAAGAGGAAAAACCAATTTACGTACATGAGTTTTTTTATCCTCTCATGCAAGGTTACGATAGCGTTATGCTTGATGTTGATGTGGAAGTGTGCGGCACGGATCAAACATTTAACGCGCTCGCGGGTCGGACACTGATGAAAAAAATAAAAAATAAAGAAAAGTACGTCGTAACAACAACCCTCCTCGAAAACCCGATGACTGGAATAAAAATGATGTCGAAAAGTGCAGGGACCGGTGTATTTCTCACTGATACAGCAGCGAATATGTACGGAAAAATTATGGCGCAGCCCGATGAAAATATGATTCAGCTTTTTGTGGATTGCACGTACGTATCTTTGCCTGAGATTGAAGATATAAAAAACACACTCGTGACCAATGCCGTGAATCCTCGCGACGTGAAAATGCGACTTGCTTACGAAATCACTCGCATGTATCATGGAGAAAAATTCGCAAAAAAGGCAGAGCAAGATTTCGTGAAAGTCTTTCAAAAACGCGAGACGCCACAGCACATACCGGAAAAGACATTGAAAGTTTCCGCGAATCTTTTGGAAAGTCTTGTGTTGACTGGACTCGCGCCAAGCAAATCGGAAGCACGACGGCTGCTGCAACACAATGCCGTAAAACTCAACAATTTGAAGGTTAATAATCCCGAACTACGTATGCACGATGGAGATGAAATTCGCGTTGGCAAACGCAAGTGGGTCAAAATTCATCTAGCCTAGATATGGCTACATGGAAGACTGAGGGTTTTGTATTGAAACGCGTACCTTGGAAAGAATACGATGGTCTCTATACATTGTACACACGCGAAAATGGCAAAATTATTGTGCGAGCGCAGGGGATTCGAAAAATTACAAGTAAACTCGCAGGTCATTGTGAACCGTTCATGAAATCAAATTTCCTGCTTGCACAAGGAAAGTATTGGGATCAACTCGCAGGCAGTCAAATTCGAGAAGCATATCCAACATTACGCACGATACTTTCTCATCTCCGCACAGCACAATCACTCACACACAGTTTAGATACACTTACGCAAGAAGCACAGTCTGATGTGCGTATTTACGAGCTTCTTGGAGACGCGTTCAATTTTTTAAACACAATAGAAAAAGCCGCCGGCACAATTTGGTGTTTTGCATACACATGGCGATGGAAACTGATAGCATATCTTGGATATGCGCCGGCACTCGACCAATGCGTAGCACACAAGCATATATTTCGCGGACAACATTTTTTTGACATCCAACACGGTGGAATTGTTTGCCAAAAACATATCAACGTAAGTCACTCCATCGCCATCACCAAAACAACACTCATGCTTCTCGAAAAAGCACTCCAATACCCCTTCCAAGCAATGCAAAAAGAAAAAGCGACTCAACAAGAATGGGAACTCTTTGGGCGCATTATTGATCGATTTACAGGATATCACGTGCCAGGTCATCGCAAGAATAGAAGTACCTATCAACAATTGCATAAGCATCAACTCTACGTATAGATAACATATTTTGCGCAATTTTGTTATAATAAAAAATAACGAAGATTACAACACAATAAGTCCAAAAAGTACTGTATGGCATTAAAAATATTTGCGGAGGATCGGAAAAATAAAAAACGAAAAATCGTGGAAGGTATCCAAGAAATAAATACACAGCAAGCCCTCTCATCCATCTATAGAGATGAAGGAGGAAAAGATGTGGATATGACAAAAATGGAACGTACGTCGCGATATCATTATCTCAAGGTTGCTTTAGTTATACTTTTGATAGGTGGAGGTTTTGGAATCAGTGTATATGGAGGTATGAAAGTTTTTCAAAAAAAATACGCATCGAACATCACAAAAGAAAAGGAAACAAAAATTTCTCTCCAAGGACCGGAAACAATTGCTTCTGGAGAAAAAGCGACATTCGAGATCACACTGGAAAATTTTGAAAAAGATGCGCTCAAAGAGAGTCTCGTCAATATTCAGTATCCAGATGGTTGGTATTTGGAGCGCACAGAGCCAAAAGCACTTAATGAGAGCGGTACACAAATTGAGATACCAACACTCGCAAGTGGCGGAGCGGTAAAAATAAAAATTGAAGGTCAAATACTCGGCGAGGTAGATACCACAAAAGAATTCAATATTTCATGGAGGTATCAACCTGTGAATTTTTCTTCAGATTTCGAAAAAGAAAAATCTTGGTTCGTGCGTATTAACTCTTCTATATTGAGTGTCGCATTAGATATACCACAACGTGCATTACCAAAACAGGATGTATCTCTCAAAATTCAGTATCAAAATACCTCACAACTGAAACTCCCAGACGTTAAGTTAGAACTTTCGGCACCACAGGAATTTAAAGTCAAAAAGACAGAGCCAGAATATAAAGAAGAACTGACGTGGTATCTGCAAAACGTTGAAAGTGGTTCAAGCGGTACAATAAAAATCGATGGAGGTATTGATGCAACAGCAGGAAAAGAAATTGCCTTTACCGCAAAACTCAGTATTCGACAAGCAGATGGCGTCTGGACACCACAAATCGAAAAACAACGTTTGCTTTTGATTATTCATCCAGATGTCAAATTGACCTTTGTGTTGAATGACAATAAAGAAGTGAGCACCTTGCAATTAGGAGATATCGTAAATTACAAAGTGCAATACGAAAACACCACGGATATTGCGCTGAAAAATGTTGTACTCGAGTTGCGACTGAAAGACGAACATAAACTTCTTGATCAAGAAGGTCTGATTTCGCAAACAGGAAAACCACACAAAGAAGAAAATCTTATGCGTTGGACGAGTGAACAAGATAAAAAATTAGCGTTGGTTGCACCTGGTGAAAAGAATGAAATCAGCTGGTCGATTCCAGTAAAAAAAGAACTGGGTCAAGATCAGAAACCAAAGAATATTGCGATCGAACATCTGGTAGAACTGCGTTACGAAAGTGAAGACGAGGATATTCCAAAAGAGCTTCTCAAATTTCCATCGAAGCACATAACTACAAAAATAAAAACGCAATCTCAACTCGAAACCGAAGCACGATATTATGCTGATGATCGAACAAAACTTGGCACAGGCCCGTTGCCGCCTGAAGCAAATGCAACGACGACATATCGAATCTTTTGGTATCTCACGAATACATTAAATGAAATCAAAAAAGTTGAAGTCACCGCGAAACTTCCAGCTGATGCAACATGGGCTGAAAATGCTCAGGCAAAAAATGGCGATATTCGTTTTGATATAAGTAAGCGCACAGTGATCTGGAAAATAGAAAGTGTGCCCGCTCACACAACAGATGGAGCACTCTCAGCGTTTTTCGATATCTCAATTCACCCAACGCAAGATGATGTAGGTAAAATTATGGTGATTACTGAAAAAGCAACATTCACAGCGGAGGATGCATTTACAAAAGAAAAAGTTACTGGAGAAGCGTCGGTAATCACAAGCGACCTTGAGAAGGATCCTTTCGGTAAAGGTAAAGGAGAGGTAGAAACTGGTAAAAAGGAAGAATAAATATGAAAAATATATTCGCAGAGCAATCAAGAAAAGGATTTTTTGTGTACAAAGAAAGTAGTTTTTTTCTCGATCGCGCACTGTTCCGATTTCGCACGAAGGCAGATATTTTCAAAAATAAATGTTTCCATGGCATTGTTACAGTGCTTTATGAAAAATTAAAAATAAAACCAAATGTTCTGACAGCGCTCGGGTTTGTTTTTGGAATTCTTACGCCTCTCTCACTCTGGTATTCAGCACTGCCATGGGTTGCGTCAATTTTTTTGATTCTCTCTGTCATTTCAGATATTCTCGACGGAACCATGGCACGAAAGTATGGGCTGACGAGTCGTTGGAGCAGTGCATTGGATATGGCAACCGATATCGTCACAGGGACACTGGTGTTGCTTGGCATAAGTTTTCTTATCGGTGAACTTACATTAGGCCTTGTTGCAGTAGCAGTATCTATGACACAACACTGGTTGCATGTCATACTTGCGTGGTTATCGCCAAAGACTTCTCATACGCCTTTGCAGGGACATGTATATACCAATATCGCCTTCATTTTTACCTGGTATTCTTTCGGTATTTGGCTGTATATCATATTAGGTGGTATGAGTGTGATCCTTGCAATCTATCATTTCTTTCGCGCACGAAAGATCGTAGGAGTCGCAACATAAAACTTTGAGTTACGAAAAGGAAGATAATGCAATTTTCACTGATTGCGACAAAAAATAAAGCACGGCGTGGAATATTAGAAACAGCGCACGGTAGTATACAAACGCCATTTTTTATGTCCATCGCAACAATGGGAGCAGTGCGTACCATGCGTATGGAACAAGTCCAGGCATTGGGAGCTGAAATCATCTTAGCGAATACGTATCACCTGTGGTTACGGCCGGGGTTATCGGTAATACAACAAGCAGGGAGCTTGCATCAATTGATTCGATGGGATGGACCAATTTTGACTGATTCAGGAGGATATCAAGTGTTTAGCTTAGCAAAGCGGCGCAAGATAACGGAAGAAGGAGTGCGTTTTCAATCCCATTGGGATGGTACAGAACACCTGTTAACACCAGAAAAATCAATACAAATTCAACGCGTGTTCGGTTCGGATATCTGTATGGTTTTAGATGAATGTGTGGCATATCCAAGTGATTATGCAACTGCTGCACTTGCGGTAGAACGAACAACACGGTGGGCGAAGCGATGTAAAGAAGAGTTTCTCAAAAACACATCGAACGCATCCGCGCTTTTTGGTATTGTTCAAGGGTCGACATACCCTGCACTGCGTTGTAAAAGCGCTCAAGAGCTTATAGAGATTGGATTTGATGGATTTGCACTCGGTGGACTCGCAGTCGGAGAACCGGCAGAGTCCATGTATCGTATGATTGAAGAAGTTGAAGGAATGCTACCACAAGAAAAACCTCGATATCTCATGGGTGTAGGAAGACCAGAAAATATTCTCGAAGCGGTCAAACGCGGAATAGATATGTTTGATTGTGTAATACCTACGCGCAATGCACGACACGGCATTCTCTATATTTGGAAGGAACGAAATCTTTCGCCTTGGTTCTTAAAGACTGCAACACAAAACACTTCATGGTATAAAGCGCTCCATATTACTAACGAGCGCAACAAAAATGCACACAAAAAGATCGATGAACAGTGTTCGTGCAGCACGTGTTCTCACGGGTATTCGCAAGCATTCATACGCCACCTCTTTCAAATAAACGAACCGCTTGCCATGCAACTCGCTACAACTCACAATCTGCGATTCTATATAGAGCTCATGGAGACACTACAGAAATTGATACAAGCATAACGGAGAAGAAGCTCTTGGTATAGAATTTGGCAGTGACAACGTAGCAAATATAAGATATCAAAACCCAATCTCAAAAGTTAAAAATAAAATGCCTTATTCCCCACAGAAACCGAAATTTATGGTATAATTTTTTATGAAGATGAAACACATCAAAAAATAAATATATGAGTCTGCAAGCAGCAAAACTCATTGTTGTGCATATCACACGCGGCATTTTTTTTGATATTCTCTATTTTCCAATTTGGTGGATAACGCGAGGAATCACGAGCGCAGTCAAAATAAGTGTGAATTGGATGCGACATTATGCTCATCGTTTTGCCTTGCTTATTCTTCTGAAAAATCTCCATAAACCGATGTTCGGTCAAACCGACTGGCAGAGTCGCATTATTAGTTTTTTTGTGCGACTTGTACAATTTGTTGTCCTTACAGCAGGCTGGATCGTTTGGTGCGCTATTATTAGTATCGTGACACTCGTGTGGATCTTAATGCCATTCTTTATTCTGTGGGCGATCATGTATCAATTGACTCTTGTGCGTACGCCACCTTTCTCTTGGTGGTTATAGCTTTGCAAGATGGAAGCTCAAAGTAAAAAAACAAATGTTCATTTTTTTGCCTGTCCGACGTGTGTTGGGTACGGGTTTTTAGTGACACCCGCAGGAAAACCGATTACATGTTCTCAATGCGTTGGAAAGGAAAGTCTCGTAGGAATTTTAGGAGGAAAAATTTTATATTGGGACCGACCCATCGATCAATTAGTGATATTCGAGGAAAAAATAATACGCACCGTAAAATATGCACGCATTGGAATACTGACAACGCTTTTGACGTTTGGAATCTTAATGTTTCTTTTGGAATTTTGGAATATTGTGCAAGAGGGCGAATCATTCACGTTCCTGATCACAAGACGAAGCCCGCTGTTGCTTATCTTCTATCTTACGCTTCCGATATTCTTTTATCTCTTATTTGTTTACTATCGTGGGAAAACGGTGTCGCATCCCATTCCGTGGAGAAAAACCGAACGCGATGAAGTGATTGCACAAGAAAATTTTGAAGGAGCAACTTATAACACTTTGAAGAATAACAAAAAAACAAAATTGAATGTGAGTTCTTTTGTAAATGAAGAGGTCTATAAAATACTCGAACACGCGTTTCAATATGCTGAATCCATGCGGCATCAGACAGTTGAACCGTTACACGTACTTGCCGTGCTTCTCCCCACAACAAAACTTCGACTCATTTTTGGCCGACTCGGCATACCTCCGGTGGAATTTCACAAGCGCGTTGAAACACTCCTTGAAAAATTTTCAGATAAAAAATTTCAACAAGCGCTCCCAGGTCATAAATGGTACAAAATGCTCATGGTTGCGTATGAAGAAGCTTTTGTTGGAGAACGTGATCAAATCCAACCTCAGGACCTTCTATTTGCGCTGGTCAAGGTCGACAAAAAAATCCAGGATATTTTCTATGATTTAGGAGTGGATCTGACAAAACTTCATCATGTTTCGGAATGGGTTCACGCGCAGAAACAACTAGCGGAAAACGTTCGCAGATGGCAACGAGAAGCATTATTAAAACCAAAAAATACCATGAATCGGGCGCTGACAGCACGTCCTACACGAGTACTGGATAGTATGAGTCAGGATTTGACTCTTATGGCGCGCACAGGTAGTTTTTTTCCGCTCATCAACCGCAAGGAGGAACTCGCAGCTACCTTTCGTGCGCTCAAAGAAGTTGGTGGCAGTGTGTTATTCGTTGGAAATTCCGGTACCGGAAAAAGTGCAGTTATTTATGGACTTGCGGAACGTATGGCAGCAGAAGAAGTTCCCGAACAATTGAAAGATAGAAGATTAGTTGCGATGAATATCGGCGCGCTTCTTGCAGGCGCTGCTGGCGTGGGTGTTGCAGAAGAAAGAATGCTCGCGGCCATTAAGGAAATTACACTTGCTAGTAATGTCATTCTTGTGATCGAGGACATTGATACATTATTTAGTGGAGCGATGGGCGCAGCGGTTGAGAGTGCACAAATTCTTACGGATTTTATTGGACAAGGACTTATGAAAGTCGTTGCTACGGCACGTACAGAAGAATATTTGCGCTTTCTCCAAGATAAAGGGAGCTTCTTGCGGCGATTTAAAAAAATTGTCGTGGAGGAACCGAATTTTGATCTCACGATGCGCATCCTCCAATCGCGGGCAGGTATATTTGAATACCGCTATAAAGCATATTATTCTTATGACGCGCTCGAACAAACGATTCTGCTGACGACGCGTTATTTTCACGAAAGGTATTTGCCTGAAAAGGCATTGGATGTCATAGAGCAGGCTGCAATTTATGCTGCAGAAAAACGTGGCGCCAAAACAATTGTAACCAAAGCCGATGTAGCAGAAATCATTGCGCAGCACACGAATATTCCGGTAAAAGAAATTACAGCAGAAGAAAGTGAAAAACTCCTGATGTTGGAAGAACAGATTCATGAACGGCTGATAGATCAAGAAGAGGCGGTACGATCCGTGGCTTCGGCTCTCCGTCGAGCACGAGAGGAATTACGTGATATCACGAGACCTATTGCGAATTTACTTTTTTTGGGTCCGACGGGAGTAGGTAAAACAGAACTTGCCAAAACCGTAGCTGCGCTTTATTTCGGTGACGAAAAAAAGATGGTACGCCTCGATATGTCGGAATACCAGGATCAGTTAAGTATCTATCGCATGATCGGTTCACCAACAGGAAGTCAAAGTGGAGGTGTTGGAGGATATCTCACCGAAGCGATACGACATTCGCCATTTGCAGTACTTCTCCTGGATGAAATTGAAAAAGCGCACCCCGATATTCTTAATATTTTTCTGCAAGTTATGGATGATGGGCGATTGACCGATACGCTCGGTCGTACTATCGATTTTACACACACGATTATTATTGCAACTTCAAATGCTGGCGCACAGATGATTCATGATAGCGTCAGACAGGAAATGCCAATGGAAAAAATTAAGGAGCAGCTCATTGAAGGTGAAATACCAAAATATTTTCGACCGGAATTTATTAACCGTTTTGATAACGTTATTGTTTTTAAACCTTTATCAGAAGAAGATATATTTGCGATTGCCAAACTTCTTTTGAAACGTGTGGCGCGTGATTTAGAAAATAAGGGAATTTTCTTTTCTACTTCAGAAGACGCAGTACGCGAACTCGCAGAAAAAGGATTCGATCCGAAGTTCGGCGCGCGTCCATTGCGTCGTGTGATTCAAAATCATGTGGATGACGCACTGGCGAAATTGCTTTTGAAAGGAACCTTAGGAAGGCGAGATCAGGTTATTCTTGAAGTTGGCGGAAGAATACGCGTTGAAAAGGCAGAGCAGCTTGTGACATAACGCTTCATTCAATTCAGATGCGAGTTTGGTGCATCTACGGCGCTTATACCCGAAGACAAAATTGCATATACAATGAAGCTGTTGTGGTCGACCGCAAAGGTCAGACGCTATATATTTATCAAAAACAGCACCTCTGGCAACTGATGGAGAAAGGCGAAATAACCCCTGGACCCGGTACCAACAGAGTGATCGAAACCGAGTTTGGCAAAATCGGTGTGATCATCTGTTGGGACATCGCGTTCCCTGAAGCCACGCGAAAACTCGCTCAGCAGGGTGCACAGATAGTATTCTGCCCCGCATACTGGTATGGCCGCCAGCATCACACAAGTGAAATAATCAGAATACTTCCGCAAGTTCGGGCTTTTGAAAACCAGATCTACTTCGTACTGTGTGATGCTGCTACATGGGAAACGGCTGGGAGGAGTAGAATCTGTTCGTCTTTACAGACTCTCGCCGCTACGAATAATACGGATGAGCGGATTCTGATCGCTACTGCTGATTTAGAAGAGCTTGAGAAACGTCGAAGACTCTTCGATTGCTGGAGGACACAACAACGTTCCAAGAGTGATATAGCCTGTGCGTTTCCGCCCGGTAGTAGTATCGAAGAAATCGAATAAGTAAAGACCCTTGAGGCACTTCAGCGCTGACACTTTGTGTCCAGCGCTTTTGATTTCAAGTTAACTACCAACCATATACACATGCTGGATCGATAAAGCCAGGTGATTTGACAGGAGTCTATAAATAAACTAAACTGACATCAAACTTAATACTACGTATCCAGAGTGTGAGATGCTAAGGGATCTAGCCCGAAGCTCACCCGCAACCGACCTCATAAGACACGGTGCGAACTCTAGCCCGAAAGGGGAAGATATAAGCAAACTGGATGCGTCGCCCTGTAAGGCGATTTTTTGATGCGCTTGCAGGTTATAGCGACGCATTTCCAATTCCTGGCAAACCTCATCAAGGTCACAATTGCCAAACCCGTATCTTCCCCTCAAGAGATACGGGTTTTAGGTTGAAAGACCTTTGATTGAGCACATTGAAAAAAGGAGATCAACATGTTGACGGTGATAACTATTCAGTCTCGAGCTGGCGGAACTGGAAAAACTTGTATTGGGTTGAGCGCAGCAGCACAACTTGCTGCCGTGGGGCGAAAAGTTGCTTTCATAGAACTTGATGCGCAAGGAGCTCATCTTGGGCAATGCCTTCCCCTAGGCGGGGTCGCAGTGCCAGATGGTGAACATTTGAAGTTTCAGTGCGAGGATACCAGTTGTAGTCCTTCGATCTCGTACCGGGATCGACCGTATCTCTTCTGGTGGCTCGCGGGGAATCCAAAAGCACGTGGGCGGAAGGCACTCCAATCTGGCCAGCGGCTCGTAGTTTCTAAAGTGGATAAGCAGAGAGCAAGTAACAAAGGATTGTCAAGGTTACTTGAGACGATGATTGAACACCTGACTATTTTTCCCGCTTCCTGCTACGTGAGTGACATAGACGAAGTGAACGGGATGGTGTTGGATCGAGATCATCAACGGAGTTACAAGAATTTTCTCACGAACCTCACAGAGGTTTTGTTAGAGGAGAAGTATGAGTTTGTGTTCGTCGATAACGCTCCTGGTCTCTCATTCAACGGAGGTATGAGCATAAGTTGGACGACACAGTTCTCACGTTCTCCGCAACACAATGTTCAAGTATGGATTTGGGCTATCACGCGCGAGAGTTGGTGTGAGCCAGGTCTTCTGGTCTATGAACTGAATGCTTTTGAAAAGATTCGCACACCTGTCTTCCCAGTTCTTGTTGTGAATCGGACGCCACATCCAAAGTGGCTTGGTTGCTTTGAGAGGGGAATGACAACGAATATCAGAGATCTTTGTGATAGAGCGCGGACAGATCAACAGGCGCAGAACAGGTTGTCTGAACTCCAGTCGCTTTTTCTCGACGTACCACTTTGGTTGGGAGCGGGACGCAATACTGAAGATTTGTTTCGCGATTTCGTCCTGCCGAGTAATTTCAGGATTGCTGTCGTAGGAGAAGACCCTACAATAGCAAGCGTCGCTGTTATGGAATATTCTGTCGAATCGAAAGAAAATCCGACAGATGAAATCTGTACGGCGTTGGAAGGAGACGGTGTACGGCGTTGGGGTCGTCGCACTGAAGAATTCGTCGCGCAGTTCTTTCTTCCAGCTATCTCGAAGTGCAATAGTACAGGTGGCGTTGTTGATAGATACCCGACAGGTTTTCATGGAGAAGTATGGTCTGCTCTCGTGAAACCGCTGCTCGAAAAATAAAACAACAAGACGTACATTATCTCACAGTGAAAGGAGAAAAAGATGAGTGCAAAACAAAACATCATGTATCGTGTGGAAAAGTTCCTGCCGCCGGAATGTCCCAAGTGCCGGCATGTGTTTCAGAAAGAAAGCAGTGATTACACGCTGCTGCTCGGCGATATTGTCGAGGGAAAAAAAGTCGTGCGCGAAACCGTCGGTTATGGCATCATTGTGTGCAGTCACTGTGAAAATTTCACAGCGCGACTACCTGTGGAAGCCTGGCAAGTTGGAGACCGCAAGCGAGCAACAGGGTTGCTAAACGAGGGATTTGTGAATCTCAAGAAGGTGATCAGCATCGGCAGTCACACTCAGGATTTTCATGAGATTCACGGTTCGCTTGGTCTTGCTGCGCACGGAGTCGGTCCAGTGACTTCGCGTAAGTAGCATTGCACCGTTCTTTTGAGAAAAAATCCTGTTTCCTGATGTATAGGCAACAGGATTTTGCGTTTGATGAATATTGCTTTCTACACTTTGAATTACGAGCCACTCAGTATAGGGGTGGCACCGATTTACCTTTCCCGCGCGCAATCCCGTTTCATAGGGATGAGCACGGAAAAGGTGAATCGGTGACAGGACCCGGTGATGAGGTTTCGTAATTTAAGTTGCTACACCATTTGTCGAACACGTCTTCAACTGGTATGATAATCAAGAGTCCTAATCATTGCGTAAACTATGCAAGAACTTCCTCAATTAACTCTCGCAGAAGTCGCGGCGCTTATGAAGCATCGCGGCTTTGTATTTCCATCATCCGAAATATACGGCGGGCTTTCGGCTGCGTATGACTACGGTCCGCTCGGTATCGAACTTCGTCGGCATATTGAACAACATTGGTGGAAAACCTTTGTGCACGATCGGCAAGATATGTACGGACTTGACACAGCAATTTTTATGAATCCAAAGGTGTGGGAAGCATCCGGACATACACAACATTTTACTGATCCTCTTATTGAATGTAAACAATGTCATAAAAGACAACGCCCCGACAAACTCATCGAAGAAATACTCAGAAAAAAGAAAAAGCCATTAAACGCCGTCCAGTGGGAGAATAAGAAATCTTTGGAAAAGGCATTGGAAACATTGGGAGTGAGTTGTCCTGAATGCGGTGAAAGTGCATGGACGCCCATTCGAGATTTCAATACGTTATTTGAAACCTATCAGGGTGTTGTAAAAGAATCAGAAAACATTATTTATCTTCGCGGTGAAATTGCACAGGGAATGTTTGTAAATTTTAAAAACGTTGTGCAGTCGATGCGAGCGAAATTACCTTTTGGGATCGCACAGCAAGGGAAAGCTTTTCGAAACGAAGTGACCGTGAAGCGATTTATTTTTAGAACTCGCGAATTTCATCTCATGGAAATTGAATATTTTGTAGAGCCGAATTCAGCACCAGAGCAGTTAGAACAATGGAAAGAGAGTATAAGGAATTGGTACATAAAAAATCTTGGAATAGCTAAAGAACATCTGCAATGGAGAGAACAAACCAAAGAAGAACGGGCGCACTATTCACAAGGCACGTGGGATCTTGAATATCAATTCCCTTGGGGATTTGATGAAATTGCGGCGTGTGCAAATCGAGGCGATTTTGATCTCAAAAATCATGCGCAAGTTTCTGGAGAAGAACTTTCTATTCTCGATCCAGTAACAAGAAAAAAAATTCTGCCATATGTGATTGAACCAACATTTGGTATCGATCGCGCATTTCTTGCGGTATTCCTCAACGCCCTTGAAGTTGTTAAAGGTGGAAGAAGCGGTGAATCAAAACAAACGCAAGAGATTGTTTTACATCTTCCAAAGCATCTTGCGCCCATACAAGTAGCAGTAATGCCTTTGTTCAAAAAAACAGAACTCATTCAAGGCGCAACGCAGGTTTTTCATACTGTCGGAAAACAATTCCGAGCAGAATTGGATGTAACTCAAAGTATCGGAAAACGCTACCGGAGGCAAGATGAAATTGGCACACCGTGGTGTATTACTTATGATTTCGAGTCGCTAACGGATCACAAGGTGACAGTTCGTGATCGTGACAGTATGCGGCAAGAACGAATTGCGATCAATTCACTCCTCAAAAATTTGACTGATTTGTTTCAACAATAATTCAAGAGCATGTATCAAAAACATACACTCCCAAACGGAGTACGAATTATTACAGCGCCACTCCATGAAACCAATGCCGTGACTGTACTGATTATGTTTAAAGTTGGTTCACGGTATGAGACTCAAAGTAACAATGGCATTTCACATTTTCTTGAGCATCTCTTTTTTAAAGGCACTAAACGCCGACCGTCAACATTAGAAATTTCGAAAGCCCTCGATGGAGTTGGCGCCGAGTATAATGCCTTTACATCAAAAGATTATACCGGATATTACATCAAGTTGCAGCATCAAAAATTCGAACTCGCACTTGATATACTTTCGGATATTTTATTTGATTCACTTTTCCTACCAAAAGAAATTGAACGTGAGCGAGGCGTGATCATCGAAGAAATTAATATGTACGACGATAATCCGATGGCAAACGTCGAAGAGCAACTGGAACGAATCATGTATGGCGATCATCCACTTGGATGGTCTATCGCTGGTCCAAAAAAGACGATTCACAAAATTACTCGACCCCAGATTCTTACGTATCGCAGGGACCATTATCATGCAGATAATACGATTATTACTATCGCAGGAAAAATACCTGTGCATACGCTTGGGCTCGTAAAAAAATATTTCGGTGGGAATAAATTTCCAAAAAAGGACGGTGTCGTATTTCAAAAGGTACAGATACAACAACGTTCTCTGCGGATCAAAGCAAAGTACAAAAAAACAGAACAATATCATATCGCGCTCGGATGGCCGGCCTATCATTATACACACCATGATCTTGATGCGCTCAAAATCCTTATGACTATTCTGGGTGGCAATATGAGCTCACGATTATTTATTGGCATTCGTGAACGTCTTGGGTTGTGTTACTTTATTCGCGGTTCTGTTTCGCCGTATGAAGACGTCGGAAATATCGTGATTCAAGCAGGCGTGGATAAGCGTAGGATTCGCGAGGCGATCGCCGCTATTCTGGAAGAAGTGAAAAAAATACGTGACAAAGGAGTGACAAAAGAAGAACTCAACAAAGCCGTGGACTTTATTAAAGGCAAGGTGATACTCGAACTGGAGGATTCAGAAAGTTTAGCTTCTTGGGTCGTGCGGCAAGAAATGTTTCACGGAAAAATTTTAACGCCATCGCAGAAATTTCAAGAATATGATCGACTGAATAGGGAGGATATCCTCCGTGTCGCCAATGACATTTTTCATCCGGAACGAATCAATCTTGCGTATATTGGTCCGGAAAGGAATAAAAAAATTTTTGAAAATTTGTTGCATTTTTGAACATAAATCGGTATAATTATTTTATGGAAATTAAAAAACAGACTGCGCAATCCATTGATATTTCAACAAAGACACTGATAAAAATCGTCATTATTTTGATAAGTCTTATTTTTTTGTATTCCATACGCCAGGTGCTCGGCATTCTTTTTGTTTCTTTTGTCATCGCTGCTGCACTTGATCCTTGGGTTGATAAAATGCAAAGAAGAAAAATTCCTCGTGGAATCGGTATACTCCTCCTGTATCTTGCTGCGTTTGGAATTGTAAGTTTTGTAGTCTTTCTTCTTATTCCACCCATTTCAGAAGAAGTGCGGGCGCTCGCACAGGATTTTCCTCGCTACTACGACGAAATTGTGAAAAATTTTCTTTCAGCGCGAGAAGCGACTGAAAAATTTGGCCTATCCGATGAAGCTGAAAAAAGCATTCGGTCGTTAAGTCAGAGTCTTGATCGATTAACAAGCGGTATTTTTAGTACGATTGCAAGTATTTTCGGTGGATTTATATCATTGCTTGGCGTGCTTGTCATTACTTTTTACATGACAATAGAAGAAGATGGTTTAAAAAAATTTTTCCAAGCGATCGCGCCCGTAAAGTATCAACCTTATTTTTCGCAGAAAATTAATACAGTGCAAAGAAAGCTTGGTGATTGGCTTAAAGGGCAATTATTACTTTCGGTAATCATCGGAGCGATTAGTTATTTAGGGTTGCTGATTCTCGGCGTGAAATATGCCATTGTTTTGGCGTTGGTTGCCGGAGTAACAGAGTTTATTCCGTATGTCGGTCCGCTTCTCGGAGCAATACCTGCAGTATTTCTTGCATTTACTCAATCACCGTTCAAAGCGATTCTTGTAGTGATTCTGTATATAGTGATTCAACAACTTGAAAATCAATTCATTGCGCCAAAGGTAGTCCAAAAATCAGTCGGATTAAATCCGATCGTCACTATCGTCGCGATGCTCATCGGTGCGCAAATTGCTGGACTCGTTGGCGTGATACTTGCCGTGCCAGCAGCAACAATCGTTTGGGTTTTTGCGAGCGACATTATGAAGGAAAAGCGCGAGCGAGATAGTAAACTGGAGGATGATACACAAGAAGAATCGCAAGATATTTCAACATCTTAGGAATGACGCGTTTGTAAGGATTATTCCATGCCAAAGAACGTCTCAAAGAAAACTTTTTACGTTACGACGCCGATTTATTATATTAACGCAAAACCGCATATTGGACATGCTTATTCCACAATCGTGGCTGATGTGCTCGCGCGTTGGCACCGAAACTTAGGAGAGGAAACTTTTTTTTCTGTAGGAACGGATGAACACGGCGCAAAAATAGCGGAAGCGAGTGAAAAACAAGGTTTGCCGCCGAAAGAGTTTGCGGATATCATGAGTGAAAAATTTAGAGAATGCTGGAAGCTCCTGAATATTCAATACGATGATTTAATTCGCACGACTGAAACTCGACACAAAGAAAGTGTCGTGAGCTTCATGCAGGAATTGTACAAACGAAAGTTCATTTATCAGGCGGAATACGAAGGCTGGTACTGCAAGGGATGCGAAAAGTTTCTTACCGAAAAAGAACTTGTGAGCGGCATGTGTCCTGATCACAAACGTCCTGCAGAATGGATCAAAGAAAAAAATTATTTCTTCAAGCTCAAAAAATTTCTGCCGAAAATTCAACAAATGATATGTGATGGCGACATGCAGATTGTTCCGAAGAAGCGAGAAAACGAAGTTCTGTCGCTTTTGAAACAAAACCTTCCTGATTTTTCGGTTTCAAGACAAAATGTACGTTGGGGGATTCCGCTTCCTTTTGATCCAACGCAGACGATCTACGTATGGGTGGAAGCGCTTCAAAATTATATTTCCATTTTAGGGTTTTCTACGACAGCAGCTCAGCAAGGCGAAAGATTTCAAAAGTTTTGGCCAGCGGACGTACAGATTATTGGGAAAGAAATCAGTAAATTTCATTGTATTTTTTGGCCTGCACTGTTGTTAGCATTGGCACTGCCATTGCCAAAGAAGTTTCTTGTAGGAGGATTTTTTACATTCGACGGGCAAAAAATGAGTAAATCCCTTGGCAACGTCTTAGCGCCGAAAACACTCGTAGAGCGTTTCGGAGTTGATGGTACACGCTTTTTGCTCCTTTCGCAGTTTCCGTATGGCGAAGATGGAGATATTGCTCTCGCAGGTTGTGTGGAGCGCTATAACGCTCATCTCGCGGATAATGTAGGAAACCTCGTGAGTCGCATTGGGACGATGATTCAAAAATATCTGCAGGGGAGGATCGAGACGCATCCAGAGAAACAAATAATTTTAGAGGAGACAAACAAATCAATAGAAGAACGATTTTCTGCGCTCATGGCGCGCGATCAGATACAAGAGGCGCTATTATCACTTTTTGAAGCGAGCACAAAACTTAATCAGCATATTGAGGAAGTCAAGCCGTGGAAACTTGCAAAAACTCATCCCACGATCCTCAAGCAGCATTTACTATCTTGGAGTCATACATTGCATGTCATCGGACGTTGCCTTGCTCCTTTTCTACCAAACACAGGAGAGCGAATTCAAAGAGCGTTTCGTGGGCCGGAATTTCAAAATCCGGGAATACTCTTTCCGAAAATATCTTAAGAAAAAAAATATATGCTTCCACTTGATTGGCTTTTAATCATCTTTCTCATCCTCGGGTTTCTTTCCGGACTCTGGGTTGGGTTTATTCATAAGGTTGGATCGCTCCTTGGAACAATACTTGGGATCATCATCGGAAGTCGCTACTACGATAGCATTGATATGCTCTTCGGCGGTGGTCCTGGCGGAAAAATTATAGCATTCATGGCGCTTTTGTCGCTCACTAGTTTTATTGTGGGAATTATTTTTCGCATTATCAATCGCCTTTTTCACCTGATTGCAATCATCCCGGGCTTGAAAAGTTTTAATAGACTCCTTGGAGGACTCATGGCATTGCTCCAGAGAGTCATTGTTTTGAGTATTGCTTTTTATTATCTCCAAGGTCTCATGGACATCGAAGCGGTTGCGAAATTTTTGGAGGGTTCAAAAATAGTACCCATTTTTGTCGCACTCGGAGAAGTCATTGCGCCGTTATTGCCGGAACTTTGGCAAGAAGCGCAGTCGGTGATTTAAATTTTTATAGAGTGAATAGACAGCAACAACCAAATTTTTTCGATGTACATACGCATGTGAATTTTCAGGCTTTTGAACAGGATGCGGAAAAAGTGATTGACGAAGCGTTTGCTGCAAAAACTTGGATGATTAATGTTGGAACGCAACATGCGACGAGTCACAGAGCTCTAGATTTGGCTCAAAAGTATGACGAGGGCGTATGGGCTTCGGTTGGCTTACATCCCACGCATGTTGAAAAAAATTATTTTAACGAACAAGCGTTTCGAAAACTTGCGAAGGAACCGAAAGTTGTTGCGATTGGAGAAACAGGGCTTGATTATTTTCGACTCGAAAAAAATTCGCACAAGCTTCAGGAAATAATCTTTCGAAAGCATATCGATATTGCGCTTGAAACACAGAAACCGCTTATGGTACACTGTCGGGATGCCTACGAAGATCTTTATGCAATCCTCAAGGAGTATCAAGGAAAATTGCGCGGGATTATTCACTGCTACGTCGGAACGCCGGAGATGGGAAAAAAGTTTCTCGAGCTTGGATTTTTTCTGTCCTTTACCGGCATTATCACATTCCGCAAAAATAACGATCCATTGATCGAAGCGGTAAAAATGACCCCGCTTGATCGTTTTACTCTTGAAACTGACGCTCCGTATCTTGCGCCAGTACCGCATCGCGGAAAGCGCAATCTTCCTGTGTATGTTCGACATGTCGCTGAACGATTCGCAGATATAAAAGGCGTTACGCTCGAGGAAATCGCTCAAGCATCCGTGCAAAATGCGTGCGCAATGTTTATTGGAAAAAAAGTATGAATGCATCTATCACCATTCTTATTACAATCATCGGAGCGTTTTTTACTCTTGTTGTTGTTGCTTGGTTTTGGCAGCGTCAAAAGCAATCGAACAACATACATCTTGAGTCTTCGCAAAAAAATCTGCTTGAAATCATCGATAATTTGCGTAGAGAACTCCAAGAAACAAGCGGCAGAGAGCGCCAAGAAATGAGAAAACAACTTGATACTATTCAAGGACAAATCGTCCAAAATCTGCATTTTTCTTCAAAGACACTGCAGGAACAATTTAAACAGAGCAGTCTTCTTATTCAAGATGTGACACAGAAACTCACAAAGCTCGATGAAACGAATAAGCAAGTTCTGGGTTTTTCGAAACAAATGCAGAGTTTGGAAAACATCCTGCGCAACCCGAAGCATCGCGGCATCCTCGGAGAGTATTTTTTAGAAAATATTCTCAGTCATGTCCTTCAACCCAAACAATACCAAATGCAATACGCATTCGCGAATGGAGAAATCGTGGATGCGGTGATTTTTTATCGCGATCAACTGCTACCGATCGATGCAAAGTTTTCCATGGAGAAATACAATCGTCTCCTTGATGTGCAAAATGCAGAAGAAAAAGATCGTCTTGAACGTGAACTGAAGAATGACCTCAAAATACGCATCGACGAAACCGCAAAATATATTCGGCCTCAAGAAAACACGACGGATTTTTCGTTCATGTTTATTCCCGCTGAGGGACTCTACTACAGCTTACTCACGTATACAGTAGGTTCGGCGCAGCTCAATCAGGATCTCCATGAGTACGCTTATCGCAAGCACGTCATTATTGTTTCGCCAACGTCGTTCTTCGCCTATTTGCAAACAGTGCTCCGAGGATTGAAAGCGGCACAAATGGAAGAAAATATCAAAATAATCCTGAAGCGTATAGAAGATCTCGGTAGACACCTCGTACAGTATCATGGGTATTTTCAAAAATTAGGCACACACCTTGGTACCACCGTCAATATCTATAATTCGGCCGCAAAGGAACTCAAAAAAGTTGATAAAGATATTACAAAAATCACAGAAGGTAAGGAAAACGAAACAGAGTTTCAACTTCTTAAGAAGCCAGAGGAGCACGATCAGACCGAATAAGATCTCAAAAATTTTATAAATGAAATTGCCTCGGTAAAAACCAAGGCAAGTCTCTTCATGCTAGTTTCTTTTCTCTTTTTTATATGTTCATGCTGCGCTGTATGGGTTTATCTATGAAAGTTCGATCTTCATGTAATCCCGGCACGCGAAGATAGATAATGGTGCCGCCGATACAGATGAGGCGTGGCGTCGTGCTGGAATAAGGATGTTGTTGTTAATGAAATCATCATCCGATGGAGGATCATGATGCGTTATTCCGAGCGACTTGGCACCAACCTTTTGCGCTACGTGGACAACGTAGTCCGGCGTAGCATGCCCCCACCCACAAGTCACGGCATCATAACGGGCTCGGGTGAACTGACAATCCATCACGAGGAGATCAGCGCCTTTGAGATGCTGAAAAAATCGTTGAGGGATTCCATCTTGATTTTCGTGGTCTGTAACGAACACGAAAACCTTGCCGGTTGGACGTTCCTCGAACCGATAGGAGATCGTTTGTTCCGGATGATTGCTCCTATGCATGCGCATCACCATACATTCGGAGACATCAAACTTCTGCGTTCCTTGAAAGGGTAATTGCTTACCTTTTTCCAGGAGCCGCTCAAACGATTCTCGCGTGAGAACCTTCAGTCCTCCGATGGGGTGCACGAGCAGAATCGTACTATTGGGAAATTCTATGTTATGGCAGTTAATATGGCTGCCAATTTCCCCAAAGTGCACCGGAAAGAACGGAGGTCGCATCAAGGTCAAAAAAATGTCCCGTGGGCCAAAGCCATGTTCATACGGACCATAGAGGTCTACAGCGATCTCCTGTGCGTACGGAAATGCCGATAGAGCGAATCCCTGTGTATGATCATGATGATAGTGGGAGAACAGGATAGAAACTGCTTTCGCCTTTTCTTTCGTGAAATCCCACGAGAGAGGAACGATCCCACTGCCGGTATCTATGACGAGCCAGTGTCCTTTTGGAAGACACGTGGAGTGAATCCGAACACAGGTAGTGTTTCCACCATAAATTGTGGAATTTTCCCGCGCAATCGGAGTGCTGCCCCGTGTTCCATAAAACGTTATTTCCATTTTTGACTCCTTGTCTCGACTTACACATGAACGAAAGAGTATATTTCAAGAAACATAAAAAAGATATTGCCAGTGTGGCACAGAGAAAAAGCTGTGTCAAAAACCGAAAGCAATAGGAATTAATGTACAAATTTTTGTGGATGACGTTCAACGAACTGACTCGTTGTGACAGCAGCAGCGAGAAGAAGGATATATATGCCTAACAGTGTCGGAAAAGAAAACGGAGATGAATGTAACATGCCAAGAGTAAAAGCCGAAAACCAGGAGACAAGAGAAATAGCACCACTGGCAAAAGCAAGTTTTCGCGCGCGTCGGAGTGAACCAGTCTTATGATCATGCGTGGCGCCAAAAGAAATTTTGACGAGCCGCGGTGCAATAAAATAATTTAAAAAAGTACCGTTCACTATAATCACAAGGAGCACGAGCATTTTCACAAGAAATTTTGGAGAATCGAGGAGTGCTTCGCGTTCCGGAAGAAATAATCCTAGGCCGCTTACGATAAGCACTGCAATAGCAAACCAAATGATTTGAGAAATCAGCCGCATGACGCTTGATTCAAACTCAGAAATTTTGAGGTCTTTCAGAAATCGAAAGAAGAAAACGTCAGTAATGATCACAGCACCAAGGCCAAGCGAAACACCAAAAATATGAATAGCAAGAATAAAACTATGATACTGTACAAGAAGGAGCGCGACAGGATATTGCGCACTCAAAAGAGTAATGAGAAAAATTATTCCTGAAAGACCAGCAGAGGCGAAGCACCATGTACACCATTGTTTGAGTACAAACGCCTGAAGAAATACAAGGTAAACAGAAAATAAAAACGCGACAACAGTAAGTGCAACAATAAGAAAAAGAAATAACGAAGGAGGAGTCAAAACAAAAGTAACGAGAGAAATGTAACTGACTAACGTAAAGAGATAATAGGCAATACCGAAAAATTCTACAGGGATACCAAAAAAACGTGAGTATTCGCTGTGAATAACCGTATCGCACGCATGTCCTATGGGACACATAAGAATTTCACCTCGGCGTTTTTTATGGGCAATATAAAGCGCAATGTTCACACCACAACACGCTGCGATGATGATAAAGATTTGAGCGATCGGAAACATGGAAAAATTGAAAAGTCGAACTAACGAGACAAAATGTATTATATCAAGTGTTTGACACAAACACAAAAATTCGCTAAAGTTTAAGCGTATTCGGAAATAGCCCCAAAAAATTACGTATATACGTATGACGCAAAAAATTTCATGGGCTCAATACCTTGGTGTTGTGGGTCAAATCGGTTTTATCATTGCTATTCCTATTGTCGCTCTTACACTCCTCGGACGGTATCTTGATAGTTTGTATGGAACGAGCCCATGGTTGTTGCTCAGCGGTATCATACTTGCTTTTTTGGTATCTTCCGGAATTTTATATGCGCAGGTCTGGAGAACACTCAAATTTTTTGCAGAACAGGAAACGATAGTAAAAAAAGAAAAAACAGAAGATACGAAAGAAATTTTTGAAGATAGCGAATTCGAAGATGATGAAGAATAAATACGTATGGCAGCAGAAATATCACTCGCAGCAGAACCTATAATGACACTGGGCACGTGGGGGGTCCCAAATAGTGTTGTCACGACGTGGATCGTTGTTATCATCATAGTATTTGGCGCACTTCTTTTGCGCAAAAAAAGATTACAAGCAGTACCGAAAGGAATGCAAAATGTCGTAGAAGCAGTATGTGAATTTTTAGATACCAATATTCAAAATATCGCTGGGAGTAAAAAAAACGCACGTCTCTTTTTCCCGCTTGTAGGGAGTCTCTTTATTTTTATCATTCTTCTGAATTGGTTTGGATTACTCCCCGGAGTCGGAAGTATTGGTTTTTACGAGATCCATGAAGGGAGAGAAGTATTCGTACCTTTGTTGCGTGCCGGTACAAGTGATTTGAATACAACACTCGCTCTCGCTATTGTAGCGGTCATAGCAACGCATATTTTTGGTATGAAACATTTGGGGCCAGGGAAGCATCTTGGAAAATTTTTTATCAATCCTTTTAAAAGAGGTCCTATTATGATGGGTGTCGGATTCTTGGAACTTTTTGGGGAAGTTTCAAAAATTATTTCTTTTTCCTTTCGACTTTTTGGCAATATCTTTGCCGGTGAAGTCTTACTGATCGTTATGACCGGCTTGGTGAGCTTCCTCGCACCCGTTCCATTTTATTTTCTCGAAATATTCGTAGGATTCATACAAGCGCTCGTTTTCGCAACTCTTACATTGATTTTATTAACAATGGCAACCGCAGAACACGAAGAACATGAGAAAGTGTAAGAAAAGCTCTGGAGCAGAGACTGTGCGGAACAGATACGCAGTTTCTGCTCCCGATCTTTTTCTCAAGAAAAGATCAGGATACTTATTAATTCGTTTTCTTTTTTGCAAACAAAATTTCCAAAATTTTCGGAAATTTTTGGAGACACGCAAAAAAGATATAACATATTGCTTGTATGGATAAAGAGATTTTTCAAGCCGTAGGAGCGGCCTTTATAATGGGAGTGGGGAGTATTGCGCCAGCGCTCGCGATCGGACGTATGGCAGCAAAAGCTTTAGAAGCGATCGGACGTAACCCAGAAGCTGCTGGAAAAATTCAAGGTCCAATGATCATTGCTATTGCATTCGCTGAAGCTATTGCTATTTACGCACTTGTGGTGGCACTCGTGATTAAATTTGCATAAATTAAACTCACACCTGTCGCGAAACGCTTCTATGGAACTTATAGAAAAATTTGGTATTGACGCACGAACACTCATTGCACAGGTAATAAATTTTTTGATTGTTCTTTTTGTGCTGTACAAGTTTGCTTTTAAACCAGTACTGAAATTGCTTGATGATCGGTCAAAAAAAATAAAGAAAAGCCTTCAGCACGCGCAAGAGATCGAGGAAAAAATGCAGGAACTTGATACTTTGAAAAGTCAGATGCTTCAAGAAGTGCATCGAAAATCGCAGACAATATTAAAGACAACCCAAGAAAAAGCCGATCAAGAAAGGCAGTTCATTGTGAATAAAGCGAAAACCGAAGTCAAAGACATTATTGAAAAAGCCCAGCAAGAGATTCACACTGTACGCAAGAAGCTTTTGGATGAATCAAAGAAGGACATTGTAGCAATTGTTGTTGCGTCACTCGAAAAAATTCTTCCAAAGAAAATAGATCACACCCTCGGGAAAGAGATGACTACTTTGACTATCGATGCGGCTATCAACGAACGAAAAAAGCAATTATGAAACGAATCAGCGCGCAACAATACGCAAAAGCATTGTTTGAAGCAGTGAATGAAAAAGACGCGGATATACATGCAATCGCAAAAAATTGCATCAGGCTTTTAGTCCGTGAGAGA
Organism: Candidatus Kerfeldbacteria bacterium RIFCSPLOWO2_02_FULL_42_19; assembly: GCA_001818315.1. GTDB lineage: Bacteria > Patescibacteriota > Patescibacteriia > HO2-48-17 > HO2-48-17 > WO2-43-9. The sequence goes on from MHKF01000001.1 coordinate 73,560, forward strand.
AATATGCGACGAATGCCAAAAATTTTGAAAGCGCTCGAAGCACTGTATGCGCAGAAAGGACTTTATTTTCAAGTAGAATTGCGCACAGCATCGATGTGCGTCCCATCCGAAATGCAAGCATGGCAGGAAAAACTCGAAAAAAATCTCAAGTCTCAATTGCAAATGAATATCATCCATGATCCTCAACTTCTTGGAGGCGCAATCATCAAAATTCATAACACGGTCTATGACGGAAGTATGAAAAATGCTATTGTACAACTTCAGTCTCAGTTCGTCAGTAAAAGTGAGAATTTTTCCAAGGCGTAATTCCTAAAAGTATTCATATGGAACACACTACGAAAGATCACATTGTTGACATTCTGAAAAAACAACTGAAAGATTTTGAAGTTACATTAGCCGTAAGGGAAGAAGGAGAAATTATAGAGGTGGGAGATGGCGTTGCAAAAATTTCTGGGCTCGCGGGTGTAGGCGCTCAAGAAATGATCGTCATCAAAACAAAAAATGGCAATATATATGGCGTTGTTCTCAATATTGAGACTGATCTTGTTGGAGCAATGATTCTTGGAGATGCGCATGAAATCAATGAGGGTGATCGAGTGGAACGCACGAAGCGTATCCTGCAAGTACCCGTAGGTGATACTGTGATTGGGCGGGTTGTGAATCCACTTGGAGAAGCGCTTGATGGAAAAGGCCAAGTACAGAGTACGACTTTTTATCCAGTGGAAAAAATCGCACCGGGCGTTATCACGAGACAAGCAGTCAATCGACCAGTACAAACAGGCATCAAGCCTATCGATGCCATGATTCCCATCGGTCGTGGGCAACGCGAATTGATTATCGGAGATCGTCAGACCGGCAAAACAGCAATTGCGATCGATACGATTATCAATCAAAAAGGGCAGGATCTTCTCTGCATTTACGTTGCCATCGGTCAAAAGCAAGCTAAAATCGTACGGATTGTGCGCGAATTGGAAAAATACGGCGCCATGGAATATTCACTGATTGTAAATGCGTCGGCATCTATGCCAGCATCATTGCAGTATCTTGCTCCATACGCTGGTTGCGCGATGGGAGAATATTTTATGGATCAAGGGAAAGATGTCCTTATTGTGTATGATGATCTCAGTAAACACGCGGTAGCCTACCGACAAATTTCACTCATATTGCGCAGACCCCCCGGTCGCGAGGCTTATCCCGGCGATATTTTTTATACGCATTCAAGACTTTTGGAGCGCGCTGCCTGTCGCAATAAAGAACATGGCGGCGGTTCGATGACAGCGCTGCCTATTATCGAAACGCAAGCAGGGGATGTTTCCGCGTATATTCCCACAAACGTTATTTCCATCACTGACGGTCAAATTTACCTTGAATCCGAACTTTTTTATCAAGGCACACGTCCAGCAATTAACGTAGGATTGTCGGTGTCTCGCGTTGGCTCTTCCGCGCAGATCAAACCAATGAAAAAGGTCGCTGGAAAAATACGACTCGAACTTGCGCAGTATCGGGAACTTGCAGCGTTTGCACAATTCGGTTCGGATCTCGACGAAACAACAAAAAAACAACTTGAACGCGGCAGACGAGCGAACGAAGTGATGAAGCAAGCCCAATTTCAACCCATGGCAGTAGAGCATCAGATATTGATTATCTATACAGTCACGAACGGGTATCTTGATGACATCACTATTGATGATATGAAAGTATTTGAAACAGAACTCTCCGAATACGCGCGGCGCAATGCGAGGAAATTATTGGAACGTATTGCAAGCGGAGAATGGGAAGAGAAAACAGAAAAAGAAATGCGTAGAGTGATTGAGAAATATAAACAAAGTAGGAAATAAAATAAAGAACTACGTGGCGCATGCGAGGCTTTATGAGGAAGAAAATCAAGGAAAGACGTAATTATTTCTAACAAGTCATATGCCAGTTGGTCTACAATATATTCGTCGACGCATAAAATCCATCAAAAACACCAAGCAAGTCACGAAAGCAATGGAAGCTATTGCTGCTACAAAAATGCGCAAAGCAACGACAAAAGCACTGGCTTCTCAGGACTATGCTCTCCATGCTCAGGAACTTATACAGAATCTCTCTACGCAGGATTTTGCATCAGAACATCCACTTATGAAAAAGCAAGAAGGTTCGAAAATATTGATGCTCGTGATAACCTCCAACAGAGGTCTGTGTGGAGGATTGAACACTAAAATAATTCAGGCTATTTTTCAGTACATCGAAGTCGTTGGTCAGGATAACGTGGACATTATATGTTTGGGTAGAAAAGGCCAGGAAGCTCTCCGCAGGCGAGGAAAGACATCACTGGCAGTTTTTGACATCCGAGAAAATCCGACGAGCTTAGAAAGTCGCCCAATTGCGCATTTTTTGATGAATGAATATAGTGCAAAAAAGTATGCGAAAGTTGTAGCGGCGTTTACTGATTTCCAATCACTCATGCGGCAAAAACCAACTATCAAACAACTACTTCCACTCGCATACGAAATTGAAGAAATAGTAGGGCCGAAGAATCATAGTAATGCGACGACTGTAACATTACAAAAGCTACACAATCGGGAATATATCGTTGAACCGAATGCAAAAAAATTACTCGAAACGGTTATACCGCGTTATATTGAAACCCAAGTCTATCAAGCAATCCTCGAAGCACTCGCTTCGGAACATGTCGCACGTATGTTTGCTATGCGCAATGCTACAGAAAACGCGACCGAAATTATTTACGAGCTCACCCTGACATATAATCAGGCACGTCAAGCATTCATTACACAAGAAATAGCTGAAATTTCCGCAGGGAAAGCAGCTTTGAGTCAATAAAATGTAACTTTTTTTATGAAACTACAAGGAACTATTCTGCAGATTATCGGTCCGGTTGTCGACGTAGCTTTTGAAAAAGAACTGCCGTCGATGTACGAAGCATTGGAATTGAAACGAAAAAACGAAGTACTCACACTTGAAGTTGAACAGCATCTTGGATCACGCATTGTACGGAGTGTCGCCTTGGGTGCAACCGACGGTCTTGCAAAAGGGATGAAACTTGAAGCACAGGGTCATCCTATTCGTGTGCCAGTCGGAAAAGAAGTGCTCGGTCGTATGTTTAATGTCACCGGCACGCCGATTGATGGAAAAAAATTCGCACAGGCAAAAAAATATTTACCGATACACAGGTCAGCGCCAAGTTTTGAAGAACAAAATCCAGAAACACAAGTGTTTGAGACCGGAATTAAAGTCATCGATCTTGTGTGTCCATTCTTGAAAGGCGGGAAAGTGGGTCTTTTCGGCGGCGCTGGAGTGGGCAAAACCGTGATCATTCAGGAGTTGATTCGCAATATTGCCGCTGAACACGGCGGGTATTCAGTCTTTGCGGGCGTTGGCGAGCGTACTCGCGAGGGTAATGATCTCTATCATGAAATGAAATCATCCGGAGTGTTGGAGAAAACCGCCCTCGTCTTTGGCCAAATGAATGAACCGCCTGGATCTCGTCTGCGTGTAGGGCTTTCGGCACTGACGATGGCAGAATATTTCCGCGACACGGAGCAGCAGGACGTGCTCTTGTTTATAGATAATATTTTTCGTTTTACACAAGCAGGTTCAGAAGTATCCGCGCTCCTGGGACGGATTCCGTCAGCTGTTGGATATCAACCAACACTTGGAACAGAAATGGGTGAATTGCAAGAAAGAATCACTTCGACGCATAAAGGTTCGATTACATCCGTACAAGCTGTCTATGTACCGGCGGACGATTTAACGGACCCTGCGCCTGCAACGACATTTGCACACTTGGATTCTACTGTTGTACTTTCGCGGCAGCTCGCTGAACTAGGTATTTATCCGGCAGTCGATGCACTCGATTCTACTTCAACTATCTTAGACGCAAGCATTGTTGGAAAAGAACATTACGAAACAGCGCGCGGTGTCCAAAAGGTATTACAGCGGTATCGCGATTTGCAAGATATTATTGCCATTTTGGGAATGGAAGAACTATCGGTAGAGGATAAACTCATCGTAACTCGCGCACGAAAAATTCAAAAATTTCTTTCACAGCCGTTTTTCGTTGCTGAACAGTTTACAGGTACGACCGGTACATACGTATCGTTGAAAGAAACTATTAGAGGATTCAAAGAAATTCTCGAAGGAAAACACGATGAAAAACCAGAGCAGGCATTCTACATGAAAGGGAGTATCGATGATGTGAAGTAAAATCTGATTATGGCCACACTCAATTTCACGCTCACTACGCCGGATGGAAAACTTTTCCAAGATGAGGTAGATCAAGTGACACTTGCAACAAGCGAAGGGCAAATTACGATATTACCGAATCATATTCCACTTGTAAGCGTCCTTGTTCCCGGCGAAGCGATCATTAAGAAGAAAAATCGCGAGGTGCCGCTCGTGATCTATGGAGGATTTGTAGAGGTACGCCCGAAAAATACTGTTGTCGTGCTTGGTGATGCAGGAGAGCGCGCCGAGCAGATTGATCTTGAGATTAGTGAACTCGCTCGTCAAAAAGCGCAGCAGCTCAAGCGAGAAAAATTCAACACTGCAGATTACGAAGACGCAGCTTTAGCACTTGAAAGAGAAATCGCTCGAGTACATGTTGCACGAAAGCACCGAGCGCGAAAATATAACACTTTGGAACAAGAACCTGAGGAACATCGTGTTGTGTGATAAACCTGAAATTTTTCTTCACTCAAAGTAATCTATGGAAGAAGATCATGTAAAATACCAATCGTGTATCCGTCCTATTGTTATTTGCCTTTTGCAAAGGGACGATGATATTCTCGTTGTTGAGGGAAAGGATACGGTGAAACAGACAACCTTTTATCGGCCGCCGGGCGGAGGCATTGAATTTGGAGAAACAAGTGTACAGGCAGCTCAACGCGAAATCTTAGAAGAATTTGGAGCAGAAATTCACAATGTCCAGTACAAAGGAATCATTGAAAATATCTTTGAATATCAAGGGAGAAAAATGCACGAATTAGTATTTGTGTGTACGGCACATTTCGTTGATCGAGTGTGGTATAGCAAGAAAAAACTCAAGGGCCAAGACGGTAAGGGCCCTTTTTATGCTATTTGGAAATCCAAACAGTTTTTTATAAAAGATGCAGGCAGACTCGTTCCAGACGGTTTGCTCTACTATCTCAAGTGATCAGATTCCGTCAGTAAAAAGAGTTGCTTATGTCAGTGCACAATCAAGTTTCGAGCTTCAAACTCACACAGACGCGCTCAGCGATACTTAATGGATTAAATCCGGCACAAGAGAGTGCGATCACGCATCCTGAGGGTCCGCTCCTTATTATTGCCGGTGCGGGTACAGGAAAAACGACTGTTATTACGCGGAGAATCGCCTGGCTCATCCAAGAAAAAAAGCTGCATTCGGAAAACATCCTCGCTTTAACCTTTACCGAAAAAGCAGCGCAAGAGATGGAGGAACGAGTGGAGACACAACTCCCTTACGGTTTCACAGATTTGTGGATTTCGACGTTTCATAGTTTTGCAGAACGACTCCTACACGAACATGCGCTCGATATTGGATTGCCAACACAATTTAAAGTAGCGAATGAGCTAGAACAATGGATGCTCTTGCGCCAACATATCGACGAACTTGAATTGAATTATTATAAACCCCTCGGCAATCCAACGAAATTTCTCCATGAACTCATCAAACATTTTAGTCGCGCGAAGGACGAAGACGTCTGGCCTGAACAGTATTTGCGTTATGCTGAAGCAATGCAATTGAATACCGATACAGCAGAAATTCCAGCCAAAAAAAATGGAAAATCAGAAGGGGTAGTGCAAGAAATCGATGAAGCCAATCGGGTTTTGGAACTTGCAAAAGCCTATCACACCTATCAACAATTATTATTGGAGGCAGGAATGTTGGATTTCGGGGATTTGATTCTCTATACTCTCAGATTGCTCCAAAAGCGACCGAATATACTCAAAAAATATCGTGAACAATTTCAATACATCCTCATTGATGAATTTCAAGATACCAATTACGCACAATTCGAACTCATTCAACTGCTTGCAGCGCCGCGCAATAATCTTACGGTCGTAGCGGATGACGATCAATCGATTTATAAATTCCGAGGCGCGTCGGTGAGTAATGTATTACAATTAAAAGAGCATTATCCAGAGGTTGCGGAAATTTCCTTGATTGAAAATTATCGATCAAAGCAAAATATTTTGGATCTCGCCTATCATTTTATTCAACTCAACAACCCTGATCGGCTTGAAACAAAAATTGGGATTCAAAAAAAACTTAAGAGTCAATTCCAGGGTCAGGGAGAGATCGTGCATATTCATGCTGGAACCCTCGAAGGGGAAGTACGAGAAGTCATACAAAAGATTCTGGAAATCAAAGAAAAAGACACAAAAACTCCATGGAGTGATTTTGCAATACTTGTGCGCGCGAACGATCACGCGAGTCCTTTCATGAAAGCGTTTGATGATGCGCGCGTGCCATATCAATTTGTTGCTTCGCGCGGGTTGTATTTGAAGCCGGAGATTATTGATCTGCTTTCGTATCTCCGCTTGCTTGATAATTACCATGAATCATCGGCAGTCTATCGTGTACTCAACATGCCGATATTTTTTGTCGAACATGAAGATTTAGCTCTGCTGTTATACGAGGCGGACAAGCGGGCACTTTCATTATTCGAAATTGCGAAAGTCGCGAAGACGTTGAAAATTTCCAGCGAGTCACAGAAAAGTATCGAAAAACTTCTTACGCTTATTGAACAACATACACAATTGGTTCGTTCGCATGTAAGCACAGGAAAAGTCCTCTATCAATTTTTGGAAGATTCAGGACTCTTGAAGTACTACACGAATCTTGAAGAGGAACAGGAATCAAAGTCCATTATCAATCTTATTCGTCAGTTCTTTAAAAATATCGAGACTTTTGAACACACAACAACAAGTAGTGAGGACCGGTCGGTAAGGCGATTTTTACAGTACGTTCGTTTTTGCCTTGAATCAGGGGACGCAGGAACATTGGAATTTGATATAGAGGAAGGTCCAGACACCGTGAAAATTATGACCGTGCACGCTGCGAAGGGACTGGAATTTCGTTATGTGTTTGTCGCAAATTTGGTTGATAAACGTTTTCCATCGGTGTCACGAAAAGATGCCATCGCTCTTCCGCAGGCATTAGTAAAAGAAGTACTGCCCGTTGGGGATGCGCATCTTCAAGAAGAACGTCGGCTTTTTTATGTAGCATGCACGCGCGCAAAAGAAGGTTTGTTCTTCACCTCGGCAGAAGACTATGGCGGAAGCAGAAAAAAGAAACTTTCTCGGTTTCTGATCGAAGCCAGTATTGCGGCGCCTACAAAAAAACAAGCACAAAAAACTGAAATACTCACAAGATTGTCAATCAAACCCGAGATCCCTATCCGAGAAGCAAAATACACAGATACAACACCAACGCACAAGACGAACACATCGCAGACAACATACATTTCAGAAAAAAAATTTAGTTTTACACAGCTCAAAGCATACGAGACTTGTCCCTATCAGTATCGGTTCGCACATCTTTTGCGGGTTCCGGTGAAGGGAACTCATGTGACGAGTTTTGGTAAAACAATGCATGTTACACTTCAGCGATTCTTTCAAGAAATGCAAGTGCGAAAAGAAAGTATACAAGACACACTGTTTCCAAACGCCACAGCAGAGGAGCAAAAAATAGGTGTAACACACATCCCAACACTCGAGGAACTTTTGAGGTTGTATGAAATCTCCTGGATTGATGAATGGTATCCAACGCGAAAGATCGCTGAGGAATACAAAAAGCGAGGGAAAGAAAGTTTGACCGCATTTTATAGAAAATACGAAAAAAATTGGCCGAACGCGCTGTACATCGAAAAAAAATTCACTCTGCAACTCGGGAAGTACAGATTAAAAGGCGCAATTGATCGAGTAGATGAGGGCGAAGGAGGGCAAATCGAAATTATAGATTATAAAACAAGTCCAGCGCCAAAGACTGAAAAAAAAGAAATCGAGCAGTTAATGATCTATGTCTTAGCCTTAAAGGAAGTAATGCATAAAACACCAACAAAAGTGAGTTTTTACTATCTCAATGACAATATCCAATATGCATATGAAGTTACAGAACAGCGGTTACAAGCGGTCCAACAATGGGTAGAAAAGATCATAGAGCGGATCAATATGCACGATTATACTCCGACACCTGGATTTCATTGTCGCTTTTGTGATTTTCGCGACATCTGCAATTTTCGACAATTGTAGCGACTGTCGCCGATTACGCTTTCTCCTCTTTTACTTTGCGTATTGCACAAGAAGCGTATTCGGCGACAGTCCTTATAATTTTGACAAAAGAATTGTGAGGTGAAATAATTCTAACGACAAAACATTAAAATAAAATCATATGGAAGATCATCAAAAAAAAGGTGCAGCTATTCTCGCGGGAGCAGCGTTACTCACTCTCTTTGTGATTTGGTTTTTCTTTTTCTCGCCGGTATCAATTTTTTCTTCACCAACTGGAACAACAACTCCAACAACAAACGAAGACACGAATAGTACTAATGTAAATAGCGATGATCTCTTCGAGGAGGAAAGCGAAGATGATGAATTATTCGAGGATTTTTCAGATGAAACCGAGGAGGACGAAACAGACCAATAAACGTTGTTTGGGGATTGAAACAGGCTCTGACGCGTAGTCACACTCAGCTTCGTTTCAAACGATAACGTTGCTAAAATATCGCTTGACGCAGGCTCATATTTTTGATACAAGGTGTTTAGCAATGATGCAATTTCCTCATAAGGAGGTAACAAGACTGGATGCTCGCATTCAAAAAACTTACCGGCACGCGGAGCAGGAGTGGAACTCCGTGATATTTCTTTCGTTAACACTTCATTCGAAAACGTTTCGGGTGAAGTGTAATTGTTTTATGGGACCGTCGCCGATTACGCTTTCATCTGTGAAAAATACATTTTGATCATAAAAAAGAGGAGGCAGACTCTCGCTTTTTCAGCACACTGTGCACTGTCAGTGTTTCGAAATTGAGAATCTTTCTCCTCTTTTACTTTGATGCAAATGCTTTTTCGAAGGAGAAAGCGTAATCGGCGACGGTCCCTGTATACAAAGTAGAAATACAAAAATTCCACTCGTAGTCAAGGACACCACAACCCTGTGAATGCTATATGGACGGAAGGCTTATTTTTTTATACACTAGAAGTGCTCCTTGCACACTACGTTGTAAAGAGGCTTCGGTAATTCTTAAGCTTCCGGTCCTGATAGTTTTCAACAGTTGTTGAAAGCTGCGGACCCATTCAAGTTCAAAAGCGTTTTCGTCACCGTCCTTGAGGAGATTCTTCGGGGTAAGGCATACGAAGCGATAATCCGAAAGGTGCAGCTTGAATTTACCTCAAAGGAAGCTTCTTTCAACAGTGCAGGGAGCACTTTTCTGCAAGTATTTTGCAGGAAAGCGGGCTGTAGCTCAGTTGGCTAGAGCGCGTGCTTCGGGTGCATGAGGTCGTGGGTTCAAGTCCCACCAGCCCGACCAATCAAAACTTAACGATTTTTCAGGACGAGATGATTGCTCGCTCGCCCAGACTGTCCAAGAATGGTTGTACAGATCATCAATAAGATATGTCTTTGGAACAGTGTTGGGATTTGCGTCCTTCGTTAGGACACATACCCCAAGCTTGTGCCAAGCTGGATGCCTTTTGTTCGTCCATCCTCATATGCTGCGAGTCTTTTCAGCCACGGTTTGATCTTTTTGAGGTTGTGAGCAATGCTCACGAGTCCCAGCTCAATGAGGCATTTGGGTTTTCCTCGCAGGTGGAAGGTTCGGAAGTTCATGTTGCGTTTGATGTCTCCAAAGATGGGCTCGACATCTTCTTTTCTCCGTTCAATCATTTCGTTGTTGAAGGTGTTGTAGGGGATAAAGGCCGCGATACGTTGATGCTTGAGAAATCGGTAATTCATCTTTGATCCATACCCCGCATCCGCGATGAGGACCTCTGGAACGTTTCCGGTGTCTTTTTTCAAGATCCTCATCATCGGCTTCATGAGTCTTTGATCATTCCGGTTTGAAGAGAGATCGTACGCCAGAATGACTTGGTGTTCGCTAGCAACTTGAGCATTGTATCCTGGAGCGATGTATCCTTCCTTCATAAGTATCATTGTGGCGTCTTTGTCGGTTGAACTCATGGAATTGCGGTCTTTTCTCATCCTCCACAGCTTGGTATGGATAGCTGATTTCCTGGCCTCCAATCTTTGCTGGTTTCGCTTGAGGGTTTCTTTTCTTCGTTTCATGTGGTTGAGTTTCTTTTGGATCTCTTTTGCGTCCATTCCCGTCGTATGCTCGGTTTGGTTTCCCAAGAGCTTCTCCTCTTCTCGATCGATGCGTTCAGCTTCTGCTAACAGATCATCTACACGTTGTTCCAAAGAGGCGTTGGTTTTGAGAAGAGTCTTTCGATAGCGCATTTTGTTTCCGGAAGCATCAGCTTGAAAGGTGGTTCCGTCCAGAGAGACCTTTCCGATTCTCACCATTCCCAATTCTTGGCACAGCTCAAGCACTTCCAGAAAGACTTTTTTCACATCAATCAATTTCGCTTTTCTGAAATCTGCGATGGTTCGAAAGTCAGGTGTCTGTCTTCCCGAAAGCCACATGAATACGATGTCTTCGTTCAGTCGGTTCTCAAGCTTTCTGGAACTCCGGATACCCAAAGCGTAGCCATACACCAGAACCTTCAACAGCATCTTGGGGTGATACGCATGCTGTCCTATCGCTGAATACGTTATTTCAATGAAGGAGAGATCCATCTCGTCGATCACCTGATTGATCAGACGAGCGATATGATCTTTTTCAATGGATGCCGAAAGATCCGCGGGAAGGAGTTGGAGTTGATTTTGAAAAGTTGTTTTGAACATAGAGATGATATGAAATGAGTCTTATCTTAGCTTCATTATATCATCTTTCTGTTGAGAAATCTTGGTGAATGGGGCCGAGTTCTCGGACAGTCTGCGACAGGGTGAGGGCAAGTAATGCCGCTTCGCTTCTCTACACTCTACCAGAAACAAAAATCCCAGTAGAGATTTCTCTCATA
>MHKF01000002.1:0-21614 GCA_001818315.1 Candidatus Kerfeldbacteria bacterium RIFCSPLOWO2_02_FULL_42_19
GCGGATAAAGCTGTAGTAGCCGTTCTTTAATGAAGCCCTTGCCGATTCCGGAGGGCCCACTAAGAGAAATAATCATTTTACCCTCCTTTTTTGGTTGTGAAAGAACATAATCTTGGATTATCCAAGACCAAATCTAAACTAATACCAATTCCGCTTTTTGTAAACATACCGCCTAAAATCCGAAAAGAATCCGCCGCGCATTCCTCCCGCACCCTCCTGCGCGGCGGATACAAAAGCCCCACATAGAAAGAGCCGAGGCAAAGCAAATCCTTTTCCTCCCGCAAAAATAGTTTTGCTTTGCCTCGGCATTGCATTTCGCCCCGCCACACTGCCCGAATATCTTTACGGGCAGAACCCCAAAAAGAAAAAATGCCCTTTCCATTTTAGAAAAATCCACCCCCCGCGAAAATCAAAAGAGCAAGGAACTTTTTTCTTTTTTGGGTTGCCGAGTGAAGCGAGGGGGTGGCGGGGCTTTCTCGGAGCGTATGATTTAGGTCAGAGCCACCACGCGCTCCACGCGTGCGACATCATTTGTTTTGAAAGTAGGTTCGAGCTTGGTACAATAAATACACTAATACAGAACTCAACGACTTTTTGGAAGCCAGAAGGTGGGACGCGCTTCGCGCGGCCACGGAAAAAATTGGTGTTGTTGCGAAAAGTCAGATTTTGGTGGGTGGAGTAGGATTCGAACCTACGAAGGCGTATGCCGGCAGATTTACAGTCTGCTCCAGTTGACCGCTTTGGTATCCACCCCTTGGAGCCAAGACCGGGGATCGAACCCGGGACCTCATCCTTACCATGGACGTGCTCTACCAACTGAGCTATCTTGGCGCTACATTTTTTTTAATTTTTCTTCCCATTCCGGAATACGTTGGTTTTCTGGATTTACTTCCTTCAACTTCTCAAATGTTTTCTTCGCTGTGTATTTCTGTCCGAACATAAAACAGAGTTCTAATAATTCGTTCAAATACTTTGGGTCATTCGGAGCAATCATTACAGCGGTTTTTGCATGCTCGAACGCTTCCCTCATCTGATCCATGTGTTTACATACCTGACTCAGTTCGAGTTGGAGCTGCGCATTCTTTGGATCAAGTTTTAACAAAAATTCTAACGACTCTTTTGCATGCTCCCAATTCTTTTGCAATACATACACTTCTGCTAATTTTTTATACGCTTCTTGATTCTGATGGTCAAGACTAATAGCCTCAATAAAACTCCTTTCCGCCTCAATAAGATTATTTTTCTCGATAAATTCTTTTCCTGTTTCAAGAAGCTTCTCGATTTTTTGTCTGTTTTTTTCCCGCCGCTCCGGCGTCACCTGTTTCACAACTTGTGTATAACGTAATTCGAGTTTTTTAACCTTTTCTTGAAGCCTATGAAATATCGACTGTATTTTCGAATGCGTCGGTGCAACTCTATGCGCCATGTGCATCGTCGTATCCTTTAATTTACGCTTCAACCGTTCTTCAATAATAGAAAATTTAATACGTTGCTGTATATGCTTTCGCGCTGATTCTATATCTAAAATACGAAGATGTGGAAATTTTCTAATCACAATAATGACACAGACAGCGAGTGCCACGATTGCGATGCTTAGAAGTATCCAATCAAGGAGCATAACAAATTACTTAATGCTCATACGCACTATGCGCCGCACCTGAATATTTTCACCTAACGCGCCTATTTTTGAGGTTATAAGTTCTTCTATCGTAATTTTCTCGTCCTTAAAAAATTTCTGCTTCACCAGACACACTTCAGAAAAAAATTTTTCTAATTTTCCGATAATAATTTTTTCTAGGACATTTGCGGGCTTCTTCTCTTTTTCAAGTTGCTTTTGGTATATCATTTTTTCCCTTTCAATGACTTCCTGCGGTACATCCTCTGGAGCGATGTATTGCGGATTGAGGGCTGCGACTTGCAAAACGATATTGTGGGCAAGCTCCTGAAATTCTTTATTTCTTGCGACAAAATCTGTTTCGCAGTTCAATTCAATCATTGAACCAACCTGACTGTTTGCATGGATATAGGCTTCGATAATACCTTCTTTTGTTTCTCGTTCTTGCTTTTTGAGCGCTTTTAATTTCCCTTGCTCGCGCAGGAGTTTTATTGCCGCTTCTGTATTACCGTTACTTTCGACGAGTGCTTTTTTGATATCCATAATTCCCGCCCCTGTCAGAGTTCTGAGTTCTTGGATAGCTTGCGCAGTTACTTCCATAGATAGAGTGATTAAAAAATTATAATTCTGCCGACGTCTTTTTTTCCGTTTCTTTCTGTTCTTGCTGTTGTTCGGTAATCGTTACGTCTGTTTTTACGTCTGTATTGGTATCTTTTACTTCCGTACTGATATTCACTTTTTCTTTCTCTTGAACTATGTCTTTTGTTTGCGAAGCATCCTGCGGAGCTTCCATCCTACTTTTTTGTCCTATTTGAATAGCATCAGAAACTGTTTTGACGATGATTTCAATCGATTTAATAGCATCATCATTTGCGGGTATACACCAATCGAGAGTATCCGGATCTACATTTGAATCAGCAATACCAATAATAGGCACACGCTTCTTTTGTGCTTCACGAATTGCGGTCTTTTCTTCTCGTACCCCTACGACGAATATTGCATTTGGCAATTGTTTCAGTTCCGTAATGCCGCCAACGAGTTTTTCAAGTCTTTCTATTTCACGTTGAAATTCAAGTTGTTCTTTTTTGGTATACTTTTTCAACTCCCCTGCTTCTTGTTTTTTCTTGAGTGTTTGCAATGTCCTCATTAAACGGGAAACAGTACTAAAATTTGTAAAAAGTCCACCGAGCCAACGTTCTACGATGTATGGCATCTTGCAGCTGGTTGCATATTTTTTGATGAGTTCTTTTGCCTGTCGCTTGGTACCGACAAAAAGAATCGTTTTTCCTTGTTTTGCAAGTGTCGCTGCGTATTCACAAACTTTTTCTAACTGTTCTTTTGTCTTTTCAAGGTCTAGAATATGCACACCGTTTCTTTCTGTAAAAATAAACGGACGCATTTTGGGATGCCACTTTGAAGTTTTGTGACCAAAATGAACTCCATTTTGAAGGAGTTCTAAGACTTCGGGTGTTGTTATTTGCATAATTATCCTTTCTTTAAAAATTATATTCCGCTATTCTGTCGCATATTCCCCCTTATTGAGGGCAAAGGATTGTACAGAATATGTGTGATACGTACAAATAAATTTACCACGTTTTAAAATTTTTGCAACCCCACGAAAAAATTTTGACATTTGAGCAATTTATGATATGCTGTTTTCACTATGAAAGACACTATTCATCCTACATATTTTCCGGAAGCGACAGTGCAATGTGCTTGTGGCAATACATTTACGACGGGTTCTACGGTATCAAGCATGCACGTAGAAATCTGTTCGCATTGCCATCCTTTTTATACAGGTAAACAAAAGCTGATTGACACGGCTCGACGCGTGGAAAAATTTCAGGCAAAAGTTGCGAAAGCTTCGGCAATGAAACTAAAACGTAGCGTGCGTACATCTCAGCCCCAACAGACTCGCATTTTGCAATTTCACAAACACGCAACTGCCACTCTCACAAACACGCATGATTTGAAATCTCTCAAAAAGGCTACTAAGGACTTGAAATCTTCGAATACCAAAAAATCAAAGATTGCAAAAAAATCACACAAAACGAATCAAGATCAAACAGGAGCGTAGCTGGTTTTTCTTTTGATATTCATAGGTTTTCCTGTTTTTTTATTGTATGCAACAAAAAGTTCAACATATTCTTTCCACTTTTCAGACTCTTGAACAACAACTTTCCGATCCGGTGACGGTTACGAATCCTCAGAAACTACAACTTCTGTCCCAAAAATATGCCGAACTTAAACCTCTATATGAGCTTTCGGTGCAATATAACAATCTTCGGAATGATCTTACAGAAGCAACTGCTTTACTTCAGAACGATGACGCGGAATTCAAAAACTTAGCGCAAGAAACGATCAAAGAGATACAAGCGAAACTTACGACTGTTGAAGGCACTTTACAACAGATGCTGATTGGCGAAGATCCTATGGATACGAAAGATATTATTGTAGAGATTCGCGCAGGTGCTGGTGGAGTTGAAGCGTCGCTTTTTGCCTCGGAACTCTATCGTATGTACACACGTTACGCAGAAAGAAAGGAATGGAAAACTCAACTGCTTTCCAGTAACCGATCGGATCTTGGTGGATTCAAAGAAATTATTTTCGAAATTTCCGGCGAAAAAATTTTTAGTTTCATGAAATATGAAAGCGGCGTACATCGAGTGCAACGTATTCCTGAAACCGAAAAATCCGGACGCATTCATACTTCAACCGCTACGGTTGCGATACTTCCAGAAGCGCAAGAAGTCGATATCGAAATTAAACCAGCGGATGTACGTCTGGATGTCTTCCGTTCCGGTGGACACGGAGGTCAAAGTGTCAATACTACTGATTCCGCGGTCCGCGTCACACATATTCCTACCGGCCTTATTGTGACGTGCCAGGACGAAAAATCGCAACTCAAAAATCGTGAGAAAGCGATGAAAGTCTTGCGGTCTCGCCTCCTTGCACTTCGTGAAGAAATCGAGCAAAAAAAACGCGGGCAAACACGTCGCATTCAAATAGGTACTGGCGATCGTTCGGAGAAAATTCGAACCTATAATTTCCCGCAGGATCGTATTACCGACCATCGCATAAAACAAAGTTGGAAAAATATACAAAGTATTCTCGACGGCGATTTAGATACTCTCATTACCGCACTCAAAGAGGTCGATGTGACTCGACGACTTGAAAAAATAGAGTGAGATTTATAAAGA
The DNA here is from genome assembly GCA_001818315.1 of Candidatus Kerfeldbacteria bacterium RIFCSPLOWO2_02_FULL_42_19. GTDB lineage: Bacteria > Patescibacteriota > Patescibacteriia > HO2-48-17 > HO2-48-17 > WO2-43-9. Next base: position 4,816 of record MHKF01000002.1, read on the forward strand.
TGAGTCGCTGTATTTTTTCAGTATACTTATGAATATTCGCGATGCGCTTTTTGAAGCACAGAAAATTTTAACTCGTCGCCGATGTAAAAGTTCAACACCACTTTTAGATAGCGAAGTGCTCCTTGCTTTTGTTTTCGGAACATCTCGTGAATATCTGTATACCCATCCCGAAGCACCTGTTGCACACACGCGACTTGTACGTTTTCGTCACCTTATTCAGCAAGGCATGAAGGGTGTGCCGATCGCCTATATCACGGAATCCAAAGAATTCTTCGGCATGAAGTTTTATGTGAATCCTCACGTCTTGATTCCACGACCCGATACCGAAATCCTTGTGGAACGCACTTTGAAGAAAGCTCAAAAATTACGCCGACCCTCTATTCTTGAAATTGGCACAGGCTCGGGCTGTATTGCTATTGCGCTCAAAAAATATCTTCCGCATGCTAGCATTATTGCTACCGATATTTCTCATCGTGCGCTTGTTGTTGCCCGTCGCAATGCCAGGCGACATAATTTCCCTATTACTTTTCTTTACACTAACCTCTTTTCTCATACGGCATTGCGTTCCAAAAAATTTGATATCATCGTATCGAACCCGCCGTATCTTTCGAAACACGAAGCATCAAAACAAGCGCTTGCGTACGAACCTCGAACTGCTCTGACTCCATTTCGAAGCACTCCTCGAAAATTTTTTGCAAAACTCCTCACAGAAGTTCCACAACATCTCAATCAAGATGGATCGTTTCTCTTTGAAATTGGAAATTCGCAGAAGTCGATCATCGTTCGACTTGTGAGCACATACTTGCCTCGCTACTCTGTAAAGTTTTTTGATGATCTCTCAGGTTCACCACGTGTTGCGTGTATTCAAAAGTCTCTCATACGTACATAAAACATTCACTGCCTCCCTTGGGGTAGTGAATGTTCCTTCGAGATTCCTTGGTATGCATTACCGAGTCGCACCGCTATAGGCAATCGCACGGACAACGTCCCAGTCAAGAGCTGATTGCGGATCGTAGCCAAAAATACCCTTAAAAAATCCAATCGCTTTTGACTCGCTTTGTGTATTGCGCGGTTCTGGTCTTAATCCGTATGCCATAATCATGACAGCGGCATCATCGTTTGCATTGGATCGATCTGGCGTTCGCTTATAAATTTTTTCGAAAATTTTACCTTTTTAAAGGATACCCTATATGGAAAAAAATCAAAGTCGTGTATCGCTCGCGTTGCGTCTATGCAACAATCAAAAACAATTTTGACACATATCTTTTCTTTCTGATAAGGTATTCCATGAGTGTTTGTAAGAAAGATCACTACCAACATACTTCAGGTATATCATGTGCCTGAAGAAACTAGAAGGAGATTACAAATGTTATTAGCACTCTTTCCGCCCTTTTTGAATCCAGTGAGTGTCGATGGAAAAGAGCACTCTCGAGGTCCGGCTGTTTTTCTGTTGCAGGTCATACTCCTCACCCTAAAGGGGGTAGGATATATCTCATCGACTATCGTACTTGAATTAACTGGAATCTATGACGGAGCAACCCGTGCTCATGTTCGGGAACTTCAAATCCAATTGGGTTTTCCTGCAGAACCCACAGAAGACTCATCGGATCCTTGGGCTGATGGATGTTTTGGTCCAGCGACCCGTGCACGTCTGCGTGATCAGATCAAGATTGATGTCAATGCCATACCTGCAGAAGCCTTGCGTGGCTTTACACGATGGGTGGATCAGAACGGCGTGACACAAACCTGGGCGTCGCGTTGATTCAGTATCCCCCATATTCCTTAAGCAGCGGAAGAAATCTTCCGCTGTGACTGTTTTATAAAATAAATTACGATTATGAATCTATTACTTTTTGCATTTCTTGCACGCTGTTGGTTTCCATGAGTTTTTTTCGTAAGATTTTTGCACCGGGCCATCCGGAAATATATGCTTTGCAATGTTTCTTCATGAGCATGAATGGTTTTGTTTTGCAAAAAAGACGTTCATACAACTTTGCGTGTTCGATAAAGACTTTAATGCGTTCTTGTTGTGTCACGTGTTTTTTTCGTTCGTCGAAAAGCCAAGGATTTCCAAATATCGCCCGTCCGAGCATTACGCCATCCACGTGATATTGTTTAGCTTTCATCTTTGCGTCTTCGAGAGTTGCTACATCGCCGTTGCCGATGATAAGTGTTTTCGAATCGAGACGATCTCTAATTTTGACGGCCTTTTCGATTACATCCCAATGTGTAGGAACCTTTGACATCTCCTTGCGCGTACGTCCGTGAATCGTTATTGCGGCTGGTTTGGTCGCAAGAAGCGCTGGTATCCATGTATCCGTTTCGTCTTCGTTGAATCCAATGCGTGTTTTGACACTTACCGGTATTTTACTTGCACCTTCTTGCGTCGCTCGAATAATTTTTTGAGCGAGTTTCGGTTTTTGTATAAGCGCTGCGCATGATCCGCTCTTTACAATGGTTTTTTCCGGACACCCCATGTTAATATCAATACCATCGAAGCCAAGCTTGCACAAAAGCTTCGCAGTTTTATAAAAAAGTTCTGGTTTGCTGCCGAAAATTTGCGCGACTATCGGCCGTTCTTTTTCACTATACTTCAAATTCACTAAGGTAGCCGCTCGACCCTCTGAACACAAAGCGTCAACTGAAGTAAATTCAGTGTACAGAATGTCCGGCTTGCCATACTTTGCGATAATACGCCGAAAAACAGCGTCGGTGACTCCATCGAGCGGCGCCAATACAAAAAACGGTCTTCGTAATGTTGTATAGAATCCTTTGATCATTCGAATGTTCCAAATGTCGACTTATCCCTATTTTTGAAAAATTATTTTACCTTTCTTTTCATCGACCTTCACAGTATCGCCCTCATGATATTCGCCTTTGATAATATACATGGCCAAGGCATCCAGCAGTTCATGCTGAATGACTCGCTTGAGGGGTCGCGCACCGTATGCTGGATCATATCCCGCTTTTGCGAGGAATTTCTTTACGCCTTCGGCAAACTGTAACTGTATCCCCTGTTTTGCGAGTCGATCTTTGACACGCTCAAGTTGCATCGTCACAATTTGCAACAACTGTGCTTCGTTTAAGCTGTGAAAGATAATAATTTCGTCCACGCGATTAAGAAATTCAGGACGAAATTGTTCCCTCAACAAATTCATAACCTTTCCCCGCATTTCTTTTACCTCGTTATTTTTTCGTCTTTCTTTTGTTGGTTTGAATCCAATATCTTGCTGCCGCTCTTCTGCATACGCTTGAATAATGTCGCTTCCAATATTGGAAGTCATCACAATAATGGTATTTTTGAAATTCACATGTCTTCCCTTGGCATCAGTCAGGCGACCATCATCCAAAATCTGCAAGAGGATATTAAAAACATCTGGATGCGCTTTTTCAATTTCATCAAATAATACGACCGCATAAGGCCTTCTGCGGATGATTTCCGTGAGTTGCCCACCTTCTTCGTACCCCACATATCCCGGCGGAGATCCTATCATTTTTGAGATAGTATGCTTTTCCATGTATTCCGACATATCCACACGGATCATCGCTTGTTCATCGTTAAACATAAACTCTGCGAGTGCTTTCGCAAGTTCTGTTTTTCCAACGCCTGTCGGTCCCATAAAAATAAACGACCCGATAGGTCTATTTTCTTCTGAAATTCCTGCGCGTGAACGACGAATCGCATTCGCAACTGCACTGACAGCTTCTTTTTGTCCCACGACGCGACGCGCAAGTTCCTGTTCCATTGTTGTAAGTTTTTTCACTTCGTCTTGAAGCATTTTAGAAACAGGAATACCGGTCCATCGCGATACGACATGAGCGATATCTTCTTCCGTGACTTCCTCTTTGAGGATTTTCGTATCTTTTTGAATGCCAGCGAGTTTACGCTCTTGCGCTTGAATACTCTTTTCTAATGCTGGGATTTTGCCATAACGAATTTCTGCCACACGCTGAAGTTCTCCTTCACGCTCTTTCATTTCTGCTTCGCTTTTGAGTCGATCAATCGATGCTTTTGCGTTGCGGATTGTGGTAATAATTTCTTTTTCATTTTTCCAGTGGATTTCAAGTTGATTACTTTTTTCTTTGATATTCGCGAGCTCTCGTTCTAATTCTTTAATTTTTCCTTTACTTTCTTTTTCTTTCTTGAGCGCTTCTTTTTGAATTTCTAATTGACGAATGCGCCGCTTCATTTTATCAAGTTCCTCCGGTTGACTATCAATTTCCATACGCAACGCTGATGTTGCTTCGTCAATCAGATCCACGGCTTTATCCGGTAGAAACCGATCGGAAATATAACGTTGCGAAAGTTGCGCTGCCGCTATGATCGCGTCATCCGTAATACGCACACCGTGATGCACTTCGTATTTTTCTTTAATGCCGCGTAAAATTGCGATCGTGTCTTCTATGGACGGCTCCCCCACATACACCGGTTGGAACCTCCGTTCTAACGCTGCGTCTTTTTCAATGTATTTCTGATATTCTTTGAGTGTTGTTGCACCGATAGCGTGAAGTTTCCCTCGCGAAAGAGATGGCTTGAGCATATTGGAGGCATCGATCGCCCCTTCGCTTCCTCCAGCGCCTACGATAATATGCAATTCATCAATAAAAAGAATGATCCGTCCTTGCTGCGACTCTACTTCTCGCAATACTGCTTTCAATCGATCTTCAAATTCGCCACGGAATTTTGCTCCTGCTAAAAGCGAACCAATGTCGAGCGTAATCACTGCTTTATTTTTTAAACTTTCTGGAACATCGCCTGTGACAATTCTTTGCGCAAGTCCTTCGACGATTGCTGTTTTTCCGGTACCCGGTTCACCTATAAGCACAGGGTTATTTTTAGTTCTCCTCGAAAGCACCTGCATAATGCGACGAATTTCGTCATCGCGTCCAATCACGGGGTCCAATTTTTCCTTCCGCGCAAGTTCGGTGAGATTCACACCGTATTTTTCAAGCGCCTGATACTTGCTTTCCGGATCCGGTGAATCCACTTTCTGATTTCCACGCACTTGAGCTAAAACTTTGAGTATTGCCGCATGATCGATGTTATATTTTTGGAGTACACCCGAAAGTTTTGTATTTACTTCCGTGAGCGCCAGTAAAAGATGCTCCGTGGAAATATATTCATCGCGCAATTGATCTGCTTCCTTTTTTGATTGAACAAATAATTTATTCATCTCGTCCGTAATATACATTTGTGCCAAACCGCCGCCGATCTGAACTTTGGGGAGTTTCCGAACAAGTCCTTCTATATCCTTCAGCAACAAATCTTTGGGAATGCCAAGCTTGTGTAAAATAGGACTCACGATTCCGCCTTCTTGTTGCATGAGTCCAAGCAAAAGATGTGTGACATCAATTTGTTGATGTCCGTATTCTTGAGCAATCGATTGCGCCAGTTGCAAAGCTTCTTGAGATTTGTGAGTAAAATGTGGGATCTGCATGATATCTTTTTTAAGAACGAGTTGTTCTTTGTTCATTGGCTACGACGTGTGTTCTATTTTTTCCCCTCTGATCCTGAAATCTACGAACACGCGGTCTGCCATTGAATCCCATCACCGGGCGCTTCAGCGCATCTCTTAGATGAATTTCGGGGCCAGTATGAAGAATACTTTCGATCTTTTCCAGTCGAACTGAATCTTCCTGCCCTTCGGATGTCTTCTTTTTTTCTTCGATAAAGGGCTCGGTTTGTTCTACTACTTTCGGTATGACTGGGACCTGCATAGGTTGTTTTGCTTCTACTCGCTGTTGTGATATTGCTTGCGGTATTTCGTGTGGAATGACTGGTATTTCGATCGGCTGTCTCGCTTGTCTCTGCTGCGTCGTGATCTGGGGGGTTATCGCTTCTCCTTTATGAATCTGCACCTTTTGCAAAGATGCTGATGCTTTTTGTAGCTCGGGTGTTTTTTGCACTGCCGTTACGGTAGGCTCTACCATTTTTTCACGCTGTGATGCTTGTGTTGAACTTTGCGTCATCGCAGTCTCACTTTCTGAAGTTTGCGGCGCGACTTTACGCGCATTGGCTGGTAGGCCAGCGAGTTCCAACACATCGCTCGGTCGAATTTTTGAAGGCCTGATTTTTTCTGTTTCATCAAGCTCTGGCAATCCAGCTTCAAAACCTGCCCAGCGCATAATGCGTTCTTCAACATCCTGTCGTGGATTTGCATACTGCTCCCGTGTAACACGAATAATTGTTGCCTTGTACGAAACGGCTGGTTGTGACATCGGCGGCAATGATCGGGCACTAAAGGGGTCGGATGCGACTCCGTCGATCATCAGCTTCAAGTACATCTGAAATTTTGGTAAATTCACAATATCATTTTGCATAAAATAGGGCTCGAATTCTTTTTCCAATTCTTCGGCATCTGCTGCGCCAACACGAAAGGTAATCAACGTCCCAACGTTTCCGAGTACTGCAGGTTTCACAATATCTCCGAGTTGTTCCATATACTGATGCGCGATGATCAGATTCAATCTATATTTTCGGGCTTCGGAAAGTATATTCGCAAAGCTTTCAGTCGCAAAATTCTGAAATTCATCGACATACAGATAAAAATCTGTTCTCTCATTTTCTAATACATCCACTCGACTCATAGCCGCGAGCTGAATTCGTGTAATCATCATGGCACCTAAAAGCGCTGAATTCTCTTCACCGATGCGTCCCTTGGAAAGATTCATCAGAAGTATTTTCTGATTGTCCATAATTTCGCGAATGTCTATAGAACTTTTTGGCTGCGATAAAATATTTCGAATCAAAGCTGAAGACAAAAATTGTCCGATTTTATTTTGTATCGGCGCGATGGCTTCATTACGAAATCTTTCATTATAATTCGCGTATTCGTCTACCCAAAAGGATTTCACGACCGGATCTTTGACATTTTCTACAATTTTTTTACGAAATTTTTTATCGATCAAGAGTCGCGGTAAAGAGAGAAGGGTGTTTCCAGGATTTTCCAGGAGCGCTAAGATAGAATTCATCAAAATATATTCCAACCGAGGCCCCCACGAGTCCGCCCATATTTTTTTGAAAACCCCAACAAGTCCGGAAGCGATTAAGTTTTTGTATTCAGGTTTCGGATTTTCCAAAACATTAAATGCTATCGGATATTCACTGTCGTGTGGATTAAAATAAACCACGTCGTTGATACGATTCGATGGAATATAATCTAGAATTTTTTCGACAAGGTCTCCATGTGGATCGGTCACAGCAACGCCGTTGCCATTCTGAATATCATTAATAATCATATTTTCGAGCAACGTGCTTTTCCCCATGCCGGTTTTTCCAATAACATATATATGCCGACGCCTATCATCAAGTTTAATACCAAATCGAGCATTCCTATGTCGAAAGTTGGTTTCTCCAAAAAAGTTGATTTCGTGTGTGTTGGACTGTGTGTTAGGCATCGTATATTTTTATTCTTGCATTTTTACTCTCAATGAATTTTACCCGATGGGCAAATTGGTTGGCGGCGTATTTTTTATGTGTCCAGCATCTACAACACTTGACTTCGGTGTTCGTGGAATCTGCACTTCAGTCACTGTCTGCGTTGAGAGTTCTGGTGCTTCATTGTGTTGAGTTTCTTCGGGGCTCCGTAAAAAAACTTCGCGCATAGCTTCATTTCCCAGTGGATTATCTGCAAGTGCTGCTTCTTGTTTGAGAATTTCTCGTGGCAAAATCGGTAATTTTCTTGGCGGTTCATACTTCTTTGTTTCAACACGTGTGACGCTTGCTGTTTTGACAGTAATAAGCGGGAAATGATAGATACTCGCAAGTTCTTCAATATTGAGGATACAGTTTCCGGTTCTTGCACCGACCCAGCTCGTTCTTGAACGATAGGCTCTTAAAATTCTGTGTTTGCGCGCAAGGTTTCTGCGCTTTATAAAAAAGTATTTCGCTTTTGTTTTTGTGAGTTTGTCGACTTTCAAACCACCGAGATCCTGCGTGTTGAATTGCTTCACAGCGCCAACCAGCGGTGAAATGACACGGGGTTTGGAATATACTTCTCTCCGTGCAATATATACAAATCGAAAGCGCGTCTTAAATGCTATTTTTGCAGCTTTTTCCTCAAGGCTTTTAATTTGATTCAGTTCTCCCGGGGTCAAATGCAAGAGAATACTTGGTGGTTTGTCATCTGCTTTTTCCTCTGGCACACTCACTCCTGTTCCGAGCGTCTGTTCCCCCATATACGAAACGGTTTTTAAACTTCCATACACCGCTTTTTCAATAAGATTATAACTGACCTTGACCTTTTTTCCAGCAATTTTCAGTGCTAACCTCTTTGCTTGTTCTTTCCACTCATCGCCTACAGGGGTAATCACCAGTTGGAGCCATACTTGTTCACCAGGTCCTATTTTACTCATAACTTCTAACAAACCCGCCATCGGGTCCACGGCGACACCGGTGAGCTTATCTTCAAATTGTGGGTATGTGCGAATGGAATAGTATTGCCTATTCGTTGGAACGAATTCTCCACCGTACAGCTCGTAATCTTCGTTGGGAATTTCCTTTGGCACATCATCCACATAATCTTCAACCTCCGTAATTTCTGCATCAGGATATTGGGCATAAAATGCTGCTTCGATAAGGTCTTGAAATTTTTTTGGCGTCCAAATGAGAAACTGTATGTAGCCTTCGACACTCACAATCTCAAGACTAAAATATTCTTGGAATCTGCCGTCTAAATATTTTTCTGTGAAATCAGGGTCATCGTGCGCTCCTGCGATTTGAGCGAAAATTTGTTCGATAGCCCGAAAAGATTGCTCATTATCTTTGGGCACATCGATAGCGAGGAGTGTTTTTGTTAAACGCGCATTGAATCCATTTTGCAAAATTTCTAAATAGCCCCAACCGAAAGCCCAGATCATGATTGGGAGTATAATCATCCAACCTCCTTGAGACAGAAGGAACCAAAAAACTGTTAACGGACTCCCTCCGCCGAGTGCGAATAAATCTTGCAAAGGCATATGCTCTGTTTTTCTTTTATATTCATCTTTGATTTAATATTTTTTCTATTCCGAAATTTCTGAGATTTGTTGTTCTTCGATGACTTCGTATTTGTTATCCGCGTTCTTACGAAAAAACTTTTTATTCGTGAGTGCGAGATGAATTGTATTGCGTTTTACGATTCGCTGCTCGAGAACTTTTTCAACGACCTCATCACGCGACAGAGGTCTTCCTGCTTCTTTCACAATATCCCGAATTACATCTGCGACAACACCAGGTCGATATCCCCATTCTTGTAATGCATAAATGCCTCGCCCCACTAGAACATATTCTTTCCTGAGGATGAGTTCATTGTGCACTGTAGGCGGATAGGCTTTTTTACAAAAAATGTCAGTGATTTTTTTTGCTATGTCCGTAAAGTGCATTGGATTCCCATCTTTTTTGAGTATGAGATAAATTTTATCGTGCATACGCCTTGGAGCAATGATTCCCCAATTGCGCAATCCGTATTCACCAAATGGATTCATTCCAATGTGTTTACTGATATGCAAATATGCATCAAGGACGTCTTCGGTCAATTTTTCTCCATGTTCTTTATAGACATCCGTTGTCTTGACTTTTTCATGAATGTGTTGAAATTCGAGTGGATTTCCGTGTTCGGTAATAATTATGTGGAACGTATCAATAACACGATGCAAAAATTCGATCGAAGCCGTGCGTAAACGCCATGCGTAACGCGTTTTTTCGTCGGGTATATGTTTAACAAATTTATGGGCAAGAAGTTTTCCAAGAATAAATATAACAGAACGTTGGTGTGGCAGAGTATTTTTGTCCCTTTCAAAAACTTTTTCAAATAATTTTTCTTCGGTGAGAAAACCTCCACACTGTGAAAAGATGGCCGTAAAGACGTGTTCTGTATTGTAGAGCAATTGAGACGCGTCTTTGAGTGCCTTGATTTTTTTAATGCTCAAGTTTTCGATTTGTCGAATGCGTTCGCGGGTTACTCCGTAAAATTTCCCAATAGTTTCCAAAGTTTCCGTTTCGGCTTCTTGTAAACCAAAACGCCTTTGGAGAATATCCGCTTCTTTTTCATGCAATTGACTCATGAGTCGGTTGACAACTTCGAGTGGGTCAAATGCCTGAATTTCTTGAGCTTCTTTTGTAGAAATCACTTTTTCTAAAATAGAATTTTCGTCTGACATAGCTTGATTGAAGATTCTTTTACTAAATGTGACTATAGCATATCTTGGTTTCACTGTCAACAAAAATACGATATATTCAACCACCAGTGCATTCGCAAAAAATACAAATTCTCCCTCAATGAGATATTTCTTCGCTAAAATGAGGGTATTATGAGACTGTCGCTGCATAGGCTTTCGCCTGTGAAAAATATATTTTTGATCATAGAAAAAGAGGAGGATGACTCTCGCTTTCGAAGCACTAACATTGCACAGTGTGCTGAGAAAGTCTCGTCTTCTTCCTCTTTTTTTTATAATTCAAATTCATTTTCACAGACGAAAGTGTATCCGGCAACAGTCCCTTTACAGCTTTTTCTGCAGCAACTTTTGCCAATACAAAAGCAAGGGACTAGCGATACAAATCGAAGAATACGTTCCGGAAATAATACCTACGATCAGTGCAAGTAAAAAATACTTGAGTGTTGCGCCACCGAAAAAAAGAAGTGCTACGAGTACGATCACGGTCGTTAAAGAGGTGTTTATAGAACGAAGCAAAGTAGAATGAATGCTAGCGTTTATAATTTCATGAAAAGGACTTGCGAGATTTTTCCTCAGTTGTTCACGGATACGATCGTAGACAACAATCGTATCGTGCACCGAAAATCCTAACACTGTGAGGATAGCGGTAATAAAAAGACTATCGATTTCTACTCCCAAAAAATATCCTAGTGCACTCATCATGCCTATCACAATCAACACATCATGAATCAGAGCTAAGATAGCACTGACTCCATACGCCCATGATGGCACCGGCCCACTGGAAACTTTTCGGAATGCCCATGAAATATAGATAATAATTGCCACGAGTACAAGGAGAATCGCCTGGAGTGATTTTCGCTGCAGTTCCTTGCCGATACTTGGACCGATTGTTTCAAATCTTTTTTCTGTCACAGACCCGTATGTTTTCCCGAGCACATCTAACACTTGCTGCCGCTCATCATTACTCACATAACGTAATTTGATGACGGCATCTTTTTCTCCTGATGGCTGCACAACAACACCGGTAAATATTTTTTCTGCTTTTTCGTTCTGGATGTTTTCGATGGTTGTTTTGATGTTTTCAGCTGCTTCTCCCTGCGATGGAAACGTTGCGTCTTGGAATGTGACTTCAATAAGTGTTCCGCCGGTAAAATCGATACCGAGTTTTAATCCCCATACAAAGAGGGCTCCTACACTGGCAATCACTAAAATTCCTGAGAGAGTAAACCAAATGATTTTCGTTCTGACAAAGTTTATCATAGCGAGTTTTTTTCGTTCTTATGCATTCCGTCCGAAATCTGTGTATGACTTCCATTGACCTCCAATGCACTTCTGCGCGTTATCCCAAATAACCAAAGTTTCTTTTCAAACGCTGGCTTTGCGCACAAGCGTAAAAACGTTCGTGTAATCGTAATAGCGGAAAACATACTCACGACAATGCCAAGCGCGAGTGTAATGGCAAAACCTTTTACAAGACTTGTTGAAAATGTCGCAAGAATCGCGCACGTTATTAATGAAGAAACGTTCGAATCCCGAATAGAAAGCCACGCTCTGCGGAAACCTTGCTCAACGGCTCGATTGAGTGCGTTCCCGTCCCTGAGTTCTTCTTTCATACGTTCAAAGATGAGAATATTTGCATCCACTGCCATACCGATGGAGAGAATAAATCCTGCGATTCCTGCAAGTGTCAGTGTCACTGGCACAAGTTTAAAAACTGCGAGCACTATGAGAGTATAGATGAGGAGAGCGACCGACGCGAGTAATCCCGGCAAACGATAGTATGAGATCATGAATATAATCAACAGCGCAAGACCGATGATACCTGCGAAAAGACTTTTTTGAACAGCAAGTTCCCCGAGGGTTGGACCAATATTTTGTTGATTGACGAGTGTAATCGGCACCGGCAGTGCTCCGGCATTCAGTCTTCGCGTCAGTTCCTTTGCTTCTTCAAGTGTAAAATTGCCTTCTATAATCGCCTGGCCGTCGGGAATGACTTGATTCACTGTTGGAATACTAATCGGTGCATTATCGAGATAGATCGCGACGGTCTTTCCAATATTGCGTTCAGTTATCTCTTTAAAGAGTTTTGCGCCCTCTGCATTGAATTGCAAGCTCACAACCGACGCGCCTGTTTGTTGATCAAACGTCACTTGTGCGCGTTCTAATTGTTGGCCGTTGAGACCTGTATTTTCGTAGAATGGAAAACCGGTTTCAGGTATTTCTTCTGGGATTGTGCGTAAGAGTATGTGACTTGCACGCACTTCCTCTTGTTCATTTTGCGTGCGTTTTTCTGTAACCTTCACAATATGATATCCGAACGAGCTCTGCACAAGCTGCGGCATCACCTTGCCGACTTCAGCCTCAAACACAGCGGTTTCGAAAGCCGGATCCATAATGCCTTTTCCAAAGAAATCAAGATCACCGCCGTTTTCTGCGCTCCCTGGATCTTCACTCTTCTCTTTTGCTAATGCCGCAAAATCCGTTGCACTGAGTGCCTGTTGTAAAATTTCTTCCGCGCGCTTTTTTGTTTCTTCATTCAAAACACGAAGGGCATTTTTTTCCTCCTCTGTTCGTTCCGGTGGCTTACCTTCCTCACGGAATTCCAAGAGCGGCGTCTCACCGATCGCGGCAATTGCTTCGTTAATATCCGTAATCCCCGGTAATTCGACAATAATTCTCCAACCGTCTCCTACTTTATTGTTGCGCACCGAAGGTTCGCTCACCCCAAATTGGTTGATCCGCTGTTCGATAACTTCTTTCAAGCCTTCTAACAGTTCTGCGCGATCTGCCTCTTCTACCTGGCTTGTGTCTGCTTCGTACGTAAGACTTGCGCCGCCACGAAGATCAAGCCCAAGACGCACTTTGAGTTCACGTTGAAATTGCCCGATACTGATATCAGGACCTTTGGGAATATCGACGATCACAGCAAGTGCTGTGATGACTATAATGACGATTGCCGAAATGAGAATGCGCCTACGCAGTGACATGTGAGTACATGAAAAAATTTTCGGTGTCGAAATGTAGTATAACCAAGAGTTACTCTGGAAACAAGTCTATGGACCGTCACCGAATGCCATTGCTTGTGCATTACACAGCACAAAAGAGGAGCAGGACTCTCCTTTACTCAGCACACTGTGCACTGTCAGTGCTTCGAAAACGAGAGTCTTCCTCCTCTTTTGTGATGATTCACATTCATTGCTCACAGTTAAAAACGCGTTCGACGAACGTTCCATCTCACAAAGTTTGCAAAAATTTCTTGTCTTGTTTATTATGAGGATACTATGATCGAAGTACAGGAACTTACGAAAATTTTTGATAACATTCCAGTTTTAGATCACATCAGTTTTCATCTGAAAGACGGCGAGATCCTCGGATTCCTTGGTCCTAACGGCGCCGGGAAAACTACGACGATGCGTATTCTCACTGGTTTCCTAGCCCCCACAACAGGCACTATCCGTATCAATAATAAAGATCTTCTGGAAAATGGACGGGACATCCGACAAGAAATCGGGTACTTGCCGGAGAATAATCCCCTCTATACCGATATGCGTGTCTATGAAGCGCTGCATTTTATTGCACAGTCTCGAAACATCGCCGATGATGCATTAGAAATGAAACGTGTTGTGAAAGTTTGTGCGCTTCAAGATGTCATCGCCAAACCGATTCAAGAACTCTCGAAAGGTTTTAAACAACGTGTTGGGCTGGCGCAGGCGCTCATCGGCGATCCACGGATTCTGATCCTGGACGAGCCGACTTCAGGACTTGACCCTAATCAAGCTCGTGAGGTACGCGAACTTATTCGAACAATCGCTGCGAAAAAAACGATTATTTTTTCTACGCACATACTGCAGGAAGCGACGAATCTTTGCCATCGTGCGATTATTATTCACAAAGGAAAAATTGTTGCTCAAGGTACTCCGCGAGAACTTGCGCGACTTGGAAGCGGCAAAGAAGAATTGCGTATGATTATTGAAGGTCCTGAAGCGAATGTTGCAAAAGTGCTTGAAAATCTTGCTCATGTCACCGCGGTTCGCCTCGAACACGCTCCTTCTGGCGAGCCACTTTTTATTGTACAAACCGAAGAACATCACGACTTACGCCGAGAAATTTTTCGTCTTGTGAAAGAAAATCATTGGGTGCTTCTTGAGTTGACGCGCGCACATGCTGATTTGGAAACTGTCTTCCAAGCACTTACTCGATCTTCATTGTAAATTATGAAATCTATTCCACGACAATTTTTTACGATTTTTCAAAAAGAATTTTCTTCATTCCTCTATCCAATACTTTCGTATATTTTTATCGTTGTTTTTTTAGTGATTCTCTCGTGGCTGTTCTTCCAAAATTTCTTTATTATTAATCAAGCGACTTTACGCGGATTCTTTTCGCTCGTACCTTGGTTTTTTCTGTTTTTGGTTCCAGCTCTCGCGATGCGCACATGGGCTGAAGAAAAAAAGACAGGCACTCTTGAGACACTCCTCACACTTCCCTATGCCGAATGGCATTTAATTGCAGCGAAATTTCTTGCTGGTGTCGCTTTCCTCGCCTGCGTACTGATTCTGTCTCTCCCCTTACCTATCAGCATTGCGCGTCTTGGCAATGTCGATACCGGTCAAATTATCGGACAATATATTGCGACACTCTTCCTCGGCAGCACGATGTTTGCGCTCGGGCAATGGCTTTCGAGTCTTACGAAAAATGCAATTGTGAGTTTTATTCTTAGTGTTGCGGTGTGTTTTGTGCTCATTATTATAGGCGTGGATTTTCTCAACCGAAGCGGTGGAATTCTGGACGAAATACGCCAAAGCGTATCACTTCTTTCGCATTACGAAAGCATGGCACGCGGTGTTATCGATCTCCGGGATGTTGTCTATTTTCTTTCCTTGATTTTCTTTTTCTTGTTTCTCAATGTACAGAGTCTTCATCAAAGACATTGGAAATAAACATATGCATTTCCCCTCACTGACACTTTCTTCACGACAAAAAATTCATTGGTACTCTCAATTTCATGTGCTCCTTATTGTGGCACTCGTTATTGTTCTCAACATTCTCGTTCAATCTTTCTCGATACGATTGGATCTGAGTGAAGGAAAAATTTTTACCCTTTCACAGGTGACAAAGGAAACAGTGCGGAATCTTTCGGATGTCGTCACGGTGACTGCCTTTTTTTCGGATGAATTTCCACCGGAATATATTGCCGCTAAGCAACGCGCAGAAGATATTCTTTCTGAATACGCAAAACTTTCTTCAAATATCGTCGTGCAAACAAAGGATCCTAAAAAAGACGATGCTGCAAGCCAAGAAGCGCAATCTCTGGGTATCCCTGAAATTCAATTTAGCCTTGTTAAGTCCGACCAATTTCAAGTCAGCACCGGTTATATTGGCATTGCTCTCCAGTATCGCGACAAAAGTGAAACGATTCCGGTGATTCAGGATCCTGATTCTTTGGAATATGACATGACCTCCGCGCTTGTGAAACTCACGCGCACCGACGTGACGGAAGTCGCATTTACTTCTGGGCATGGCGAAATTGACACTTCGGAACTTCAGGATGCGCTCGTAAAGAATTATATGATTCGTTCCGTGGACCTTACGAGCGAAACGCTCATTGATCCTGGGATCGATGTGCTTATTATCGCTGGACCGCGTCAAGCGTTTACCGATCGAGCGCAATATGTTGTGGATCAATTTATTATGCGCGGAGGGAAAGTACTGTTCTTTCTGGATGGCGTTTCTGTTGACCCGAGCTTGATTGCGCAAAACAATGCTACTGGACTCGAAGCATTGCTTACGAATTATGGTGTGACGGTGAATCACGATTTGATCGTCGATCCACTTTCACATGAAACAATCGGTTTTCAAAGTGGATTATTTCAAATTTTTCAACCTTATCCATTGTGGCCTCGCATTCTCAAAGATACGCTTCATGCAACGCATCCGATCACTGCTTCGCTTGAGAGTATCGTGCTGGGTTGGGCGAGCAGTATGACTTTGCAAAATGAAAAATTTTCGTCTGAGACAACTTTTACAACTCTTGCCGAAACTTCGGATCAATCGTGGGCGCAGTCTGAACCATTTTTGCTCAGTCCGGAGGCTTTGCCGCAAGTACCGTCAGATTCGCAACAGCACTTCATCGTCGCGGGACACATCAAAGGCAAACTTACCAGCTTTTTTCGCGGTAAGACACTCCCGCAGTCAAGTGTAAGTGAGACTCCTCCTACACCTCAGTCACTTCAGTCATCCGAGACTTTTCTGGAATCCACGAATAACGCCTCTGTCATTGTCGTAACCGATAGTGAAATGTTGAGTCCGCTTGCTCTACAAAATTTCTCTGGGAATTTCACTTTTTTTGCGAATGCCGTCGATGTGCTTGCACAAGACGAAGCTTTCATTGGACTACGCTCACGCAGTACGACAGATCGACCGCTGAGACCTTTACCGGATCGAACGAAGGCGCTGTATAAGTATGGCAATATTTTTGCAAGCGTTGTTTTAGTACTCATTATGAGCGCGGTTGTCTATTTCCTTCGCAGGCGCAATGACAGCAAATATATCGCGAAATACGGAAAATGAAGACTGAACAAGTCTTCCATTATTGTTGTGTGGGAGCTTGTCTCTGGCGGGTAAGTATGTTCTTGAAGAACACT
>MHKF01000002.1:21622-54735 GCA_001818315.1 Candidatus Kerfeldbacteria bacterium RIFCSPLOWO2_02_FULL_42_19
ACCCGCCAGAGACAATCTCATCGATCATATACATCAATCATATATACCTATGAACCCCCGTTCGCAAAAAAAAGTTACTCTCATTCTTATTATTGCCCTCATAGCATTGATTGGTTTTTTAGTGTATAGATCACGCACCCCCAACACTCTTACAGCAACACTCGGGAATCCTTTTGTGCAGAACGTTGATTCACAAAGTATTACTCAAATGAACATAACACAACAAGAGAAAATTACGACTCTCAGTAAAGAGAGCAATATATGGCTTGTTGATCAACCCATCCGTTTTCCGGCTGACACAAGCGTTATCGAAGACCTCCTCGAAAAACTCAACACTATGCGAGTTCAATCCATTGCTTCGAAGACCAAAAATAATCTTGAGGCTTTTGAACTCGATCTCGAGCATCGTACTATTGTAGATCTTTTTCAAAAGGATCAAAAGTCGCTCAGTATTTTTATCGGTAAAATAGGACCAGGACAAACAACGTATGTGACGAGTGAACAAGTGGATCGCGTGTATCTTATGAATCAGGAGCTCACTTCGAATTTCCTCGAAGATTTCCGCGATATGATGATCCTTTCTTTTGATCCTCAAGAAATCACACGTCTGCAATGGACGCGTGACACTGGAACTCTTACGATCGAAAAAAAAGAATCAGTCTGGTCCGGTATTGAGTCAGATGTATTCGATATTGATCAAGAAAATTTTGATTTAACACTCTCGGAAATAACTTACCTTCGCGCTCAGGATATACCAGATCAAAATCAATCTGTTACTTCTCCTATTCTTACGATCAGTTTCTTTGTCGGCGACACTGAGCGAGTACTTAAAATTTTTCCTTTTGAAAAAGACGCACAAAATATTCTCGTACAAAATCACCTTGGGTATTTTTATTGGATTTCACTGGAACAATTTCAAATCTTGGATATTACCAAAGAAAAAATTGCGAAAAAATAGAGTAGTGGACTGTCGCCGAATTTTATTCTTGTTGAATGCACAAAACAAAAGAGGAGGATAATTCTCGCTTTCGAAGCACTGACAGGGCACAGTGTGCTGAGAAAGGAGAGTCTTCCTCCTCTTTTGTCTTGTGCATTACACACGAAACAGTATTCGGCAACAGTCACAAAATAACTCCCATTAATCGACGATTTCAACAGGCGTACCTATTTCCGCCCAATTGTAAACCCATTCTGAGTTTACTTTGTTGACATTCACGCAGCCGTGACTCATTTTTTTACCGAAATTATTATGCCAATAAGCGTAGTGAATATAATAATGCGGCGCAAAATTCAAATTGTACTGCACACGCGGCAAATTATAATTCAAGGGACTGCCTGGGCCATACGTCCAAATGTAATCATGCCAGAGTAATTTTCGGTACACAGTAAATTTTCCTCGCGGTGTTTCAAAGCCAGGGAGCCCAGAAGAGATAAGAAATGAATTCACGAGTTTTTTTCCTTCGTATGCATACAATTTTTGTTCACCAATGATAATCTTAATGCGTTTTGGACCCCCTTCGTATATTTCTCGATTGGGAGCAACAATGATTTCACTCTTTCCATCTTTATTGAGATCCGCACCGGTGATATTCACACCGCCGGTAAAATCTTTCTCATAGGCAAAGAATGCACCAGCGATCTCTTTTCCATTCGCTTCGAATATCCGTACGTGCGGGCCTCCGTCGCTATTCGGCACGACGAGTATCTCATCATATCCATCACCGTCAATGTCAGCGCCTTCAACATTAATTCCTCCGTAAAAATCGTCGGCATACACGCGCCATTCGCCGAGCACTGTTTTTTCTGTATTCGTTTTATAAACTTTCACGCGTGATTGACTCCCGCTATCGACTCCCATAATTAACTCATCCTCTCCTCCTCCGTCGACATTAGCCTTTGCAATACTTACACCGCCGTTCATTTTCTCAGCAAAGGGAAAATATTCCAATGGCAAAACTTTTCCAAAGCGATCAAAAATACGTACATGCGGCCGTGCCTCTTTTCCTGTCGCTACAACAATTTCATCCCCACACTGATCGTCGATATTTGCTGTAGTAACTTCAACACCGCCGTGATAATCTTCCGCGAATGCGTAAAAACCAGCCGTAAATCGAGGCATGCCTTGACCATCAAAGACGCGAATAAAGGGACCTCCTCCGTACCGCGGTCCGGTTACAATCTCGTCTTTTCCGTCACAATCAAGATCACCGCTTGCAATGTGAATGCCCTTTTGCATGTTCGTTTCATACGCAAAAAACCCCGTAATAAACGACCCATTCTGACGAAAGAGTCGCAGGTGTGAGCCTCCTCCTGGTCCTGCGCCGGTGATAATTTCATCGACTCCATCGCCTCCGAGGTCTCCGATAGCTACATCCGCGCCGCCAGCGAAGTTTCCGCTATAGGCCTGAAATGAAAGATTTTTTTCGAAATCGCCTGAACGAAATATCCGTACTTCCGGTGTGTATGTTTCTCGTGCTTCGGCGTGCTGCACTCCGAAGACTGTAACGCCGAGAAAAACACTTACAAAAATAAAGGCTTTATACGCCTTGTTTTTTGATAAAAAATATATCATAGCCCCCATTTTTATTTTTGTTTGATTTTTTGTTTTTTGTTTGATGATTAGTTATATCATAGCATATTCTTCATCCATTGTCAAAAAAAATTGACACGATCTCTGTTTGAATCTTGACAAAATCGTATATTCAACCGTAAGTGCCTGTCGCCGAATACACTTTTCGTCAGGAAATTCTCAAATTAAGCGCCGTGACAGCGCTTCAATTTTTTACCTGAACCGCAAGGACATAGATCGTTCCGTCCAACTTTTTGCCCGGAAGCGTCTTTTATTTTTTTGAGTACAACATTCTGTGTATTTCTTGTTTCCTGCGGTTGCAACAAGCCGCCAAATTGACGTGTCTCCTCACTGAAGACTTTTGATGGAGCAATTTCTTGTTGCCTTTTTTGCATGAGCGTGGACGTCATAACCGACTGCGCTCCCACTTTAAATATAGTGTGTGCAACCTGGCGTGCAATAGTATTCATAAGTTCCGTGAAATGATCATACGCCTCTTTTTGATATTCAACGAGCGGATCTTTCTGCCCATATCCGCGCAGACCAATACCTTCTCGCAAACGTGTCATCTGATCAAGATGATCGATCCAAAGCATATCGATCGCACGAAGCCAAACACTTTTTTCAATCCTTCGCATCAGTTGCGGCTCGCCCACGCTTGATTCTAATTTTTCATAACGTTGACTCGCCCATTGAATCAATACTTGAATGACTTGATCGCGAAGGATATGTACTTCGTTCGTTGCGCTCTGCGGTTGCAAGCCTCGTATATATTTTTTTTCTTCTTCGCTTAATAGAAAAATAGTGCTCATTACTTCTTCTATCTCCTGCATGTCCCAAGAGGTGCTTGTGTTTCTCTCTTGCGCCTTTGACATTCCGTTATTTTTTGTTCTTTCTTGTGTCTTATCAATTGCAGTATGAAATGACACAACCTGTTCTATTTCATTTTCAATCATTTCGAAAGTGCGTTCCCGTAATTTTTTCGGTTCGTGTTCATAATCATAGAGTATTTCGTTCCGTTTTTTGTAAATCACTTCTCGATGTTTGTTCATAACATCATCGTATTCGACGAGGTGTTTGCGTATATCGAAATTTCTTCCTTCAACCTTCTTCTGCGCCGCTTCAATGGAACGAGTGATCAATGAATTCTCCAAAGGCATGTCCTCGGGCTGACCCAACCGTGTCATAAGGCTTTTCAAACGTTCTGATGCAAAAATGCGCATGAGGTCATCTTCGAGAGAAATATAAAATTGTGATTTTCCTGCATCGCCTTGCCGACCGGATCGTCCTCGTAACTGATTATCGATTCGCCGAGATTCGTGTCGTTCCGTACCGAGCACTGTGAGTCCGCCCAGTTGTTTTATTTTTTCCGCTTCACTTGCATTCGGAGGATTGCCGCTCAGGACGATATCTACCCCTCGTCCTGCCATGTTCGTTGCAACCGTTACAGCATGGAGTTTCCCAGCTTGTGCAATAATCTCAGCTTCATGTTCATGATTTTTAGCATTGAGTAAATTGTGCGGTATACCTTCTTTTTTGAGCATCGCACTCAAACGCTCATTTTTTTCAATAGAAATTGTACCGACAAGTACAGGTTGCCCGTTTTCATACAGCTTTTTAATTTCCTGCACAACCGCTTTTGATTTGCCACGTTCCGTTCTATAAATCCTATCAGCAGCATCTATTCGAATCATCGGCCTGTTCGTTGGCACGACTACGACATCAAGTCCATAAATCTTTGCAAATTCTTCCGCTTCGGTTGCTGCCGTACCTGTCATGCCAGCGAGCTTCTTATAAAGGCGGAACAAATTTTGTAATGTGATTGTTGCGAGTGTGAGAGATTCCTGCTTAATCGTCAGACCTTCTTTTGCCTCGATTGCCTGATGGAGACCTTCAGAAAATCTTCGACCAAACATAAGTCTCCCTGTAAATTCATCTACTATCACGACCTCACCCTCGCGCACTACATAATCTCGATCTTTTTTAAACAGTGCATTTGCTTTTAAAGCTTGCTCGATATGATGAATATCTTCCACGCTTCCTTCCTGATACATATTCTTCTTCCCCAGCATACGCTCGACGCGGTCAATCCCGCTTTGCGTGAGTGCCACAGCACGCATTTTTTCATCCATATTGTAATCCTCATTTTCCTTGAGTTGTGAAACAATATGTGCGAAGGTATGATAGCGTTCTGTTGCTTCTTGTGCTGGCGCGGAAATAATCAACGGTGTGCGTGCTTCGTCAATGAGGATACTATCGACTTCATCAATAATTGCGAAATGTAAACTGCGCTGAACTTTTTGTGAACTTTCCTGAACCATGTTATCGCGAAGATAGTCAAAACCAAATTCATTATTTGTCCCGTACGTGATGTCGGCATTATATGCTTCTCGCCTCCCTACAGATCGTAGATTCTGCATGTCGACTTTAAACGAAAGTTTTGTAATTGCTTCTTTAGTTTCTTCTTGTTCGATCTTTGGGTCAAAAATAAAAGCGGCCTCGTGTTGAATACAACCCACAGTCATACCGAGTGCATAAAAAATTCTTCCCATCCAATCTGCGTCACGCCGTGCGAGATAATCATTGACTGTCACAAGGTGCGCTCCTTGACTGGACAGCGCATTAAGATAGAGCGAAAGTGTTGCTGCGAGCGTTTTTCCTTCGCCTGTTTTCATCTCTGCGATTTTTCCTTCGTGAAGCGCCATGCCAGCCATCAGCTGAACGTCGTAATGTCGCTGCCCCAGTGTTCGTTGTGCTGCTTCGCGCACGGTCGCGAACGCGATATCAAGTACGGCATCAAGCGTTTCTCCTTTGTCCAGCCGTTCTCGTAGGATTTTTGTTTGTTGTTTGAGCGCATCATCACTAAGCATCTTGATGTTGTGTTCGATTGCATTGATGCGCCCTACCCGTTTTTGATAGTGTTTAAGAATTTTAACATTAGGATCACCGAATATTTTTTCTAATATTTTCATAGTATCCCTAAGACAGACGTTCTCTTTTCTGACGTTGTTTTTCCTTGAGCTTTCTCAATTGCAATTTCAGTTCATCTGTTACACGATCAATCCCTTCTTCGACCGTTGTGACCTCCTCTTCTGCGAGGATGATCGGTTTTCTGGGTATGACGAGTTCTGCCTTGACCAGAATAATTTTTCCTTTCTTATGATGTGTATTGCTGATGATATCAATTTTCGCAAAAAGAATATGCTGGTATATTTTTTCTACTACAGCAAGCTTCTTCGTAATGTAAGCGATGTGTCTTGCGTTGAGCTCAATGTTTTGTCCATGTATTTGTGGGGTCATACCTTTGATATTCATTTTTTTAATCAAAACCAATATATTGAATTTCTTCATGAAGCTGAATACGATAGAGCGTGCGAATTTTTTGCTTTATGACGCTTATGAGCATAATAATGTCTTCTGCGGTAGCGTTGTTTTCATTTATCACAAAATTGCCGTGAATTTCAGAAATTTTCGCTCCACCTATTCGCATTCCTTTTAGACCTGCATTTTCAATCAGCTTTCCAGCTGCACTGGCTGCTGGATTCATAAATATACATCCAGAGCTTGGAAATTTCAATTCTTGGGTCTTATGCTTTCTAGAAAAATTTTCTTTTACCTTTTCGAGGATAGTATCTTTTGAGCCACGTTCGAGTTTTAACACCGCACTCAAGACTATTTCTTTCTGTTGTTTCATACGACTATTGCGATAGGAAAACTCACATTGTGCGACAGTGAGTGTTTTCTGTTCACCTTTTGCATTCAGAATATCGACTGTTTCAATGACGTTCTTCATTTCTGACTCCCGAGAGCCGGCGTTTCCACGCACTGCGCCGCCAAGAGTCGAAGGAATTCCGGCGGCGAATTCAAGTCCAGCGAGTCCTCGTTGTGCCGACTGCATCACGAGTGTCGTAAGGTCTGTCCCTGCTTCTGCCGTAACATGCGTATCACGAAAAACATAGTGACTATTTTTTGCGCGAATCATAAGTCCATCAAATCCCTTATCGGATATGAGCACATTCGCGCCCTTGCCTAACACACAGTATGGAACATTGTTTCGTAGTGCTTCACGAACAGCGTGTATGAATTCTTTGGTCGTCGCTACCGTTACAAACCAACGCGCTGGTCCGCCGACTTTCATTGTTGTGAAAGGCGCGAGTATGACGTGTTCTTGAAAATTTGGAATATTGAACTTCATCTCAATGTATTACTAAGGACTCTGCTAACGTATAGATATCACCTGCTCCCATCATAAGAACGATATCGTCTTTTTGTACATAGTGTTCCATGAGCTTTTGAGTTTCTTGCAAATTCTTTGCGTACCAAAATTTCTTTTCCGGTTTTTGGTCTTTTTCTTGCTCTGCTTCCAGAGCTCGCGCAATATCCTTGGAAGAAATATGTATATTCCCTTCCCGACCTGCTACGTAATAAATCTCCGGCAGAATCACGAGGTCGGCGGCTTTCAGTGATCGCACAAACTTATTGAACAATACTTGTGTTCGATGCTTTTGGTGCGGTTGGAATACGACGACGATCCGATTGTTGGGATAAAATTCGCGAGTTGCTTGAATAGTTGCTGTTACAGCAGTGGGGTGATGCGCGTAATCCGATATGATGCGAGCATCCTTCCATGTACCGAGTATTTCGAATCTTCGCCATGTACCAGAAAAATCTTTGAACACTGACTGCATTGTATCTTTCTTGATGCCGAATAGTATTCCCCATGTTATTGCCGCAAGCGCATTCGAAATATTAAATGCGCCTGGCACTCGGAGCACGAAATCTTCTACATAATTTTCCCCTACCCATAATTCAAAACTTTGTTCTCCAGAAAGGGTCACAATACTTCGTGCCATGACATCAGCTGGATGATGGATACCGTACGTTCGTATTTGCGCTTTCGGGAGGATAAGTTTTTCTCGACTTACAGAATCATCGGTATTATAAACAAGCCAGCCGTGTTTTGGAAGTTTATCGATATAGCGTTGAAATGCGTTAATAATATTTGGAAGATTGTGATAATAATCCAGATGATCTTCTTCTATATTTGTCAGTACGATGACTTGGGGATCAAAAGACAAAAAATTACTCTGATGTTCACACGCTTCCGCAATCAAAAATTGTTTATTATTTCCGAGACGCGCATTGCTTTTCCATTCTTTGACGAGCGTTCCCACAACAACTGTCGGATCAAACCCAGCCCTCTGCGCAAGCAAACCAATGAGTGCTGTTGTTGTTGATTTTCCATTCGTACCAGCGATATTTGTCCCGACTTGATACGTTCTCATGAGTTCTGAGAGGGCCTGGGTATACGAAAGCTCTGGTATTGCCAATGCACGTGCCTGTTGGCGCTCTTCGTGTTCTTCCGGTACCGCTGAACTATAAATTACAAGATCAACATTTTGTGTGATGTGTTGTGATGCTTCCGGTACATGGAGTGTCATACCAAGCGATCGCAATTTCGAAAGTATTTGGGAATCCGCACAATCTGATCCCGCAACACGTTTCCCTTGCGCATGCAAAATTTGTGCGAGCGCTGACATACCTATGCCGCCTATCCCTATACAATATATATTGTGCGCTTCTGCGAATGTCATAAAAACATTTTTTCTAAGATTACTGCGATTCGATCTCCTGCTGTCTGAGGTTGTAGAAGCTCGAAAAGTTTTGTGCCCATCCGCTGTGTCTCCGTTGTATTCGTGAGCATCTTTTGAACTGTCGTCACTAATTGTATTGTTGTCATCTTTTCTTGAGACAAGTGGAGTGCGGCCATATTGTTTGCGAGTATTGCTGCGTTGATTTCTTGGTGAGAATATGGAAGTGGCACCAGAATCGGCGCTTTTTTGACTGTTGCACATTCTGTAATAGCGCCCAGGCCCGCGCGGGAAATAATCACATCGGCAATCTGCAAAGCATCAGCCATAACGCTTAAGTTCAAAAAATTCTTCGCACGATAATACTCATGTTGAATATGCACGGCCTTCCCTTTGCCAGTCACATGGATTATCTGCGTGAAGGTAAGGAGTTCATGTGCTGCTTTTTCTATACACTGATTTAATCCAAGCGCACCGGTACCACCGCCGAGAATCAGTGTGACAGGAAATTCTTTTTTCAAGTGGAAATATTCGTAGCCGCGAGTTTTATCACCTTCCAGTATCGTCGTGCGCACCGGATTCCCTGTCCACGATGTCTTGTGTGACGGAAAATATTTCAGCGATTCCTGAAAACTTACTGTGATGTGCTTTGCAAACGGCTTGGATAGTCGATTCGAAAGTCCAGGCATTACATCTTGCTGATGAATATATACTGGAATGTGTCTCAGCCACGCTGCTGCGATAACAGGCGGAGCAACATAACTACCGCAGGAAAGTACGCCGTTTGGTCGAAAACGACTTAACACACTTTGTGCTTGCACAAAACCCTTACCGATACGGCCGAAATCAATGATGTTATGAATGCTCCAATAGCGCCGAAATTTTCCTGCCGATATGGTAATAAACGGGATACGTGTTTCGGCAAGGAACTTTCGAGTTGTTTCCGAACGATCAGCAAGAAAAATATATTCCACTTGTGGATGGCGTTTTTGAAAATGCTCAGCGATCGCAAGCAGTGTCGTAGTAGGACCGCCTGTTCCGCCTCCGATGAGGAGTAATTTCATGTGCGTTGTCTGTGCTTAGAAATATTGATGAGTATACCGAACGCCGTCAAGAGCATGACAATAGCAGAACTGCCATAACTCACAAACGGTAATGGAATGCCGGTGAGGGGTAAGATAGAAACCATAGCTCCGATGTTCACAAAAGCTTGAAAGAGAATCCACGTTGTTATACCTATTGCAAGGAGTTTACCAAAGATATCGGGTGCTTTTTGAGCAATGTTTAATCCTCGCAGAAGTACAAGTATAAATAATACAATAAAACTTACAACAACGAAAAAACCCAATTCTTCAGCCATGACTGCGAAAATCGAATCACCCGTCACTTCCGGTAAAAAGTTATGCTTCTGCCGCGAATTATTGAGACCCAATCCAAAAAGTCCGCCTGATCCAATGGCGAGTAAAGCTTGATTAATGTGATACCCAATACCTTGAGGATCAAGTTCTGGATTGAGAAAAACAGAAAAACGCGCGGCTCGATAGGGTGCTATTTTGATGAGTAACGCAAACACTGCGCTTGCTCCGAACCCAAGGAGTGCCAGGTGTCTGAACGGCGCTCCTGCTGCAAAATATATAACCAGTGCAATCGTTGCAATGACTGTCATGGTGCCAAGATCTGGTTGCAACATAATAAGCAACGCAATAATTCCTAGCAGAAACATAAATGCCAGAAGTCCATAAGAAAAATCGTGTACTTGCTTTTGGCGTTTTTCAAGCCAGGTCGCAAGATAGATAAGAAATGTGAGTTTTGCGACTTCTGTTGGCTGAAAAAGAATCCCGCCAATATTAATCCACCTTCGTGCACCAAGATATTCATATCCAATACTCGGTATCAATACGAGCAATAACAGGATAATAGTCATGACGAGCAAAACGAATGCGTAACGTTTCCAGTATGTATATTGGATGTTTGATGTAATAAAAAAAGCGATCAAGCCAAGAATAATACCGTATAACGCCTGATGTTTGATATAATAATAGGGATCCTGAAATTTTTGGAATGCTATCGCATTGGATGCTGAAGTCAGTATGACAAATCCAAAAATAAGAAGGAATCCGATCAATCCAAGGAGGACGTAATCAGCTTGCTGTTTCTTTTTTATATTGAGTTTCTCTATTTTTCTTGTACGTACCATGGGCGAAGTATAGCATTTTTCAACGAAAAAATCCCGATCAGATTCGGGATTTGCGTGTTATTGAGTGTCTTTGATAATACAAGATTTCTTTACATCCGTTCTTCTGACGCCCTGTATTTCTCGATCAATCGTGTAGTTTCAGCTTCTACTTGTTTCAGCTCTTTCAGTAACCGTTGGATTGAATCACTCTGAATGTGTATTTTTTTTGTTTTTTTGTTTTTTTGCATTGAGGAGAAATAAATTTTTTTTCATAGAGGGAGAGGCATGCAACGAATTTCAGGTGGAGGAAACCCGAAATCGTTACATGCCTTTCACCCTATGCTTCACTCTCTGTGAGGGAGACGTCAGGAGGCCTCAATGCAAAAATTGTTGTGCCTTGTATCGTCTCTCCCCTCATAGAGAGTCAAGAAAGGTATTTTTATGATATCGCACTTTTTTATTTCTGTCAAGAATAACTGACAAAATATACTTATTTTTCTCTAAAATAAAATACTTTTTGATGTCTACTCGTCCCAAATTATCTTGCCGATGTGGAGTTCGAAATAACAAAAAGGAGTGAGTGTATTTGAGTAATAAGTTCGCTGATCTCTTTCATCCCTCTTTCTGTAAACGCAACATACGTTTCAAGTATGACTACTTCTTCAAATGTGCTGACCATCTGAATTTTTGCTTCAAAAATGGATTGAATATATCGTAACGTATTCCATTGCGTTGATAAACTTTTTTTTACAATCCCTAATTGTGCTAACGCTTCATCGTTTGTTTCATTCTTCATATCTTCTCCGCCTGTTTCATTGAACCAAGTGATCATTGCTTCTGTCTTATTTGAGAATGCCTGCAGGGATTGTAAAACGCTGAGTAATTTTTGTTTTTTGAGCATGACGCGCATTTCTTGTATTGTGGGGCGTAGTTTCCCGGCGATTTCACGCACGTCGCTATACTCCCTGATGCCTTCAAGAGTGAGATTTTCTTGCTGTAACATCTCTTTGATTTCGTTCATGCGATGTATGAATGTTTGTTGTTCTGTATCTGAGATGAACGTCATGTTTCCCGCATTGGTCACAATCAATTCAACGGTTTCTAAAAGTTGGGAAATGAGTGTCTGTGTAAAAATTTTTCCTGCAGATACAAGTTCTCTTTTTTCCTCTTCGGTCATATCTTGCGATCGATCTTTCGCGCGATTATAAATTTTAAGAAATTGCTCGCGTGCTTCCTCGAGTGATATTGTTTCTTTTTCTTGCGGTGCATCATTCTGCATTTGGTCTGTATCGTCCACATTTGTATTTTTCTCTTCTAGTTGCGGCGTTATTTCATTGCTACTGCTTTCACTTTGATTCGTATTTGTTGTTTGATCTTGAGCGTGCGTCACTGTTGCTCCAATAGTCCATAATGCAATGCCGAGCAGAAGAAATAAAAGTAAAAATCCAAAGATATGGATTCTCTGTCGTTCAAATGTTGATCCCGGTACAATAGTGATTTTTGCTTTCATAACGTTTATTGAGATATTACCTGCCTATTATTCATCTCCTGAATCGAGAGACTTGATATCTTGTATATACGGTTCAAGTGCAGCGGCGTCTTCAAGCATTTGCCACGCAGTCGTTGTTGCTTCGAATTGCTCAATTTGCTTCGTAACATCTGCACTGAGTATAAGAAAATTCTCATCTACACCGGCGGTTCTTACTGTTGTATTTGTGTTTTTTGACGGCTCTCTTTGTTGTTCTTGTTCTGTTTCTTGCTCTGCTTCATTATTTTCTGCGTTATGAACATTTGTCTGATCCTCTGTTTGATTTTGTGTTTGTTCTTCAGTCTTTGGTGTTTCAGGCTGTTTGATTTCTTCGTTTTCTTCTCCTTCCTTCCTTTCTGCCTTGTTTTCCGCTGCCTCTTTGGGTTGCTCGATGTTTTGATTTGCATTTTCGATACCTTCAGACTTTTCTTTTGTAGTTTCTTCTCCGGCGTTTTGTGAAGTATTCTCCACATAAATATAGCGGACTATTTGATTGACTGTCGTTCCAAAATGTTGATACGTATTTTTGACGAGAGCGATAGCAAAAAGCGCGACTGTTGCACTCACGGCGCCAAAAAAGAGAACAGTATGATTCCATTTTCGTTCTTTTTTTACTGCCGGCTTCTTTGGTATTTTTACGAGCATTTCTTGCAATCCGTGTTCTGCAAAATCGCGCGATACTTGCATGCGCTCTTTGCGTAATCCAAATGTTCGTGCTGTTTGCAACAGCTCTAAAAATTCTTTTTTTTCTATCTCGGATACTGGGAGCACAGCCAATTTTTCGAATACGTGAGAAGATCGATCCTGCTCGAGATCATCAATATATTCATTCAAAAGCTGCACGAATTCATCTCGTACTGCTTCTGGAGAATCAAATGAGTTGTGTTCTTGACTATTTTCTTTACTGTTGTTCATATGCTTGTGATACGAGTGCCGCCTTTCGTAAGGCTCGAAACTGAATGACTTTTACATTTCCCTCCGTAATATTCAATTCCAGCGCGGTCTCTTTAATCGAATAATTTTTCAGAAAGCGATATTCCAGTACGAGCCGGTATTTCTCTGGCAACATCTTCATTATTTTTTGGACTGCTGCTTCTTTGACGGTGTCTCCAGAATTTTTATCCTCATCGATAAACTCATCGAAATTTTTTATTACAGGACAAAATTCCTCGAGTGAAATTGTTGGTTTTTTATATTTTTCTCTCCACCAATCCGCAAGTTTGAATTTTCCAATTTGATAGAGCCAATTCTTGAACCGAGCCTGACCTTTAAATTTCAAAATGTTCACAAAAGCGTCTATGAGTGTGTCTTGCGAGAGGTCTTTTGCGTCCTCTGTGTTGCCTGTGTGACTGTAAAAGAAACGGCACAAAGCAGGAAGGTATGCTTTATACAATTGAATCACTGCTTGCTGATCACCTGCCTTTGCAAGGTCCACGAGAGATTGTTCTTCTTGTTTTTCGAGCATAAGAAGTGCGGGCTTTGCTTTGATTTAAGGTCGAAAAAGGTTACGTTATTCTTTCTTCAGTACAGCAAAAAAAGCTTCTTGTGGAATATCAACCTTGCCTTGTGCTCGGAGGCGTTTTTTGCCGCGTTTCTGTTTTTCGAGAAGTTTCCGTTTACG
Organism: Candidatus Kerfeldbacteria bacterium RIFCSPLOWO2_02_FULL_42_19; assembly: GCA_001818315.1. Taxonomy (GTDB): domain Bacteria; phylum Patescibacteriota; class Patescibacteriia; order HO2-48-17; family HO2-48-17; genus WO2-43-9. The sequence goes on from MHKF01000002.1 coordinate 35,108, forward strand.
TGTTACATCACCCCCGTAAAGTTTTGCCGTAACGTCTTTCCGGAGCGGGGCTATGCGTTCCGAGGCTATGATCTTTGATCCTAATGCTGCCTGCAGACGCACCTCAAACACTTGCCTCGGTAAAATATCTTTGAGTGCGGCAACGATCTTTCTGCCAGCATAATATGCCTCCTTACGATACACGATACTTGCCAACGGTTCAACTCTTTCACCGGCAACAAGGATGTCGAGTCGTATAACGTCGGCCGTTTCGTAATGACTTAACTCATAATTCATGGATGCGTAACCGGAACTGACATTTTTCAGTGCGTCATAAAAATCGACGACAATAGCCGCGAGCGGAATTTCATAGTGCAGGATAACACGTTGTTCATTGATGTATTCAATACCCTGCCCGGTGGGTCTCCCTCCTTTCTTATTCACAAGCTGCATAATGCCGCCGAGATATGTTTTCGGAGTAATAATATCAAGCTTCACCCATGGCTCTTCTATTTTTTCAATACTGCTTGGATCCGGTAGTTCCAGAGGGCTATGGATCTGTTGTGTATCACCGTTATTCGTAAAAATATTGTATGCTACCGAAGGCGCGGTAACAATGAGATCAAGATCAAATTCACGTCTCAGTCGCTCTTGAATAATTTCCAAATGGAGAAGTCCTAAAAAGCCACAACGAAATCCGAAGCCAAGCGCCTTGGAATTTTCTGGTTCAAACATAAGACTCGCGTCATTGAGTTTGAGTTTCCCCATCGCCTCGCGTAAGGCATCATAATCGCTGCCGTCTTTGCAAAATATACTTGCATAGACCATGGGTTTGATTTGTCGATAACCCGACAACGCTTGCACTCGACATGTCTCTTTCCCCTGAAAATATTGTTGCAGTGTCACGGTGTCGCCGACTCGCGCTGTGTCTAATTGCTTCATACCCGCAACGATGTAGCCTATCTCTCCAGCTTGCAATATTTTTTGGCTTGCCAGTTGCGGCTTAAAATGTCCAACCTCGAGCGCATGAGTCATTGTTGCACTCGCCATGTATCGAATAAGATCTTGGGTATGCACTTGGCCGTCCACGACTCGAACGTATGTGATCACCCCGCGGAAGTCATCGTACATGGAATCGAAAATAAGCGCTCGCAACGGAGCTTCTAAATTCCCTTTTGGAGCTGGGACACGATCGATCACTGCTTCTAAAATTTTCGGAACACCTTGACCGGTTTTCCCTGAAGCATACAAGATGTCGTCTAGCGCACATCCTAAAATTTTTATGAGTTCTTCACTGACTTTTTGCGGTTGTGCTGCTGGCAGATCTATTTTGTTTACGATCGGAATAATTTCTAAATTGTGTTCGAGCGCAAGGTAAAGGTGCGCGAGCGTTTGCGCTTGTATACCTTGCGTTGCGTCTACGAGCAACAATGCTCCTTCGCATGCTTGGAGCGATCGCGATACTTCATACGAAAAATCAACATGACCGGGTGTGTCGATGAGATTTAAAATGTATTCGGTATCATGCACTGTGTATTTCATGCGCACGGGTTGGAGTTTGATCGTAATTCCGCGCTCGCGTTCCAGTTCCATTTGATCTAAAAACTGTGCTTTCATGATACGCTTGTCAACGGTGCCGGTTATTTCTAATAATCGATCAGCGAGAGTTGATTTTCCGTGATCAATATGTGCGATGATGCAGAAGTTTCGAATCAAGTGTTGCATATGTTTTTATTGACATGTGAATGTCGAGACAGAAGAGGAAAGGAGAGTGTTTGGATATCACAGGGCATTTTTGGATATCACAGGGCATTTGAAGAAAATCATACTCCCCTTCCTCTTCTTTCGCGGCGCTACTATATTTTCGCAAACCATACTTTGAGTTTCTCTACTTCTGGGAATTTCCATGCAAAGGCGATGATAAGATATGTAATGCCGCCGACAAATACTGAAAGACTCGTTTGCGTCAAGAGTCCGAAATAGGTGCGCATATCCACAAGCGGCGCGATACTATACTTTGCGCCTTGTATGATAAATCCCATGAGTAACGAGGCACAAGCGATCTTTAGTGCTGAGCGAATGATATGCGCGTCATCGATGTCACCGATGCGTATTCGAAGCGTCGCAAGAAGCATGAGCATATTCACGAGCGCGGCAATGGAAAAAGCGAGTGCAATGCCGTAAAGGCCCAAGGATTGTACGAGCCAGAGCGAAAGAACTGTGTTGATGATGACGGAGATAATGCTCGTCATCACAGGAGTTTTGGTATCTTGTTGCGCGAAAAAAGCACGCGCGAGCAGCGGGATTGATGCCTGCGCAAAAAGAGAAATGGAAAAAAATCCGAGGGTTTGCGCTGTTTGCTCTGTTGCATCCCAACCGAAAGCACCGTGTCCGAGTCCGAGGATAAGACGTACGATTTGTGCGCGCAACAGCAATATTGCAACGCTCATTGGAATAATGCAAAAGAGAATTCTCCGAAAACTTTCAGAAAAAATTTTGACAAACATGACGTTGTTTTTTTGGACGAACGCTTGACTAAAGATGGGGAAAGCAGATAGTGCGAGTGAAACCCCAAACACATTGATTGGAAAATGTTGTAGGTTATCTGCCCAAGACCAAATTGTAAGACTGCCTTCCGAAAGACGTGCAGCGATTATCCCTGTCACGATCAGCAGATTGAATTGCGTGATTCCGAGTGCAAATGATCGCGGTGCCATAAGCTTGAGTATTTTTTTAACGCCCGGGTGTGACCATGATACTGTCGGCTTCCATCGGAATCCTACTTTATATGCGCCGGGGATCTGGACCAAAAAATGAAGCAGTGCGCCAAGAACGACACCGTATGCAAGACCCAGCGGACCAAACTGATCTTCAAAAAAAACAATACCAATAATAATTCCGAGGTTATACAGGATCGGTGCCAACGCGTAGGCGGTAAATTTACGAAAAGAATTGAGTATCCCCGAAAGAACATTGCTCGCACCAAAAAATATCATGCTTATCAACATAATACGCATCAGACTGGCTGATTGTTGTTGTAATTCCGCTGACCATGCGCCAACGAGGAGTTGCATAATTTCTTCCGCAAAGAAGTACGCAACACCTCCGAAAATGAAAAGCCCAAGAAGTAAGAGATTAAAAATACTTTGCACGAGTCTCCATGATTCGTTATGATTCTGATGCCAATATTCAATGAACACTGGTACAAAAGCAGCAAAGAGTGCGCCGAGGACGAGCATGTTAAAAATAAAATCAGGAATTTTAAAAGCAGCATTGTAGGTATCCAATACTGCTGTTGCACCGAATTTTTGCGCAAAAAGATTATCACGTACGAGTCCGAGTATTCTACTTGCAACCGAAGCAAGACCTATAATAACAGCGCCTCCTGTAAGTGAATGTTCGAATCTCTCCCAGAGTTTACGATGCATAGTTTATCTTAGTTTTACGTGATCTTCATTATATCATACGCAAAACCAAAAGGCTGCCGTTTATAACCTATAATGAAGCATACGTGAAACTGCTTCCTTGGGAGACACCTTAAAAGAACGAGCTTTTAAGGGAGGAGAGAGTCTTTACCAAAGCGAGGAGTTTGCGCTTCTTCAAAAGAGTTTATAATCGAGGCAGCCTGCTGATTTTGAATCTCTAATAAAACTTTTAGTTCGATCAGAGTTTTTCAACGGGAAAAGTACTTTTCATTATGCTCCAAGCTTTTCTTTTCGTCAAGTGACATTGACATATTTTTGTGGATAACTCTGATTGTGCGTGGCACATTGAGGTATCGTAGTTATTTTTATGAGGCTTTTATTTCTCTGAAAATTTTTTTGTTATTACTTGTGAACATATTTTCTTCAATTCTTAGTATAAAAATTTCCATTTTATGTCAATACCTATTGACATTCTTTGAACATCACGCTATAGTGCTTTGAACCTTGCCGGATGTTTGTCTTTCTTTGCAAGGAAAGACGCTGGTAAGGAAACATTGACATTCGATTTTTCCCCGAAGCATTGGCTTTGGGCACAAGGAGAAAAAAATGAAAAATTCTACGAAGAGGGTCTCGAACTTGCTGTTTCTCAACGAGATCGTGGGGTGGCTCGCACTCGTTGGAATTGTAGTGACTGCGGTGATCGGTTTTTCTATGTACGGGTTGCTCGCTGCTTTCCAGATGGCGGCCGTTGCCGGGGTAGTTGGGCTCTTCTTGTTCGAATTTTGCTGTTACTTAGTGAAGGGAGTTGAGGAATCGTTGCGCTTCGAAGCATGGATAGAAGCGCCAAAACAAGAAGAGCTCGCACCCTCCAAGGAGACCCCGATCTCGATGCAATTCGCATGGTACTGTGACGAGGAGCCCACGCGGATTACGACAGGGGTGTTTCCACGGGATGTCGTTGGGATGAGAAAATCCCGACATATCCTCGGCTAGCGACTGCTGCCCCCTGTTTTGTCCTCCCCCCCCCCTTCCACCTGCCCCTTGAACTCTTCCATTCAAATCCCTCCTTCCCGCGCAAAGCTTCCTTCCATCTCAAAAATAAACAGAACTTCACATTGAAATTTTGCTCGGAATATCCCTCCTCCGCTCCTTCCTTATAAGGCCGTGCGTTATTTTCAACAACGTTTCGTTGTGCACGGCCTCTTTTCATACTCAAAATTTCTTGCGCTTTTGTATGATGAGACTGTCGCCGAATACACTTTCGTGTGCAATGCGCAAAGCAAAAGAGGAGGAAGACGCACGCTTTCGCAGCACACTGTGCATTGTTAGTGCTTCGAAAGCGTGCGTCTTCCTCCTCTTTTTTCTATGACTCAAATTTATTTTCACGAGCGAAAGCGCATCCGACAACAGTTCCACTTATCTTTTTTCTTTTTGGAGGATGATGCTGTAAGCAGTATCGGCGATCAACTCTACTTCCCATTCTGCACGATTATCCTCGAGTGCAACTGCCTGAATCGGAAATGTTTTTACAATCGAAACCGCCTCCGGCAATACAACACTACTCTGCACACGCATCGGTCGCGCGCCTGATTGTTTTTGCACAAATAAACTGTACGTTTCGTATCGATTTCGCGGTTTCACAAGGTCTAATTTCCACGGGAGCTCATATTCGATTGTCACGGTTTTTCCTTCTCCCGGCGCTAATTCGAGCCACTGACCGAACACGGTCTTTCCGTTTGTCTTTTGAATCCGCACTCCGGTGCGTTCGTCAATAATCGTTGTTCCTTCGATCGCCAGCAAATCCTCGTCCTCCTCAGCATTTTCTTCTGGCGTCAAAAATCGTGTCTCAGGAATCCGAGAAAATCCTTGCGCTTGCCGCAACCGACTTCCTTCCGGTACGTAAAAACGCAAGTACGCAGTATTCTTTACACCCTTCAAGACATCGCTCTGATCTCCATTATGAACGCGCGTCAAAGTGACGGAATCAATGATCGTCCCGTCCTCTGCAATACGCGCGGTGTGTGTAAGCGAATCGTCAATGACTCCATCGGTCTTCCCTCCGGCGATATTTGTTTTTACGATCATCAGAAAATCCCCGTCGACTTGCTTCACTTCCCCTGCCCAACCAAATTGTTTCATTTGTTCCTCAAGCGCCGTATCAGAAAAATATACGATCATCTCTCGCCGACGAAGTGTTTCATACAACGCAAGCAATGTCGGCTGAATATTTTCTTTTTTGAGAGAAAACACTGCGTTCAAAAACTTTGGCGTGAAATCAGCAATAAATTGCTTAGGAGTTTCTGTTTCGTGGAGTGTTATCTCGGCGGAAGTCTGCGCAAAGCTTCTAAAATTCATCGCATCTATCATGATGCCGTAGTCTTCGGCCATATCAATAGGACCGGTGATCGGCAACAAGCGTTCAATTACATCGGGCGTAATCCCAAGGACGCCGTCCACGGTTGGACCCTGACTGTGTTCGTAAAACCACATAATTTTTTGCGCCGAAGTCGGCCAATCTGGCCACCAATTCGCGTCCTGAATTTGCCAATGCGGATTCACAAGACGCAACGGTTGCGGAGCTTGCAATTTCTGATCCAACCAACTGGAGATATCATACGTGCCGCCGCCTGGAATTTTGAGCGTTTTGACACGCCCCTTCGCAATATCAATGACTGCGAATCCACCGAGAAAACCGAGGCTTGCCCGGAGCTCGTCATTATTCGCAAAAACAAAAAGATAACGTCTATCCTCTTCGTGCCCGAGAATTGTGAGGAGTCCATCAAACAGATCAAAAATCTGATCTGTCGTTTGTTCGATCGTAGGAAGTTGTTTTTGTATTTCTATGAATTTTGTTTGGTAATTTTTTGGCAGCGTTTGCGGATCGACTGCCTTCACATGCTTCGCTGCAAGACGAATGTGTTCTACCGACGGAGTCAAAGATTTTTGCACAACGGCGATCGCCGTCGTTAGAGGTACTTGGACATCGGAAAGACCAAGAAAATTACCGATACTCTCCAGGCGTTCAAATCCCGCGATTGCAAAAGCAATTTTTGTACCGGCGATCGAAGCTTCTCTTCCAGCAATAGCAAGATGCTCTGCTGCGCGCAATTTTGTACCGACGCTCGGCAGCCACTTGAGGAGTTCCACTCCTCCGGTGAGTGCGTATAAGCGTCCCTGAGCATTTTGAAATTGCGCTTCGGCTTTGCGAAACATATCTTCAGCGCTTTTTACTTCTCCACGCAGTAACAAGTCGACTCCAAGTTGGATAGTATCTGTACCCTGCTGCATTGCTTCTTCAAAGAGAACCTTTTGTTGTTGAATTTTTCCGTACGCTCTCAAAATATATACGGGACTAATCAAAACAAATGCTACTCCTCCAAAAATGATGATGTGTTTGAACACACGCTGGAATCCTTGTAGCGTAAATTTTGGTCGTATTTTTTGAATTGCATCTTGATATTCTCTCTGTTCTTGCTTCAGTGGCAGATGGCGATCGTTCAATGTACTAAAAAGCAATGCTTTATTACGCGTACGAGGTGGCACAATATGTGTTTGTGTATTTTTGAATTGTGTTGTTTGTCTTTGATACTTCGGTGCGACCTCATTGTTTTGCGGACGTCTTGCGATCTGCTGTGCCTCCTGTACTGACCCCCTCTTTCCGAATGCGTTGAATATGCTTTTCAACTTCCTCTGCATGCTTTCTGCGACATTCCATTGTCTCTGAGGCAGTAATGTTGAAGGCGTGTGCCGCGAAGATTGTTCCGACTTACTCTGTCCTTTAATGCCCTTGAGATCGATCACATTTTCCTGCGGTATAGAAAAAACACTCCGCTTCCGAAACGTATGTTTTGAACGGACCGGAATTGTCCATCGAGTCTTTTTCTTTTGTGTTTCGGTCATGAATACTTTTTTGTGCAGGATTCGTAAACCTCAAGAGTCCTGCGTGTCATGTCTTGCCAACTGAAATGCCGCGCGTAACGCTGAGCTTCTTCTTTGATTTTCTCCCTGTGTTCAGGATGTGAAAAAATATTTTGAATCGCATATATTATATCATTTTTATCTTGCGGATCAAAATACGAAGCGTATGACTTCAGTATCTCAGGTAAACATGAAGCCTTTGATGAAAGCACTGGCGTACCGTGCAGCATCGCCTCCAACGGCGGTAGACCAAATCCCTCATACAGTGAAGGGAAAATATACGCAAGTGCGTTTTCATACAATACAGAGAGTTCCTTGTCGGTAACGAACCCAACAAATCGCACATGATCCAACAGACCAAATTGTCGCGCCTGTTCCTGCAGCTGGAGGTAAAAATAATCATTTTTTCCAACGAGCACGAATTGCCAATTGATTGTGCCTTGCGCTTTCAGTGTTTGTACGACATCGAGTAAGATACCAAGATTTTTATGTGGATAGGCATTGCCGACATACAGAAGGTACGGCTGTTGCACCGCCAACTTTGTGAGCATTTCTTTTTGCTGCGTTGCGTTATAATGATGCATCGGTACGTTATCCGCACCTTCGTAAGTCACGACGATTTTGTCTGAAGGAGTGTGAAACGTCTGTTGAATATCCTGTTTTGAAAAATTCGAAACTGTGAGAATTTTTTGTGCGTGTTTCGCTGCCTGCGAAATCACACATCGATAGCCGAGTTGTTTAAAAAAATATTTCACTGGACCAAGTGTAGAAGCTTTCCGTGTAGGAAAATGATGCAGAATGAGATCGTGGATTGTTAATACAAAGCGGCTACGAAAAAACAGCGGAACATTATAATGCGGAAAATGCACAAGATCGAGATGAAGCTGCGCCAGGAGTCGCGGCATGAGACGTTGTTCTTGAAAACTATACCAAGGAAAATCTGCCAAGACTTTATGAAAATGTGTGTTGTGAAATTGCACGTGATCGAAATCTTCTTTCTGGAAAAAGATTGTATAGGTATTGGTGTGATCAATTTCTTGCAGACATTCGATCAGTTTTTCAGTATATCGACCTAGGCCCTTCGCCCTTCCACCTCCATAAAACCGAGCATCAATGCCGATATGCATACTCCAAAATATTACGTGTTTTTTGTGCGGTATCCTGCCAAGTAAACTGTTTTGCGAGACGTCTTCCGCGCGTAATCAACGTATTTCTCATTTCTCCATTCGTGAGCAACAACTCCAAAGCATTGTGTATGTGTGCAACATGATACGGCTGAACATACACTGCGCTTCTGTCCATGACCTCGGGCAGCGCTGACACGCAACTCACAATAGCAGGAGTACCCGCAAGTGCGGCTTCGAGCGGCGGAAATCCAAACCCTTCGTAATATGACGGATACATCAAAATGTGCGCGCGTCGATATAAAGAGTACTTATCTTGCTCGGGAATGTAACCGATACACTGCACCCAAGGGATACTGTGTTTATATTTCTGAGGTAGTTTTCCGATCACAACGAGTGTGAGGTTTGGATATAACTTCGTAATGGATGCTGTGTGTTGTAATCTCTGAAACGCTTCGCATACTGCTTCAAAGTTTTTGCGCGGATGTTCCGCTCCGAACATGAGAACGTAATGTTTCGGTAGTTTATATTTTTTTTGTATTCCGTCTTCCACGAGAGATTTTCCATCCTGCAATGCTTCGTGTGTTATTTTGAGATGATCGGCACCCGAATATATCACACTGATTTTTGCCTCCGGAATTTGATATTCTGTTATCAGATCTTTTTTAGTATGATACGATACCGCAATAATATGATCAGCTCGTTGAAAAAAATGCTTTGGCCGTATGCACGCATGCCACAATTTTCCTTTCAAAGAAAGAAACTGCGGATAAAGACGCGTTGCAAGATCGTGTGCCGTGACAACGAAACGACATTTGCGAGATACACTCATAAATCCCCAATTTGGTGCAAAAAAAACATCTACTCCGCCGATCATTGTATCAATTGCAGGAAAACCAAAAAAAATTTGCGCGCTGTTGAAGATTTTATTCGGAAGTGAAAAAGGCATAATATGCACGTGTTGTTTTTCAAAAATTTTTTTTAACTCAAGGAGTCGATAATTTTTCTGAAAAGCATTATAAAATAAAAGATATTCATTTTCCGTATCAACCTCTACGAGGTGTCGCACAAGTTCCATCGTATATAATACAATGCCGCTTGGGTATGGCTCCAAAAGCGGTCGAATATCTATACCAATGCGCATAATTTTGATTGAGATCTTACTCAAGCCTGTTGCGTCATCATCCCGATGCAGTATCAGGATTCCACACCTCGTTTGCGTCTGACCTCACCCTACGGCCAAGCCGTCACTCTTTTTTCCAGTCTATACTGCCTTGAGATACCGATGGATATAAACAAGTATGAAACTCACAATGAGGCCGAGTATTCCACCGACGAGAATGATGAGCCACGCAGGTTGCTGATCATTCACAATGACCGGCTGCGAACCAACAACCATGAATAAATCTTTTTCTACGGATTGACCAAACGCAGAGGCTTGCTCTTCTACGGTAGCGATGATTGACTGAGCGAGTTTTTCTGCGGTCGTGCGATCATTGACGGTAAATGTTACAACAATATTCTGCGGAGAGTATTGCTTTGTTTTAAAGCGATTTCCGAATCGTTCGAGATTTGTAATTTCCGGTGGAATTTTTGCTTTCTCATATACTTCCACGAGAAACGATGGTGTCAAAAACCAACTCACAATATTTTGTGCATACAGCTCCGCAGCTCGCAAGACATAATATCCATCATATTGGTAGTCTGTTGTTTGCTGCACCTCACCGCGATTGATCGCAAAGGCAACCGAGGTTTTGAATCGCTCTGGCATCGCCCACGCAATGATCGCTGCACCGGCGATCACAACTACGGTAAAGCTGACAATAAATTTTTTGTAATTCTTGATTATACGAATGTGATCTTTGAATTCCATAGATTTAAAATTGTGTCATTGGATATGAGACTTACGCTCCCATTGCTTCCACGCTTCCTCTACAAACTGCTGAATTTCTTTTTTAAATCTCTCAACACTAAATTGTTCTACATGCGCTCGAATAACCTTTGGATCAAATTGTCCTGGATGAAACTGCAGTACTGCTTTTGTGAGTGATTGCCAATTTTGATCTTCAAAGAATGTTCCGGTTTTCCCTTGTATCACCGTTTCAGTTACACCGCCTCTTTGATATGCGATCACAGGGGTACCGGATGCCATGGCTTCAATCGGAATAATACCCAAATCTTCTTCTTGCGGAAATATGAGCGCCTGTGCTTTTTGATACAACACCGCCAATTGTTCATCACTTACTCGGCCTTCGAATTCAATCGTATCGCCAGCTAATTTCTTGAGACGCTGTTCATCCGGTCCGCTTCCAAAGACTTTCAAGCGACGCTTCATCGCATTAAACGCTTGAATCGCGATATCATAGCGTTTATATGGAACAAGCCTTCCTCCAATGAGAAAATAATTATCTTTCTCGTCAGTAGAAATCCGAAACTGAGAAAGATCAACCGGCGGGTATATCACGGTACTTTCTCTTTTATAATACTTTTTTATCCGCTGTTTGACAATCTTAGAATTCGCCAGAAAAATATCCACACGATCTGCGGCTGCGAGATCCCAAATCCGTAAAAAACTCAAATAACAGGCGATGACTTTTTTCATGAAACGATTGTAGGCAAGTTCTTGCACATACTGTTTGGTATCGGTCCACAGATACCGCGTTGGAGTATGGCAATAACAAATATGAAGCGTATGCGGGGAAGTGAGCACGCCCTTTGCAAGACTTGCACTACTTGAAATCACAACATCAAAAGCAGACAAATCGAAATGCTCCACAGCAACAGGCATCAACGGAAGATACCATTTATATTTTTTCACACCCAACGGCAAATGCTGGATAAAGGAAGTTTGAACGTTGGCTTTCGAAAATATTGGGTCTGCCGACTGTGTATCATGGAGTAATACAAAAATAGGTGCTTCTGGCCATAGTTCGTGAAACACTTTAAGCACGCTTTCTGCGCCTCCGTCTTGCGCCAAATGATCGTGAACGAGAGCAATTTTCATATTATACATTTTAAAGAGCTTTGCGCTTTTTGAAAAGTGCAATGGGCGTTTTCAATAGTATGTGTATATCCCAAAAGAGCGACCAATTTTCGAGATAGTAAATATCCAAACGCGCTTCTTCATCAAAAGGCAGATTCGATCTGCCAGAAATTTGGGCTAAACCCGTGATGCCCGGTTTAATCGCGAGGAGTTTGAGTTGGCTCTTATGATATTTCGCTACTTCCTTCGGCTGATGTGGCCGAGGGCCAACGAGACTCATATCGCCCTTCAAAACATTAAAAAACTGGGGGAGTTCGTCAATGCTTGTCAACCGCAGCCAGCGCCCAACAGCGGTCACACGCGGATCATTTTTAATTTTGTACACCGCACCCTCTCGACTATTTTGTTTCGAGATGAGTGCTTGTTCAAATTTTTCTGCAAAACCCTCGATACCTGATATTTCTTTCTTATGATCGGTACAATATTCTGACTGCATAGAACGAAACTTATACACGACAAAGATTTTTCCGCGATATCCAACGCGTCCGTTTTTATAAATCACCGGACCTCGATCCTCAATTTTAATCGCGATGGCAGCGAGCACCATCAAAGGACTCGTCAGTATGATAAGCATGAGGGCTCCGAACAAATCAAGTGTTCGTTTTGCAACCCTTCCCCAACCATCCAAAGGAGTCCGTATGAGTTCAATAATAGGAATACCAGCAAGTGAATCGACGGCAACATGAATTGCTTTGGTTTCGTAAATATTCGGAACATACTTAAAAATAATATGTTTTTCATGGCACCATTCAACGAGTTCGTTTTCCTCTTCATGCGAAAGAGTTGTGTCAGCTTGAATGACTTCATTCAGATGTTCTGTGTTATGCAATTCGCTGATCTGTTGCAGTGTGTCATGATGATAGCGATCGAAAATTTGAATAACTTTGTAACCAAAACTTGCATTTTGTTCTAGCATGGCACGCAGCGCTTTTGCCGAAGAATTGCTCCCAAAAATGATTATTTTGTGTACGCCGATACCTTTTGCAAAAAGTGCACGTTGCACTTTGAGGATAATCATGCGCCCAAGAGTTACAAAAACGATACTCAAAATCCAGCCAGTAATAATAATGAAACGCGAAGAAAAAAGTTCACGCTGAAAAAAAATCAGGACGATGATAAGGAGTACGCCGGTAGAGCATCCGATAAAAATAGATCGCGCTTCCTGGAGGATACTGCGTCTCCCTTGAAATGAATACAATCCTGTCAGCGCGAAAATGAATATGAGTACGGCTGTAATTAAAAAAACGATCGCAGTATATTCAGAGAGTGGCATAGCATATACCACAGGCCGAATATTGGCGACTATTGATCCGAAACGCAAAAAATATGCTGCGAACGCGGCGGCAAGCAGCATCAGATAATCGACGGGAATACGAACAACGTGAAAGGCAATTTCCGACTTTTTCATACTATTATTTTATTCGGTTGGCAGGAGGGGCCAGCAAGCCTATAAGCCGAATTCTGTCATGCGATGTATGAACATTGCAGGATGATCATCTCTCTTGCTGAGGCATTACTGCTTCAGTCATGCGGGCTACCATATTTTGCCCTTGCACCAGATAGGGTTTACCACTCTGCTCCATCGCTGGGCAGAGAGAGGGGTCTTACTCCCTCACGTTTCACCCTTACTCTGACGAACCTTGCGATACGCCAAAGCGGTATTGTCTCTGTGGTACTTTCCCTAGCCTTTGCTTCCCTATTCAGAAAACGTATAGCCGGTTGCTGTTAGCAACTATCTTGGTCTATTGAAAAAGTTGCATGCTCCCATGATCTTCGGGGAACGCTTCTTCAATTTCGGGTGTTCGGACTTTCCTCTCTGAATCCACACATGTGTCGATTCAGAGCGATCATCTGGCTTACTGTCCCCTCATGCTCACCGAAAAGCGCTTTTATAATAAAAATTTAACCCAAAAAAGTCAAGAGCCCGTCATCGCTTGTATGTCTCTGGGGCGAGCAGGAATTTTAGCTATGTTCATATTTTTTTGATGTTAATTTTTTAGCCCCATTAAGTATACCACTCTTATTCCGCTACAAGTCTAATGTCTTTTCGTGTGGCGCCATTCCGGTCCAAGGCCGCGCCAACCTGTCTCTCCTTCGTGATGCACTCATCAAGGTCTGCGAGGTTGAGGGCATCGAGTAGGGGGTGATAATGCGTCCCGAAATTACGGGACAGATTCACGTTAAGGGTACAGCAATTGCCGCGCCCCTACCCCTTCTTTTTTACATCAATCTTTGGTTTATGGAAGACGTGGTAATAAAATTATTCCAAATACCTTTCACTAAAATTACAACTACATTCAATTTCACCTAACGTCAGGATTATGAGAAGTTTTTGCCAGCCTCCTTTTGATTCTAATTGAAGAGAAGGGTAAAAATTTGAGTGAAAGAAATTTGCACTCCTTATTAAATCTAAAACTCAAATTTTTTGAACCTCATATTCGGTGTTGTACGATGTAAATCTTAATAATATGCTACCTCTAACTTTATCCCATCTGGATCCGCAAAATAGACAGCGTAGTATTTGTCTGTGTACTCAGGATATTTTTGAGGAGCGTCAAAGATAAAAGTACCTTTTTAAAGTAGGGATTGATAAATTTGATCTACCATTTCCATTGACGGAGATTTTAAACAAAGATGATGAAATCCTGGGGTATCAAACTTATATTGATAGTTAGTTATTTTAGCCTGAGCAATTAAAACTGCATATCCTTCCGGACTAGCCCAGCCAGCCCGATCATCTTTGTTTGAAACTTGTTTGTAACCAAGCTCCTTAAAAATATCCGCGTAGAAAGTATAACTTTTTTTATAGTCAGAAACCGCTAATTTTGTATGACCGCATGGATCATATGGTCTAACGTTGGGCATATTATTAAGATTTATTTCCTACAACGTTTGCGCACATCAGAAGTTTTGCTTTATTTTTCGACCGTATTATTTTTGATAAAGTCCGTAAGAAGTTGAAGCATGCCTTCGCGGTTATCACTCCTCGATGCCGCGACCGTCACAGCGATATCATAAAGTTCCTTCCAGTTTGTTTTCAACCATCTGTCATTCAGTGAGAGAAAGACCATAAGTGAAACACAGGCGATGCGTTTATTTCCATTCAGCAACGGATGCTGTTTGATCATTTCATAAAACAAAACTGCTGCCTGACGTGGCATTGAGAAGTGAATGAATTTATGATCAATGTATGTTTGAGGAGAAGCCAGCGCAGCCTCCAACTTTTCTGAGTATCTTGTATCAAAAGAAGGAATCGGCTCATCGTGCGTGAGCTGAGCCTGGGCGTAGACATGACAAACATCTCGAACGTCTTCGAGTGTGAGGAAATGAGGCATGTTATTCTGTGCCGAGTTTTTTGAGTGCCTCACCATATTCCTCAATGGTGCGTTTTACCGCCTGTTCTATGATCTGTTTCCGCTGCGCTGGCTTCTCCGGATCAAGTTTCTTGAGCTTACGTCTGAGTTTTTCTATGAGTTTTTTCATATATTTCAGTATATTCTAGGTCGAAAAATAAAGCAAAATTTTGGCGAAGCTTGCTGCGACGCAACTTTTTCCACCTTTAATGATACACAAGAGGGGATCCAAAATTCCTTCTTTTTTACTTTCACACCTCCTTTTTAATTCGAAAAGGAGCGCGGAAGCGAAAGCTCCGCCTAATGTGCGCTGTTAGCTGACGTAGAGAAATCGCATTTTGTTTTTTATTCAAATCCTCTAGCCACCCTTTGGCTAAGATTAGGGAAGAGTTTTTTAGTATTCTCTAATATTAGCCATATTCTTACGATTGTGCTACGAACAACAGTCAACACCTTTGCAACATTTCATTCGGCGTTTTTCCATTTAAGCCGCAATGTTCTAAATTGTTGTATTCTTCGTTCCAGTTTTTAATTTTCTCTTTCAATTCTTTCAAATTTCTAAATTTGTTTCTCTCATAAAATTTCTCCTGATCTTCGCGATGGCTTCGTTCAACCTTTCCGTTTTGAGACGGCTTGCCAGGATCAATCAAGTAGTGAATAATGTTGTATCGCTGACAGAGCAAATCAATATCATGCAATCTCGGGTTTAGGGGGTCGGAGCTTTTTTGATAGCCAGTGTATCTGTTGGTGAAGTTGCTACCATTGTCTGTTTTGATTGCCCGGATTCTAAACGGCGCAATTCTCATTAATTCTTCAAGAAATTGTATCGAGCTGAAATTTGAATAGTCATCGTAGATTTTTAAATACCTCCATCTGCTGGCGCAATCTATGGCTGTAAACTGGTAATATTGTTGATTTCTAATGGTTTCCGGCACAAATTTAACATCTATCTCAACCAACTCTCCCTTATTCAAAGGAACTTTGATATATTTATATTTCAACTTTCTCACTCTGTATTTTCTAATAAGCCCGTCTCTTTTGATTATCTTTTGAATGGTGTTTTTGTGAACAATAATCCCTTCTTTTTCCAATTGCCATTTCAATTTCAAAGCGCACTTCTTTGTCTTTTTTCTCAATTCAATTATCCTTTCCTTGATTCTGATGGGCGTTTCCTTAGAATTGGTCTTGGGCCTGGTGGATTTGGGTTTCAATCCGGCCTCTCCATGTTCTCTGTATTCAGTCAGCCATCTTTCCAAGCTTCTTTGGCTATGTGGGCAGACTTTAACAGCGGCCGTCATTCTTATTTCTTTATTTGCGATGGGTAAAATCCATCTTAATCTTTCTTCTTTGATTGTTTTTGGCATATTTATACACATGTCCCCAGCCTAATGGTTTGGGACAAAAACCGCCAAATGTGTGTGGACATTACCCGGTGCTATTGACAGAAGAGATACTTTTTGGTATTATATGGGCACAATCGAACTTTTTAAATTTCATCACCTCCCCGCACATTTTCATGGTTCTTGTGTGGGCCAAAAGAAAGGAGGAAACCATGATTACCTTTTTGTCTGACCAACATACCGCCGCCACTCCCACCACCGACGCCGATTTGTTTGAGGTCGATCATCATCAGTCCTTCATTTCCGAAGGTGCCCATGAGTACGTTATTCATGAGGCGCTTGAGAAAATAGTGAAGGGAATGCCGATCGACCCTTCGGAACAAAAACCCTTGCAAAAGGGCAATATTTTTAAGGCGCCGGTGTACGGGATTCAGGCGCTGGCGGCAGAGGCGCTGGCGGCAGGGCTCGCAAAAATGTTTTATCTGCGGCCGGCCGAGGACAAACCCGGTATTCATATCCGGGCTGGCTTCGGTGGCATTGGTGCTAGCCTCACCCGAGGCGTCTGGCGCATCCACAACACAGCTTGGGGCTGCTATCGAAGCGCGCCCTGGGCTTTGAAAGGGGAGGCTAGTCGCCGACTTCAAAAACTCTCTGGGCTGCAGAATCCCTGGGCCTGCCGGCAAGTTATCGAGCTCGCCATCACGGTGTCGTACTGCTCCCTACAGACGCACCGGCAGGGCGGTCGCTATCAACTACCGGAGCTATACGGACGATCTCCGTACTACAAACTTCCGGTGGCGAACGAAGCGGCCAAAGCCTTGTCCATCGCTGAGATGGCTGAGGAGCAGCTCCGGCAGGCCCAAGCCGATCCGAAGAAGGAGGCTCACAGGGTCCACAACCTGATGGAAACATGCTTCCTAACAGTAACGCAAACTGAACTGCCGGAAGATACTCCTGAATCCATCAGGAAACTTCTCCTGGACATACTCGATCGGATTCGGCGCGCTGAGATAGCAGCCTTTGAGCTGCTTTCACAGCATGACCTGTGCGAACCTGACCGTATGTGCTCTTGCCGCCGGCGCCTCCAGACCGGTCCCTCGCTCTAATTTTTCTCATCGCACTTTGGGGTGGTTGATTTTCTCAGATCAATCTACACAACCACCCCTTCCATTCTTGTGTGCGCAATTCGATTGTGCCCAGAAGAATCAAAACAACTCTACAAAATAGAGTTGTTTTTGTTTACTTAGGGGTGGCCAAGGGATTTGAATATGTAAATTCAGAAACAAAATGTGGTTTCTATGTCAGCTAACGTATCGCAATATCCGACGTCCGCCTTAGCGGATGTGGCTTTAGCCCTTGCGGATATTGCGTGTTAGCTGATGTAAATAAATTCAACGAGCGAAGCGAGTAATTATTCGGGCAAATTTTATTTTTTTAATTCTTCTCTGATTTGTTCTATTTTTTTAGCATCCTCTGCTGTCCGCTGAACTCTTTCTATTTCTTCTTTCATTTTTTTTACGATTAAATCAAAAAAATCTTGATAACCCGCAAGGTTTTCTTGTGTTTGTAGATCATTACCCGCAATATCTTTAATATCTTGAAAATTTTTTGCAGTATCCCAAAAATCTGCCAACTCCTTTTTTGCTTTTGGTGATAAATTAGTAACCATGCTGTCCACAAAGTCATTCGCGACGATTTCTTCGGATGCTTCATTTCCAACCTGACCCGTTGCTTCTACGACAGGTTTAATATGAGCTCCAACTAACAAAATTTGTCTATACAGCGCACGCTCTTTTTCTTTAACCCATTCTTTTTTTCTTGTTTCATCACCACCAACCCATACTGGTTGATTTTTTTCGTCGTTTAAATAATCCTCGTTCATTTGGTATGAGCCATCAAAATCACACACTTCAGCAGCCAAGGTAATATCTTGCTTATGGTTGTTCATAGCTCCCTGATTAATTCTATTCTCCAACAAAATAGCTACTTGCCGTCCCAATAATTTGCTGAATGTTTTTAGAAAATTTTCATCACTCATGTCTTCTCCAAACTCCTTGGCCAGAATGAGTCTAGATGTATCTAAAATTGAGGAAACCGCCCTCTTCTTTTTTTCTTGATCTTTTTCTTTCATGGCCTCCTCCAACTCGCTAACTCGCCAGACATTTCTAAACGCTCTTACGTTTTGTCCCAATATTGCCGACTTATAGTCTCGAGCTTCGTATGAATCACTCATCTTTTTGTAGAGTTCAGGGTCGCCAATTCTTTCCTTGTTCGCTTCGATATGTTCAACGGGGTTTTGTCCAGTTATATCTTCTGGGTCATCATTAGCTGGTATTGGTAAATTATTATCAATACAAAATTGGCGAGAAAATTTTATGGTGGTTAGAATTTTTGGCATTCTCAAGCCATATTCTTCCATTAATTTTGATTGTCTCTCTTCCAATATTAAATCTTCATAATAAGCGGCGCCCATAAATCTAACCAATAATTTTTCATCAACCTCTGCCACAAACAGGGGCATGGCACTTTCCTTGCCCAAAGGAAATAATATTGTACCACCTTTGGCTTCAATTTTTTTCTGCCCCTGTTCATTAACGCGATTTTCTCCCACGCCTTTCCATAGCACAAAATTGTAGTCAATACTTCCTATTCGTATTGGCTGTTCAACGCAAGCGGCTTTACCCATGGCAACGGTTGACTTTACTGCTATGGCGGACATATCCACGTCTCCTGATATATTTTTACCATGCTCTCCTATAAACATTGGCCGCAAGTAAGTTCGTGGAATTTGCGGTACATCGCCCGTATGGGTAAAACCAGTATCTGGAGTTAAGAAGCCCCTGTCTTCGAATACCAAGCCGTCTATCGGCGACAACTCAATTTTTTCCTTTGTTTTTTTGTTTTCCACTGATTCTTGTGGTCGTCTAAAGGCCGCGGCTTGTTCGTGATAGGGATTTGGTCCAAATTCGCTCATAAATATCACAATTAAAAAAATTAAATTTGCCCGAATAATTTTTCTGCGATAGCAGAAAAGAATTTATTTATTTCAGCTAACGTTTACGCATCATCTGAAGTCGCTTGGCCGTGCCGCGCTAAAATATCAGCGGAGCTGAGCGCGGCGCGAGACAAGCGATTTGGGTGGAGCTCGCTTCTGCGCGACTTTTCCCCCTTCACCACTACTCAAGAGCGTATACAACCTTTTTTTACTTTATCACCTCCTTACTTCACCGAAAAGGAGCACGGAAGCGAAAGCTCCGCCTGATGTGCGCTGTTGTACGTAGTCCCGTTTTCTTCCTCTCTTTTCCTAAAGAAATAATTGTGGTATTTTGCTGATTTTAGCTTAGATATGTGGATATAACGAACAACAGTCAACACCTTTGCAACATTTCCATCGGAGTCTTGCACCCCAATCCCAGGTGTAAGCGTTGATAATTGTAGTAATGCAT
>MHKF01000003.1 GCA_001818315.1 Candidatus Kerfeldbacteria bacterium RIFCSPLOWO2_02_FULL_42_19
TGGATTTCAAAACCCTTGGCGGATTCTGGCGGAAACCCCCGTTGCGTCGCCAAGCGAGCATCCGCATTTTGGCGAAAAAACGAATTCTGAAACTTGGCTGGGGTGCCTGGATTCGAACCAGGGAATGACGGCTCCAAAGGCCGTTGCCTTACCGCTTGGCTACACCCCAATAAACTCAAACTGTTAGAACATAAATGACCGCACTCATACGCCGAGGCAAAAATAGTGTAACAACAAAATCTTCTCTAGCCTAACAACTTCCATCAGACTGGTCAAACATAAAAAATGTGTCACACGAGATAAACGTGTATAACATCAACATCTTACACGCGCAAATATCGCGTAATCGCAATCATACTACTCAACACACTTAAAACAAGCGATAGTCCGATCTGCAGAGCAAAAATTTTCCAGAAGTGTAGTTCTAAAAATTGAATAAAATCGAAAGAATATCCCTGAAAAAATGCCTGAATATATGGCGACACAAACACAAACGTTGGGTACAAAAATGCCATCGTTACAATACTTGCAATCATTGCGTATAATATTCCCTCTAGAAAAAATGGTGTGCGTATAAACCAATTTGTTGCACCAACGAGCTTCATAATATTTAATTCCTCACGGTGCGTATAAATTGTAATACGAATCGTGTTAAATACCATGAGTAGAGAAATAGTCGCAAAAATAAAACTCAGAACGAGTCCAATTTGTGTAACGCGTTGACTCAAAATGGAAATACGTTGAATCACCGAACGATTATCGTCAAAATCTTGAGTCGTCAGAATATCAGCAAAAGACGAAGCGCGCAGTTTATCAATAATTGTTTGATACTGATCAAGCTCATACGCTTGGATAACCAATGAAGCAGGGAGTGGATTTTCCTCAAGTTCAGCAAGCGAAGCAAGAATATCCAAATCGGCAACATGTTCTTTTTTAAAGCGTTCCAATGCTTCTGTTGCTGATACATACTCAACCTGTTTTGCTTCTGGCATTTGTTCGACGAACGCACGTACTGCCAGCATCTGTTCTGCTTGTGCTGCAGAGGAAAAAAACACATCAATATTCACCTTTTCTTTCACTACAGTGATCGCTTGATTTGCGAGCAAATTCACAGCGCTCAAAAGACTCACAGACACAAGTGTTAAAGTCAAAATAAAAATCGTCACAATGGAGAGCCAAAAATTTCTCCAAAAATTTTGAAAAGCAAACTTTGTTGCGCGGAAGAAAGTCACGATCATCATAAAATATATTTGCCACTTTGCTGATCAGAAATAATCATACCATGATCCATAGTAATCACTCGTTTGCGTAACATATTCACAATATCGTGATTATGTGTTACCAACACAACTGTTGTGCCGAAGGTATTAATTTTTACGAGCAGATGAATAATTTCTTGTGCGTTAATAGAATCAAGATTGCCGGTGGGCTCATCTGCTAAAATAATCTTCGGTCGATGTATAAGCGATCGTGCGATCACAACACGCTGTTGTTGTCCGCCAGAAAGTTGTCTCGGAAAAAAACGTGATTTATCTTCCAAACCAACAATCTTCAAAACTTGCGGAATAATTTTGCGAATACGCGCGCCCGAAGCACCACACACTTCCAAAGCAAAAGCAATATTTTCGAAAACGGTTTTGCGAGGCAAAAGTTTAAAATCCTGATACACAACGCCGATCTGCCTCCGTAAAACCGGAATTTCATGATGACGAATACGCGTAATATCCCAACCCCCGATAATTACTTTGCCTTTGGTAGGACGCTCTTCCGCGATAATGAGTTTTGCAAGTGTTGTCTTTCCCATGCCTGACTGCCCCACAATGGAAACAAACTCACCAGGCTGAATATGAAGATTCACATTATTCAGAGCAACAACATTATTGGAATAAATTTTCGAAACATTTTCAAAGCGAATCATGGCACGAAATAATGCCTCTAAACAAAAGGGGCGTAAAATACTGTATATCCATATAATGAAAAGAAACGAATTTTATCTTTGTTGTAAAATAACTTCGATTTTTCTTCCAATATCTTTTGGTAAGACATTCGTTTTAAGAATATACTCCTGAGCATGCAATGTTTCCGCGCGCTTACGATCTGGAATATCATCAAGATTCGTTAAAATCAACACAGGTATAGTTCGAAATCGAGGATGTTTTCGAATAATTTCCAAGACGTCCAACCCCTTGCGCTGCGAGACGTCCAGACTATCATGTGACGTCGCCGGGATCAAAATATCCAGAAGAATAATATCGAAAGACTGTTCTTCAAGAAGTTTCAGCGCATCATCCGCGCTCTGTGCTGTTTGAAGATCAAAATTATAAGAGCGCAAAGCCACCGTATACATGTCCACAAGATTCTTCTCATCCTCAATAAGCAGAACATGTCTGTTACCTCGCCTACGAGATTGTTTACGCTGCATAAGCTCCTCCACTCAATACTCAACTAATGAAATTATAATAAAAAAAACCGTCGAGGTCAAAGTGAGCCCACGGGCGGATTTGAACCGCCGACCTTCGCTTTACGAAAGCGCTGCTCTAGCCAGCTGAGCTACGCGGGCAAAACACTACTCAATATACTACTGATGAAATCTTTCCAACGCAAGGCGCTTGCATTGACTTAAACGTCACGGACGCGCCATACTTATTTCCAATACTTCATCCAATCATAGGGAGGAGAAGAATGGAAGACACGCAACAATTATGGAACATTAAATTCTTTGACGAGAGTGCTCTTCTCATTATCAACGGACAAGCGGTGGTAGTCTACAGCAAGTCCGAAGGTTCGCAATATCTCCATGAATATCTGCGGAGCAGTAATGGAGCTTCTCATAAAGCATTGACAATATGGGACGCACTTTGTGAATCAAATTTACCCTGGAAACCGCGAAAATCATAAAGCGAAGATAGATTTTCGCGCTCCGGTATCAGAAAAGCCGCGTGGATCAAAGCCGCAGGCTTTTTTTGTAAAATTTTTAGCTTATTTGAGAGAAAAAAATTTTCTGCACCTTGTGCAAGAGTCAAAAAAACTGGACAAAATTTAAGAAATGTGATATAAATTTTCGTTTCGAATGAAATCTCAAATCAAAAAAGAAAGGAAAAAGGAATGCATTGGAAAAAAGCATATTTTTGGATGAGCGTTTGGTCCTTAATTGCTGCTACCCTCATAGGGATGGCCGCAATATTATTTTTTCCGGCACTCGCCGAAAACGTTCAGACGCAGGGTTTACCTTGCGAAAAGGTAATCACAACGTTACAAAACTTTCAAAATGCAATTATTGTGATTCTCTTCGCTCTCGCGATCACGACCGGCAACTTCCTGCTCGCACTTCGATACGCGAAGCAATACGCGTTCGCGTAACACACAGGCCGCGGATTGTCTGAAGCACTACCAGAAGCTTCTAACATATCTGCGGCCTGAATTCATTTCACATCAAGCGGCACCCAAATACGCACTTGCGTTTGCGCAAGTCGCTCAGCAATCACTGCGTCGATCGTCTTCCCTCGCACCAAAATATGTTTCGCAACATACTGCGTTTCTTCCGATTTTCCAGAAGCAGCAGGAATACGATCATCAAGCTGAATAATATGAAATCCGTATTGGGTGTGTACCAGAGAACTCACCTGACCTTTTTCCAAACTGGCGACTGCTGCAGAAAACACTGGATCCATATCTGCAAGCCGAAATATTCCTAAATCCCCTCCCAATGCTGCGGTAAACGTATCTTCACTGAGATCCTTTGCAATATCTTCAAAACTCTTTTGACCGCTCATGACAAGCTTATAAATCTCTTCAGCCTGTTTCCGATTTTCAACATCAAAATCGCTCTGGCTAATCAAAACATGCATAATTTTTTCACGCAATAAAACTTCGCGAATAATAAAATATTTAAAATCATCGAGCGTCCATCCATAAAGTTCTGAAAGATTTTTGATGAGGGTTTCCAAATTTTCTGATTGTGGGACGGCGTACGTTGTAAACTCTACTTCGATCTCGGCGCTCGTAACCGTGACTCCTAATGTTTGTGCTAATATTTCCGTCAACCGAGTCTTCACAAGCCGATCCATAGCAGTCTTACGTACATTCTCACTCGAGGGTAAAGCTAAATCCGGTAAGTCCAAACGTTCCTGCTGCGCATAATAGCGAGAAAGAGTATCAACCTGAGCTTGAAAATCTTTATACCAAATAACCCTCCGCGACACGAATGCCGCTGGATACGGCACAACGCGTGACACATTTTGAATAAACACATGATCCCATGCAAACACATACACACTGAGTCCGCCAAGAATGACAATACCAACGCCAACTGCACACACACCTCCTAAAAAGATAACAAACGAACGATGCTGACGTATCCGTTGCAAAAATGACTGTCGGCCTCTCACGTGCGGATGTGATATTTCTTCGCTAAGATAAGTTTCGGAATTGTGCATAAGATTATTATCCACCTCACTTGTAAATCAAAACTATATAACCTCGACCGAGAAAAAATATCCCCACCACTTCCGAGGATTCGATACATCAGCATTATCTTGCGTTTTCAGAGGCTCAGACGTCAATACTGGCATGACTTGGGAAGGCACAAAAAGTACCGATTCTTCTGGTTTCTGCAATCCGAGCTTCGATCTACTTTCGCGTTCTACACGAGCATCCGTATTCATATACGCTATCATGCGTTCAAGATCAGTATTCTGTTGTTCCAACTGCGTAATTTCTGCCTCCAAAACATGGAGTTCATTTTTTACCTGCGCCCGACGATTGATTACTTTTCCTAGAGAAAGCAAAATAAAAACGAGGAATACGAGCGCGCATACAACAAAAAAACGAGAGTGCCAGAACGTGTAAAAAAAAGATCTTTGTTGAGGTCGAGTCAGGGACATGAAAGTTCACGATAAATCATCAGGAGACTGCCGCTTCAAAAACTCCGACTGTAATTGTATGAGTAATTTCTGAATTCTCGCAGGTGCATGAACATAATCAAGTTCCAAATTTGCGGACTCGCCAGCAGTTTGGATGACAATACTTCCAACATCAAAGAAAGTCTGAAGCAGACCATTTTGAGTATAACTAACATCTTGAATTTTATCAAAACGAGATTCGGAAACAGTACGATGAAAAAAACCAGTTTGATCAAAATCGATAATACGTTGATCGGTAACAATAAAAGCATGAAGATTCCAAATATATCCCTCGCGAATCAACAGTATAAGTCCGAGAAAAAAACTAAACGATAGAATCAAAATCCCCATTTCACCAAACGAAAGTAACGGCAACAAGAAAAATAATGGACCAAAAATCAGGACGAAAATAGCAAAACCCGGTATAATGTGTTTCAAAGGATGACTGCGCACAATCTGCAGAATTGTTTCGTCATCCCGAATATTTTGACGTAAAATCTTAGCAACGTAGTTTTGTAACATATGAAACGTAAGCATCAAAGAATTATCTGGATCATACTCGCAACATTCATGGTTCTTTCGATGATTCTTTTTACGCTCTCTCCCTTGAGTTCTTAAAAAGACTCTTCAGGAATACGTATATTACACGCGATCCAACAAAAAAATCATAAGCCCACTCACAGCAGTCACTGCGGCGATGACCCAAAAACGCATCACAATCTTTGTTTCCGGCCAGCCTTTAGCTTCAAAATGATGATGCAATGGAGAAGAGAGAAAAATTTTTCTCTTCAGCAATTTCTTCGAAATAACTTGCAGAATGACTGAACCAGATTCTAATACGTACAAAAATCCAATAATCGGTAATAGCAAGGCAAAATTCGTAAGCATCGCAACTATTCCAAGGGTCGTGCCAAGCGACATCGATCCAGTATCGCCCATAAAAAAACGCGCAGGATGAATATTAAACCAAAGAAAAGCAAGCAAAGCACCGACGATTATTCCGCAGAATGCTGCAAGATCCATACGCCCCTGCACAAAAGCAATCACGCCGTACGCGCCAAATGAAGCAAGTAACACACCGCCAGCAAGTCCATCAAGACCATCAGTCTCATTCACCGAAAATGAGGTAGCAACGATGATAAAAATAAAAAGTGGGATATACCACCACCCAATTTGAAAATTACCAACAAGCGGCACACGAATCACATCCCAATCAAGTTTAAAGAAAAACCAAAGCGCGCCGACGATTGCAATAAATGTATACAAGATCAAGCGATGTTTTAAACCAATACCGCCGCCATGTGGTCCAACTTTCTTAACATTCAAAATATCATCAACAAGTCCGAGAATCGCGGAAGCAACAAGCGCGCCAAGTGGAAGCCATGTTTGGGAACGAGAAAGAAAGTTCAACTGATCGAAAAGTTCTATATTCGTCCATTGAGCAAGATAATATAAAAATAACGCCAATAACATAACGGTCACCCAGACGAGCAATCCACCCATCACCGGTGTTCCCGCCTTATGTCGATGAAGACGTGCAAAGACAGGAGCTCGAGATTCATCACGAATTTTTTTGCCAAGTTTATATTTATAAAGAAAGTGTGTGAGGATCGGCGTCCACAAGATCGCTATAATGAAAGCCAGAGTCATGAGTGCGAAAATGCGTAAAATATCAAAATGAGTATAAAATGGAGTCATGATGAATATACTAAGAATTGATCAACACAATCAATATTCCTGCCACTATGAGTATAATCTGAATGACGAGGGTTGTCGAAAGGACAAGATAGTGGAGTACTAAATCTCTTTTGAGTAAAAAAAATGCGAGTATAGCATTCATAAGCAAAACACCAAGACCGAATCCAGGAAGAAAAAAAATCCGATACCAAGCGCCGATGAAGTCAACGCCAAAAAAAATATTATAATGCAAAAAGAGAGGTTCTGGTTGTGGATGGATATTGTATGCTAAAAATCCCCACAAGCCTGCATTGAAAAGCACTGTGAACAAAAGCAGTAAAAAAGTTTTGTAATAACGACGGAGTAATTGAAAAATCATATATGGATCTTGCGGAAAACATCAAACGTAAACAAGAAAAAATACGCAACAAGGTTGGCATGATCTGCGCTATCTGCTTGCTTATAGTGATGTTCGCGACTGAGATATTCTCCAGTATCCAAGAAAATCAGACTATTGACGAGGGCGCACATCTCGTTTCCGGTTTCAGTTACCTTACAACCGGCATATATGCATTGAATCGGGAACACCCCCCTCTTGTCAAACTCCTCGCTGCTTTACCACTCCTCAAAACCAAAATCATCTATCAACCTTCGAAAAACTGGGATGAAGGAACACAATGGAGCGCCGCGTACGAATTTCTGTACCATAATACTCTCCCAGCCGATTTTCTTCTTTTCTTAGGTAGACTACCGATCATGCTGATGAGTCTCTTGCTTGGAATACTCATCTTCAGTTGGACTCAAAAAATCGCTGGACTCACAGCAGGGCTTTTCGCACTCACGCTCTATGCTTTTGACCCCAATATCATAGCACACGCTCGCTACATTACTACCGATGTACCATTCGGACTAGCATTTACGGCGGCAATATTTTCATTCATCTCCTGGATAAAACGACCGACACAATGCAAACTCATACTCACAGGAATTATTTTTGGACTCGCCCAAGTCACAAAATTTTCCGCAATACTCCTCTGGTTATTTTTTGCAATATTTTTCCTATTCTCTATTACGCTCTACAAGCCGAAAAACGAACAGCGGGCATCACTCTTCCGTCAAGGCATCATGTTGTTCGGAGTATGTTTTGCAGGAACACTCCTCGCAATACTCATCACGTACAACTTCGCCTTACCGCTCTGGAAGGAAAATATTCTGCTGCCACTCCTGAGTAACAGTACAGATCCGATGATCGAAACAAACCTCACACCCGTACTCACGCGTCTCCCTATTATCCATCTCTATCTTGACGGGCTCTTCGCCGTCCTGAAACACAGTTTTGTCGGCCACGCGGCTTATCTTTTTGGAGAATTTTCTACACAAGGGTGGTGGTACTACTTTCCAGTCACATTATTCGTTAAAACACCGTTTGCAACAATACTGTTGATAGGCATACTCATTATCATCAGTCTTCATGCGTTCCAAAAAAAAATACATATGTATACGAATGTTCATTCCCAACTTCGCAGGAGCTTGCTCCAAAAAATGCAATCTCTCCCAACGATCATCTCTTTTGAACATCTCGTACTGGTGACTACCCCGCTGTTATATCTGCTTGCGAGCATGATAAACAATATCAATATCGGCTGGCGACATATAGTACCGATATACCCATTTATTTTTATTCTCCTCGGCACACTCATGAACGTCCAACTGAGCAGGTGGACGCAACTCTTTAAAGGCATCATACTCACGATGCTCACGATATATATTGCGATGTCACTCTGGACATACCCGTTTTACCTGTCCTATTTTTCTGAAATAATCGGCGGGCCGAGCAATGGACACACGTACCTCCTGGATTCGAATCTCGACTGGGGGCAAGATCTCAAGCGCCTCCGCGATTACATGAAAGATCATGATATTCCTTGGATATATTTAGTGTATTTTGGAAAAGGAGATGCGGCGCATTATGTCATTGACGCACGAACATTACCGACGCTTTCACAAACACAAAACCGTACAGAAGTCACGCAGCGCATTAATGGCATTGTAGCTATCAGCATCACAAGACTTCTCTGGGAAAAAGAAAATTTTCAGTATCTTACGATGTTCAAACCCATAGCGCATATAGGATACAGCATCTATCTTTTTGATCTGCGTAATGAGTAATGAGCATTCTTATGGGACTGTCGCCGAATACACTTTCTTATGCAATACGCAAAACCAAAGAGGCAGAAGACTCTCGCTTTCGAAGCACTAACATTGCACAGTGTGCTGAGAAAGGAGAGTCTTCTGTCTCTTTGGTTGTGTACGTTACACAGAAAATAGTATTCGGCGACCGTCCCTTTATGATAACGCTCAAGTTCACTGCACGTAAAGATCAAAAAATGTTATAATATCAACATGATACACGAAAACCAAACGCTTACCATACTCAAAACACAAAATACGCTGAACCAGGGAATACTCGCCGAAGCTGCACAAAATGCAGAAAAACAACGTAAGCCACTGTCGGAATATCTTATTGAACAAAAACTACTCACGGAAACTGACCTCTATCAAACACTCAGTAAACACTTTCGGCTACCTTTTGTGGATCTTTCTCAAAAACACCTGCAAGATGCAGTGTTAGATTTACTACCGGAAGCTATCGCGCAGACACACCAAGTAGCTATCTTTGATCAAAACGAAAACGATGTGTTGCTCGCTATGCTCGATCCGGATGATTTGCAAGCGATTGACTTCGTAGAAAAAAGAACTGGAAAAAAAGTCAAACCCCACATCACCACACCATCTGCCATGCAGCATCTTCTGAATCAATATCATCGCGGTGTAGAAGACAGCGTTGCACAACTTGCAGAACGTATTGAACCAAAACTCCAAAGCAACATAGAACACCTCACAACGCAAACGACAAAATCCAAAGAAAAAACAGAGGATACAACAAAATTGCGGGAGATGTCCGAAGAACTCCCAGTAATCCGAATTGTCGATACTCTCCTTGAATACGCGGTATTTTCTCGCGCTTCTGATGTGCATATAGAACCAACACCAAAAGATGTGATTGTGCGGTTTCGGATTGACGGACTGCTCGGTGATGTCATGACGTTACCAAAAACGATCCAAGCAGGCATTGTCGCTCGAATCAAAGTACTCTCAAATCTCAAACTTGATGAGCATCGCCTCCCGCAAGACGGCCGATTCAAAATAGAATCAAAAAATTACAAAATTTCACTCCGTGTTTCCATTATTCCAGTTTATGATGGCGAAAAAGTTGTGTTACGACTTCTGAATGAAACCGGGCAAGTAATCTCACTCGAAGAGCTCGGCCTTTTGCTCGGCCAACGGCATATCGTAGAAAAAAATATGGAAAAACCGCATGGAATGATTCTCGTCACTGGCCCAACAGGTTCAGGAAAAACAACAACGTTATATTCCATTATGCACCTCCTCAATCAACAGACAGTGAATATCTGCACTATTGAAGACCCCATTGAATACCGCATGCCACGCATCAATCAAAGTCAAGTGAACCCACGTATAGGTTTTACATTTGCAACGGGCCTGAGAGCGCTCTTGCGACAGGATCCAGACATCATCATGGTCGGGGAAATCCGCGATCAAGAAACTGCGGAAATTTGCGCACACGCTGCCATGACCGGTCATCTTGTGCTCTCAACACTCCATACGAATGATGCGCCTGGCTCTCTGCCTCGACTTCAGGAGATGGGTGTCGCGCCGTTTCTTGTGGCGTCGACAACAAATTGTATTATCGCCCAGCGTCTGGTGAGAAAACTCTGTGCATGCAAAGAACCGTATCACATTGACAAAGAACTCCTGAAGAAAATCGAAGAACAATTTCATGTCCCCATACTTCTCAAAATACTTCAAAAAGAACAAGAGGCAGCGGTCACGTCACTGGAAGCAGTAACTTTTTATAAACCGAAAGGATGTGCGGAATGTAACAACAACGGATATAAAGGAAGAATCGGGATTTTCGAAGTGCTGGAAATCACTGAAACGATTGCGCAGCTCATTCTGGAAGAAGCCACAAAAATAGCGCTCACGAAAGCGGCGCAACAAGAAGGTATGATTACGATGGTTGAGGATGGATTCATTAAGGCACAAAGAGGGACGACCAGCATCGAGGAAATCCTCAGAGTCACGAAAGACTAATGAATAACGCCTGTGTCACATGGAGGCGGAAACACAAAATAAAGAAAGAAAAAAAAGTGGACGACTGACTTACATAGTACGGAAAATTCGAGGTGTCAATACACTCGAGCGTCTTTTTTTTGTACAAAACCTTGAGGTCATGACACGCACTGGCTTTTCACTTGCTGAAGCACTCCGTATACTCTCGCCGCAAATAAAGAATACATATTTTCGCGAAAGTGTCGAAGATATTCAGCAAGAGGTGGAACACGGGCATACGCTTGCATCGAGCATGCAAAAATATCCAAAAATTTTCTCAGAACTTTTTGTGCACATGATCGAAGGCGGCGAAGTCACTGGACAACTCGAAAATACGCTCAAACAACTCGTGAGACAACTCAAAAAACAATATCTTCTCAAGAAAAAAATTACCAATGCACTCATTTATCCTATTTTTATACTCGTAACCATGGTGATTGTTGGTATTGCCATGATCACATTTGTACTACCAAAAATTCTCATCCTCTACACAAGTGACACTATAGCGCTTCCGCTCCCCACGCGCGTTCTCCTTGCTTTTACGAACTTCATGAGTCACAACATTATTCTGATCATCATAACATTCGTCATTGCTCTTATAACAATGATTCTCTTTATCCGCAATAGAGAAACAAAAAAATTCTGGCACAAATTTGTACTCATCATACCGATAGCCAAAAAAATTCTTATAAACATACAACTCGCACAATTTTTCAGGACACTGCACGCGCTCCTTAAAACAGATATTCCCATTGTGAAAAGCTTTCTCATCATCGCAAAAATACTCAAACTCATCCCGTATCAAGAAATAATTTACACCGCAAGCCAAAAATTAAAAAAAGGTATCACGGTACATGAAAGTTTGGATCAGAATGTAAAACTTTTTCCTAAGACGGTCATACAAATGGTACGCATTGGGGAAGAAAGCGGAACACTCGATGATATCTCTGGAGAAATCGCAGAATTCTTTGAAGAAGAAGTTGATAGTAGTATGAATAATCTCACGGTGATTATCGAGCCTCTGCTGATGCTTATATTAGGCGCAGGTGTTGCGTTTATAGCCGTGGCTGTTGTGATGCCAATGTATTCACTTGTGAATCAAATATGATACAAAAAAATCTCCAAAATAAAACCGTTGAAACAGCAAAAAAAAATTCAGGTGGTTTTACGCTCATCGAAATCATACTCAGTATAGGCATTTTAGGAATTGCGACCGGAAGTCTCTTCGTGACACTCATCCTCGGACTAAGAATTATTAACGACAGTAAACTCCGGGCAACCGCAACCTCACTCGCAGATGAACGAATAGAACAGATCCGAAATCTTTCCTACGATGATGTCGGCATTGTAGGAGGCATTCCACCAGGACAATTACCGTCGAACGAAACCGTCTCCATACAAGGTGTCAATTACACTGTGACGTTTGATGTGCGATATATTGATGACATACTCGACAACAAAGCCCCAACAGATACTGTGCCAACGGATTATAAAAAAGCGCGTGTCTCAGTAGCGTGGCCGACAAAAATTGGTTCAAAACCAGTCACCGCAATTACGAATATTGCACCCAAAGGCATTGAAACAACCAGTGGCGGCGGAACATTACGCATCCAAGTATTCGACAGCGTTCCACAAGCTGTACCACAGGCAAATGTTCAAGTCGTGAATAACCTCCTGCAACCTGTCATTAACGTCACGGGACAAGCGGATGACAATGGAGAATATCTTCTCCCCGGCGCACCGATAGCAAACTCTAGTTACGAAATTATAATCAGCAGAGGAGGATATAGTACATCACAAACATACGCCATCACAGAGAATAATCCCAATCCTAATCCAGGACATTTAACTGTGCTGGAGGGTGAAGTCACGACGAAAACATTCTTTATTGTTCCCGTAGCAACACTGCGAATAACGACGACTGATGATAGTCAAATAGAAACCCCATGGTGGGATGGAAATTACGGGTATCAAGTACCCATCACCGTACAAAATAATGATGCGCAAATACTCAGTGCCGGATATCCTCTATCTATCACAGTGGATCACGCCGCACTCGTAACAGCGGGAAAAGCGCTGGCGAATAGTGAAGATTTCCGTATCGCCTATTGGAATGGTACCAATTGGAGTGAATTGGACCGGGTGACATCAACACTATGGAATACCAATACTACAAAAATATGGTTTGCAATCAAAGATCCTCTTGACCCCGGAACAAATACTTCGAATTATTTTCTTTCCTATTCACAATCCAAGGCTACAAATCCGCCGGTGAATCTGACAAAAATTTTTCCACCGATCGTAAATCAAACTACTATCGCTTGGTGGGGATTTGAACAGCCGGGAAGTAATTTTATTTCAGATAGTTTAGGAAGAATTCCTGACGCCACTATCAATAATATTGACCCGATCAATGATTGGGTACAGGGAAAACTTGGTACGGCTCTGAAACTTTCTGGCAATCAATGTGTACGCATTCCTGATGATCCAGACTTAGATATCATTGGAAGCCTCACCATTGAAGGCTGGATCTATCCGCAAAATAATACGAGTCTGCAAACCATATTGGATAAAAATATTCCAGAATCTAGCGGAATATTCGATATTGAACTTGTACCAGATGCTGGAAATGTAAAAGTGACGGCAAGAGTCGCAACGAATCTTGAAACTGTCACGCTCACGTCAACAAGTGCACTGCCACTCGAAACATGGCATCACATAGCGATGAGTGTCGACATAACAAATCAAACAGCTTCTCTTTTCATCGATAATGTGCAAGAAGTAAGTCAAGTGTTCACCGGGACGAATCTCCTGACCAATGACCAAGCTATGTCTTTTGGATGTAATACCGAAAACACAAGCTTTTTTGTGGGCCAGATTGATGGTTGGAGTGTACACAGAGAAGCACGAACAATATTCAATGGCATTGCCACTCTTGAACCAACAGTGAATGCAGGCGCTGAGCAAGGACATCCACAGGGCAATGCTCTTGGTGACATAGTCCTCACACTTCGAGGTGATAAAACTATAGGCACGACCGGTGAAGGAACACCTATATACAAATATTTACAAACAATTACAACGGACAATGCAGGAACTCTTGTATTGAATAACGTGGAACCTGATACCTACACTCTTGATATTGACGAACAAGTAACCGGCTACGTTGTTGCGCAAAGCAATCCACCGTATCCTTTAATAATTGTGCCGAACGCTACTATACATATTCGTCTTGCATTAGCAAATGCAAGCGCGCATACAATCCTTATGACTATCAAAAGTACCGCGGGCAACATCATCAGTAATGCTGCAGTACAACTCACGGACAGTTTCAATTTCAGTGAAACAAAAAACACAAACTTTAGTGGACAAACATTTTTCAGTTCGCTGATACCGGGTAATTACACAGTGCAAATTTCACATCCAGCTTACCAAATAGAAACCTTAAATCTCCTTGTGAACGGCCAAACCGAACAACTCGTTCAGCTTATTCCACTCTGAATATGAAAAGTCACGAACAAAACTATCTTAAACAAAAGAGTTATCGCAGGATACTGTCTCTTCTGTGGTATATATTTTTTCAAGACACACGGAAAAGTGTCTTGAAAAAATATATACCACAGAAGAGACAACTCTATGCCGTAAAATCTACATTTGGGATATCACTGTTAGAAATCACATTGAGTACAGGCATACTCTTGATTGTCGCACTCCTTAGTTACGGATTTGTGATACAACTTTCAAAAGGTCAAAATTATATTCTGGAACACACATCATCAACCTATCAAGCGCAAAATGCTATCAATACGATGATCAAAGAACTGCGCGAAGCGGCTCTCAGTGATTCTGGAGCCTACCCCATTGAACAAGCGACGAATGTAAGTGTTACTTTTTATAGTGATGTCGATACCGACAGCGCCCGTGAAAAAATTACCTACACGCTCGTAGGTACAACACTCAACCGGACAAGTATTGAACCAACCGGACAACCCGCGAAATATAAACAAAGCGACGCGAAAACGCAAACACTGACCGCAAATGTAATTAATGCTGGTCCGATCTTCACATACTTCAACGGAAGCTATCCTATTGATATGACAAACAATCCGCTCACAGCACCTATTGATGTGAGCCAAATTCGGCTCATTCATGTGCGTCTCGAAATTAATCCGAGACCCAACGTGGCACCGCAAAGCACACTGATAGAATCCGATGTGCAGTTGCGGAATCTCAAAGATAATCTCGCAGAATAAATAAGTCTATGAAAATGCAATCACAAAAAGGAAGCATTCTGATACTCTCGCTCATATTTTCCACTATCTTTCTTCTTGTTTTGGGTGCCATACTCAGCCTTATTCAAGTCAGACGTATTGCCACGCAACGAGAAGCCGCGTCGATACAAGCTATGACCATCGCCGAAGCCGGCATTGATTATTATCGCTGGCACCTTGCGCATATGCCAAAAGAATTTGCGCAAGACACAGGCATTCATGATTTCAAAGATCCATTCGGTGGAACGATTGGCAGATTCGAACTCCAAGTCACACCTCCACAATCGGGATCAACGATCGTCACAATACGATCAACAGGATGGACATTAACGTATCCGAATCTCAAACGCATTGTGGAAATTCAATACGGCATCCCGTCGTTAACCAAATTTGCGTTTCTCACCAATAATAATGTGTGGTTCGGACAAGGAGAAGAAGTGAAGGGACCGTTGCATTCAAATGGAGGAGTAAGGATGGATGGAGAAGCTGATTCATTGGTAACGAGTGCATTAGAGACATATATCTGTGGACTAGAGCATGACTGTAACAATGAAGTCAAACCAGGGGTATGGGGCACGGGCGAAATACAAGAGCTTTGGAAATTCCCTGAACCGATGGTTGATTTTGCAACTATTACTTTAGATTTGGGCGCGATGGAAACAGAAGCTATAGACAACGGTTTTTTTCTTGGACCATCCGGAGTTTTTGGATACCGCTTAACGTTCTTAAGTAACGGAAAGTTTACAGTGGAAAAAGTTACTGCGCTGCATCCACGAGTCTATGGATACAACGGCACTCAGTGGGTTTATGAATCCAACGACTATAAAACAGTACAAAGTATCCCTGGCATGTCGAACCTTACGATCCCAGCAGACGGCCTCCTCTATTTTCAAGATAGAATCTGGGTGGAAGGAACCGTCAACGGACGAGCAACGGTTGTTGCGGCAAGGACACAACAGCAGGGCGGCAACGCAAACATTCTCATACAAAATAATATTACATACGCACCGAATACCAATTCTGCTCTAGCACTTATTGCACAAAAGGACGTTCTCGTACCGCTACGCTCTCCAGACACAATGGAAATCGACGGGGCATTACTTGCACAAAGTGGGCACGTGTTTCGTTATTATTATCCTCCATCTTTCTATCCACAATACGCACTGCGAGATAAAATCGAAACCTATGGTACAATTATTACAAATACGGTGTGGACATGGAGTTGGGTGAATGATGCGAACGGTCCAGTAGTTTCGGGATATGAAATCACAGAAACAACCTATGACACAAAGTTACTCTTTGCACCTCCGCCATTTTTTCCAAGCACCGGAGAATACGAACGCATTTCATGGGATGAACGCCTGCTGAACCAATAATGAATATGTTTTTCCAAAATACAATAAAAACATTCGGCCTTGATATTGGAGAAGCAACATTGCGCCTTATTGCATGCAAACGAGGGCTACGAAGTATAAAACTTACAAACTTCCAAAGTATTGCGTTGCCACAAGGGACGCTCGCAAAAGGAAAAATTATCAATAGGGATAATTTTATTCGTGCCATACAACAACTTATAACAGCAAGCAAAATCAAAAAACAGTACGTGGTTGCATCGCTTCCAGAAAAACAAACCTATACAAAAGTTTTTCCGTTCGTCGCAGATGGGAATGCAATCACAGAAGAAAAAGTACGTAATGAGATAACACAGCATCTCCCCTATCCACTTTCCATGATGATTATCGATTGGCAATATTTTACATTCGGTCACCAAAGTTATCTCGCATTCGCCGCGATCGCTAAGGAAATCACAGAAAATTTCTTGCAGGCTTTGACGGATGCCGGACTGAATATACTCGCCTTCGAAACAGAAGCACAAGCAATCGTAAGAAGTCTTGTAAAAACAAAAGATATTACTGGGGCGCGCTGTATGATACATATCGATTCGCAAAGAACAACATTTATCCTCGAGCGCGATGGGGTGATACATTTTACAAGACAAAGCGAAAACTTTTCTGGCAATGCGATGACACAAGCTATACAGAACGCTTTTAAAAGTTCAGTGGAAGAAGCGGAGCGTCTCAAATTGCACTATGGCCTTCAAAGTCCAAAAGAAAACACGACCATTATTGAAGCACTCACTCCACTCTTACAAACACTGGCAACAGAAATTCTGGAAATCCTGCATTACTATAAACTCCATATCGCGCAAGGGCAGGAACCGCTCCGAGAAATTCTTCTCTCTGGCGGCGTAGCGCATACGAAAAGTTTACCGGAAGCACTCACAAACATGCTGCAAATGACGATCAATCCAGGCAATCCTTGGTGTAATATCAATGCAAGAACGCTAAAACGATTTCCAATAACATCATCACTCTCATACACATGTGCTATTGGCCTTGCCCTACGAAGTATGTTTGAATCCGAAAACATATGAAAAAATCAATCCGCTCTTTTAACCTCCTTCCTGAGGAGTATAAGAAACAACTCATATCACTTACGATCTATCGTACTCTACAAACAACCCTCATCGGAGTGATCGTGTTACTGCTCTTGGGTTACTCTATACTGTGGGCATCGCAATGGATCATCTCAGTGCATAACGAAGGCTTGCAGCAGATCACTACATTACAAGAACAAAGTGATCAAAATAACAAACTCAATGCAATCATCCAAACGCTCAATGAAAAAATTATTTTTCTTTCTCATTCCGGACTCAATGCAACAGGAAGTAATACATTCATCGGAGTGATTATTGAAAATATGCCACCTTCGAATATCGGCTTGACCAATATTGACTTGGACATCATAGAAAAGAAGATTCATATGCAAGGTAATGCGCTGACACGCGACGATCTTCTGACGTTCCAATCGCAGCTCGAAGCCTCAGAAAATTTTTATAACGTCACGTTTCCACTCGAGAACCTCACAAAGGCAAAAGATATTTCATTTACCCTCCAAGGGCAACTTGAATGATAGAGAGGATACATATGCAGATAAAGATACAAAAAAAACAGAAAGTTTTATACCTCATCGGTAACGCCGTAATTATTGCGCTCATTATCTTCGTAGCAATTATACCAGGCATGAGAAAACTACAAACCGTAAAAGACATAAACGAAACAATACGTGCAAATATAGGAAAACAAACATCAACCTATCAACACCTCATTACCCTCAGTAAAGAAGGAAAAAACCTCGAGGAAAAAATGACCTTTATTGATAATCTTTTTCTCACTCAACAAAGAACCCTGGAATATATCCAAACAATAGAAAAACTCGCTCAAGAACAATCACTCACACTTGAAATCACGCTCTCCGAACCCACGACAGAGGAACGTTTCACTTACAGCACTATAAATTTCAACGTAAAAGGATCATGGGCCCATGTATATACTTTCATTCACAATATCGAAAATACAGGGCCGATCACTGTACTGACTACTATAAATATACAACCAACGGGAACATTGACGTCAGCCGATCCACAAGACACAACAGCCGTAATCGCAACGCTCACTGGGCAAGTGCCATTTATGCAAGAATAATCCATATGAAACTGGATACAAAAAAAATCAAGAGTCTCGTCATCAAAAATTACTCAACGCTCATTATGCTCGTGATGCTTGTTTATGTAGGATATATGCTCTGGCTTGGATACAAACATATTGCGATTATCATGAAGGATAATGAAAGTGTATCAATCCAAGAACCCGAACTTTTGTTCAATGAAAACCAATATCAAAATATACAACAGGACCTCGAAACACGTAAGAAGGAAGCTCCGGTACCGCCGAATCCTTTTCATACATCTATTATTGACTCGAATAAACCGCTTCCTCGTTGATAAAGGTACTGTTGCCGAATACTGTTGCTTGTGCAATTCGCAAAGTAAAAAAAGAGGAGGAAGGCGAGACTTTCTCAGCACACTGTGCATTGTTAGTGCTTCGAAAGCTCTCGTATTCCTCCTCTTTTTTCTATGATCAAAATGTATATTTCACAGATGAAAACGTATTCGGCGACAACCCCCGAAGGATAGAGAGTGGAGAGAGCGATTTGACATGCTACTGAAAAAACTGCTACGTTAAAAACAATATTTTTTGAGCATCATTCTATGGCGCATACTAAAGCAGGTGGAAGCACAACAAATCTACGCGATTCGCGAGGTCAAAGACTCGGCGTAAAACTTTTTGCTGGCGAAAAAGCACACGTAGGATCAGTTATAATCCGTCAGTGTGGCACGAAGTATCTCCCAGGAAAAAATGTAAAACGCGGGAATAACGATACTCTCTACGCTGCAATCACGGGTACGATACGTTTCACAAAAAAGAAAGTACCGCGATTTACAGGCAGGCTCCATAAAAAAACGATAGTGGCAATCATCCCCGAACAAGCTTAGAGTCTGTCTCGACAGCAGGTTTTGAGACAGGCTCTGATCAATCGTAATGATAGAAAAAAGAGGAGGAAGATTATAACTTTTAAAGCACACTGTGCATTGTTAGTGCTTCAAAAGTTATAATCTTCCTCCTCTTTTGCTTGGCGAATTGCACAGTGTGCTGAAAAAACTATCATCTGCTCCTCTCTGACGTTATTTATTACAAAAAATATCACCGCTTCTGAATCGCTGCGTTTATAAATTCTCGAAACAAAGGATGAGGTCGAAAAGGCCGAGATTGGAATTCAGGATGAAATTGTGTTCCTAAAAACCAGGGATGAACCGCGAGTTCGGCAATTTCAACGAGCCCAGTTTCTGGATTCATGCCACTGAAAATGAGTCCGACTTTTTCGAAAGATTCTCGATAAGCATTATTAAATTCGTAACGATGTCGATGCCTCTCCGAAATCTGCTGCCGACGATATGCAATCCAAGCTTTTGTACCTTTAAGCAGCTGACAATCGTAACTACCAAGGCGCATCGTACCGCCAAAGCGACGACTACGAACATTCTGTGCTTGAAAAGGATTAAGATGAATAATAGGATGTGACGTCTTCGAATCAATTTCAGTAGTATGCGCATCCTTCCAACCTAAAACATTTCGAGCAATTTCAATACAAGCAAGTTGCATTCCATAGCAAAGACCAAAATAAGGAATTTTGTGTTCCCTTGCAAAACGAATCGCCCGGAGCAGACCTGCTACACCGCGAGTACCAAAACCGCCAGGCACAAGAATTCCATCGAAACTAGCGAGTTCTCGAACCTTGCGTGGATTGCGTTCATATTCTTCAGAATCAATCCAAGTCAAGTCAGGCTTACGTTTATGGAACCAACAGGCATGCTTTAAAGCCTCGATGACGGAAATATAGGAATCTGCGAGTGTGAATTTTCCAGTCCCAAAATATTTTCCGACGACAGCAATTTTTACCGGTTTCGTGACGGAACTTAAAATACGGTACAACGTACGCCACTGTCTCAAATCACCTTTGTGTCGCTTCTTCAAAGAAAGTCTCTTGAGAAGTTTCTCCCCAAAACCCTCTTGTGCAAGGAGGAGCGGAATTTGATACACCGAAGGAACATCCGGCGCGGAAATAGTATCGCCTTCATTCTGCAGATTACACAACAAAGCAAGCTTTTCCTTGCGCTTTGCATCAAGCTCTTTTTCTGATCGACAGACAATAAAATCCGCATGAATACCGGCCGCATTCAAAGTACGCACAGCGTGCTGCGTAGGTTTTGTTTTCATTTCTCCAACAGTGCGCGGAATAGGCAAATAACTCACCATGATAAAAACAACATCCCGAGGATATTTTAATTTCATCATACGCGCTGCCTCCAAAAACAGAATGTTTTGATATTCGCCAACAGTTCCTCCAACTTCAATAATAGTCACTGCGCTCCGGATTCTCGCTTGCGCAAATTCAATACGACGAATCACTTCCAGAGGAATATGAGGTACAACTTCCACACATTTGCCGTGATAACCAAGATTACGTTCGCGTTCAATTACAGTTTGGTATACAAGTCCGGTCGTCATGTAATTCACAGAAGGAATCTGTTCATCAAGGAAACGCTCATAATTGCCTAGGTCTTGATCCGTTTCATATCCATCATACGTCACAAATACTTCTCCATGTTCTGTTGGATTCATGGTGCCAGCATCAACATTAATGTACGGATCAATTTTCATCGCAGTCACAGAAACACCAAAATCCTTTAAAAGAGCGCCGGCAGAGGCGGTCGTCACACCTTTGCCGACACTCGACATCACTCCGCCGACAACAAAAATGTATTTTGGCCTTTGATATTTTTTGTGCATTTTTTTTGTTGGCATTGCTCAAGAAAGAAAAATTATGCTCGTTCGAGACAAATCTTTATTTGGAATGATTGGGCTCCGAATTGTATCGTCACTGGATATTCACCAATTTTTTTCAAAGGTTCCGAAAGCTGAATCATACGTTCTGCAAGATGCTCATGCTTTTGTTTCTGCAAAGCGCGAACAAGATCACTCGAATGAATACCCGCATACAGGGTGCCATCTTCAGTCGCTTTCACCTTCACAACAATACGTGAATTCTGAAGTTCTTTTTTGATTTTTTCAAATCTCTCCACGGTCAGTGATTCTCGCTGCTGGCGTTTCTTTTGCCGCGCAGCTACTTTCTTCAATTCCTCATCAGTCGCA
Source organism: Candidatus Kerfeldbacteria bacterium RIFCSPLOWO2_02_FULL_42_19 (assembly GCA_001818315.1). GTDB lineage: Bacteria > Patescibacteriota > Patescibacteriia > HO2-48-17 > HO2-48-17 > WO2-43-9. The sequence continues at coordinate 21,658 of MHKF01000003.1, forward strand.
ATCAAAGCCAACTTTTTTGGTAAAAGAAAATTTCTTACAAAACCAGGTGAAACGGACTTAACATCGCCTGATTGACCGACACCCGGAATGTCACGGAGAAGAATAATCTGCATAAAAAATAATAAAAATTACGAACCAAGCTGTTGAAGAAGATCTTCAACGGCCTTATCGTACTGTGGATCAAGATTATTATTAATGTCTTCCGTTGTCAACTCAACAACGATATCAGGAGTAATACCCTGATCGGTAATAGATCTACTGTTTGGCGTCGTCCATTCAGCAACTGTGAGTTTGAGTGTTGAACCGTCAGGAAACTTTCGAAAATCCTGCACCGAACCTTTTCCAAAAGTCTTTTCACCAATGACCTTCGCGCGTTTATAATCCTGTAAAGCACCAGCAACAATCTCCGAAGCTGAAGCGCTGCCTTCGTTCACCAATACGATCATTGGGATATCGAGAATCGGCTGTGCATTCTCTGAACGATATTCCTGCACTGAACCGTCGCTAAAATGTTCTTCAACAACAAGCTGATCTTCTGGAATAAATTGTGAAGTCACTTGAATAGCAGTGAGAAGAAAACCGCCGGGATTATTACGAAGATCAAGAATAATGCCACGAGGTTCCTTGAGAAGTAGCTCATTCAAAGCAGTATGGAGTTCCTGTTCCGTCACTTCAAGAAATTGATTCAGTTGAATAACAGCAATACCACGCTCATCGTCAAACCGCCACGTAAGACTATCAACATGGATACGATCACGCGTAATCGTAATATCGCGCGTTTCAGATTCGCTTTCTCGAAAAATCGTTAACTTCACTTGAGTACCCTGAGCGCCTCGAATCCGTGCAACAGCTTCGTCAAGTGACATGTCAAACGTATCTATGTCATCGATAAAAAGTATAGCGTCGCCTGCAAGGAGTCCAGAACGTGAAGCTGGTGTATTTGCAAGTGGCGCCAAGATGACTAATTGATCCTTTCGTATGCCAATTTCTGCACCAATGCCTTCGAATTCCCCCGAAAGATCACTTTCAAAAATCTGTGAGAGTTCCGGATCAAGAAACACAGAATACGGATCATCAAGACTCGAGACAATGCCTTCCAGAGCTCCGTAAAACAACCTTGATTCATCTATGGGTTGTTTAACATAGTCTTTCTTTACCGCATCCCACACTTCCTGAAACATAAGAAAATCAACTCCTTCTTCTTTCGCAAGGCTAGAAAAATTCTTTGAAGAAAGAATAATAGCTTTCAGCGCCTCACTCGGAGGAACATACAAAAAGCGAGTTGAACTTCCTAAAAGAAACCCACCAGAAAAAACTATGACGGTAAAGAATCCGAGGAACAGCATTTTCAACCAACGACGTTTTGCAAACATAACCAAAAGGAAAGTATAATGTTGAGAGGGAATTCGCTAAACGTGTAATTCCTAGTATAATAAAAAAAATAAGTCCGTCACTACCCACACAACAGTATAGCATCTTCCTGTTTCTGAGCAAGAATCACCAATTGCGTATGTCGCAACATTTCCGATGGTTGTTTTTTAGCGTCTTTGTGCTTCTCTTTTTCATCAGTGCTTCGATTATTGTTATTGCAACACTCGGATTCCGATATGACTGGCAAAAAAATACTTTCGTGAAGACCGGAACACTCTCTATTGAAACACGGCCAGAGAATGCGCGAATTTTTTTGAATCATAAAGTGATACAGGCAAAAACACCAGTAGTTGTGAATAATCTTTTACCAGGAGAATTGACATTGACGATACAAAAAAATGGATTCTACCCTTGGGAAAAAATTATATATATTGAACCAAAAAAGGCGACTGTGCTTCAGAATGTATATCTCTTTAAACAAGGAGGGACTATTCAAAAAATGGAAAATGTGATCGCTATGGATGTTATTGATACGGAGCACATGCTCATCGCTCGCCGAAAAGAGAATGCGCGATTAGAAACATCATTTACGATACTTCGATTGAATTTCGACAATGACCGCATGACCCTTCTCACGACTCTGGAAACGAAACCAACACAATTATTTGCTGCCAACGAAAATGTATTTATTGCAAATTTCAAGCAAACTCACGAAAGTTGGCGGGTGTTTCAAAAAGATCGCGACCGAGGAGAGGTGACTACAATCATTCAACAACCGAACCTTGTGCCTTCTGTTATTGACATCAAACCGTGGCCAGAAGAAGCGAACGTCTTTTTCCTCCAAATCAATACGATGCTGTGGAGACTCAAACTTCTGGAAGAACAGGAACCTCAAACAGAATTTTATGCAGAAAACGTAATCGCCTTTGATATTCACAATAATTCGATTGTGCTCGTAACTCAAAATCAAAACAAGCGGTTCTTCATAGAAAAAAATTTGAAAAAAGATACAACAGAAACTTTCCCTCTCCAACAAGCTACGAGGATCGATACAGGAACACTCAACTGTAGCACGACCAACGAATACACATGCGTCTTGAAAAGTAACACCGAAACGATACTCATCGAAAAAAAACAAACATTCACTGATGCGACGGTGCCTTTCGAAGTAAAAAAAGCAATATGGAATTTCAATGAACTTCTCTTGTTAAGCGACTTCGAACTATGGACGTACGATCAAACAACAGACAAATACACACTCATCACACGACAATCACAACCAATATATGACGCGATCTGGCATCCGGACAGCGGATACATTATTATCGCGGATAACAATGGCATACAAGCTATTGAAAAGAATAGCAGTTCGACACAACAAAAAATAGAAATCTCGCCGACGTCCGTTCAAGCTCTCTATCCAACAATTGCGCGCGAAAAAATTTTCTTTATCAAAGAAGAAAACTTACAAGCACTGCCTTTAGGAGAAGAAAATTTTCTTTAATTTTATGAGGAATGGGTGCGAATTATCACACAGTATTTACATGGGGGGGGTGAATGTTATAATAACTTTGTTATGCGCCTCTTCGTGGTCGAATGTTGAGCGCATCTCACTTGAGCAAAATAAACATTAATTTATGTATATGCGTAAAAGTTACATTATAGCTGTAATAAGCATCTTTGTTCTTTTTCTGAGCTTTGGTATAGCCAGAGCAGCTTCTGAGTATAACATCACCAGTAAGCTCGGCGGTACCATTGGAGATTATTTCGATCTCGACGGTACACTCATAGTGAACTCCATAAAAGTGGGTACACAGGGTGTTGGTGGTGTTATTTTCTTCAACGGCACCATCGTGAACAACACGACTGATACCGACAGAAACGATAATCCCGTGACCTTCGGTGATAACGTGCGCGTTGATGGACGAATATTCCGTGGTGCCGTGGCCGGCGCTGGTCTTGATGATGATATGCCATTTATCGTCAATGATGATATGAAAGTAGCCGGTGATCTCGCGGTAGATGGAAATCTCACGGGTGATGTTTCTGCCGACAATGTGCTCATTTCTGATGATAACAGTATCGCGACTCAAAAAGCGAGTTATATTGATTCGGATACTTTAGGGGAAGCTCTGGAAAATGAAATCGCTATCAATATTCCGGATCTCCTCAACGGGACTTGGAACATCACCAATAAAACGACTGATGATGTGTATGAAAACACCAAGGGAGTAATAACATTCGATACCAACCATAAAGGAACACTTGATTCAGGGCGTTTCGCTGCTCTAGGTGCCATCTCCGAGCTCGAGGATGATCCCATCTATGATCATGTGACCAGTAAGATAACACTTGATTTTATCAATAACAACACTGTCTATTACACATATACTTCCGAATCGGCTGATGAGAGTGCCACATCCGAAGTCTCGGGAGTAGCATTTGTATTCGCAAACAGCAGAAACAAAGTGATTATGGTCGGAATGGGTGGCAGTGGTACATTTGTTATGAGACTTTCAGAATTCACTCCGGAAGAATAAGGATTGTGAGTTCAGATAGCGTCTCAAAAATCTCCGGTCATTGCGATACATCGGTCTGAAGAAATGACGAGCCCACGAGTGGGCTCGTCCTTTTCTGATGTGTTGGTGTTGATTTTCAGACTGATGACTATTGCGACGCCTTGCCTTGATTGGACTGTGAACGGTGCGACACCGAACAAGAATCAGAATTGTACATTCACATAAAAAAACGCTCCGAGAATCATTCCAACAATCAAACCAGCAATACTGACACCAACTGCAACCCAACTAAATTTTTTATTGCCTTTTTTCATTCCGATGATACCGAAGACAATACCGAGAATACCAAAAAATGGTGGAAACAAAGCGAATGCGATGCAGCCAGAAATAATTCCGATAATCGCAAAAGTTTTTCCATTGCCAGTTTTCGTCTCGAGAGTGGGGATATTAGAAAATGGATGCGGCGTCTGAACAGAAGATTGCTTTGTGTGAGAATCGGAAGGAGTCATGCTGGTTTCATAAAACAAAAAAAATTAGGAGGATAAACGTTCGTGATATTGCTGTCGATAATACGCTTCATACGCTCCTGACTTTAATTCTTTCCACCAAGAAGTATTCTGCTGATACCAACGAACCTTCGCTTCCAAACCTTGTTCAAAAGAAAACATCGGCACCCAACCAAGTTCATTTCGGAGCTTTGTAGCATCAATAGCATACCGTCGATCGTGACCCGGACGATCTTTAATAAATTCAATATATGATTGATCTTTATCAAGCAGCTCTAGTAAGAGTTTTGTGACCGACAGATTCTCTTGTCGATACCCAGTACCGATATTATATACCTCGCCAACGCGACCCTGATGCAAGACAAGGTCAATCGCACGACAGTGATCTTCGGTATAAATCCATTCGCGAACGTATTTTCCATCTCCGTAGATTGGAACTTTTTTATCTTCGAGTAAGTTTGTGATAAACAGGGGAAGAAATTTTTCGGGATACTGATAAGGACCGTAAAAATTACAGCTATGCGTCATAATCACCGGGACTTGATACGTGACAAAATACGCACGACAGAGATGATCGGCGCCGGCCTTTGAAGCTGAATACGGACTATTAGGCTGAAAAGGACTGACTTCTGTAAAAGCGCCGTCCAGTGTACTGCCAAAAACCTCATCCGTAGAAATCTGCACCATACGTTCTACACCGTACTTTTTCACTGCCTCGAGTAAAGTGAAAGTGCCGATGATATCAGTGTAAAGAAAAGCATCTGGATCCATAATGGAACGATCGACGTGAGTTTCGGCAGCATAATTCAAAACATAATCGAACTGCTCGCGGTGAAACAAATCATCTATAAACTTGCTGTCGATAATATCCGCCTGATAAAAACGATATCGTGGATCATCGGCGATATCTTTCAGATTATTCAGATTCCCGGCGTATGTGAGTTTATCAACATTTACGATGCAATATTCCGGATATTGCCGAAGTAAATATCGAATCATATTCGACCCCATGAAACCTGCGCCACCGGTAATAAGAATTTTTTTCATAAAAATAAGAAAAGTGAAGTGATGATAACACAATGAGGGGGCTTTTGTAGCGCTTGTAAAGTCGCGAACAGATACTGAATTATACGCGTTTGAGCCGATAGCGCATTAAACAAAGATACATGATGCCAAAAAAGACAACAAGCCACAGCCAACTCCAGAGAGAAACATACAATGTCACAAACCCCGGGACAAAAAATTCTCCTAATGAAGCGACAAGATACCAAAAGAAAAGGTTGAAAAATAGAACACGCGCGGTCCGATAAACATCATGGAACATAAAATGAAAATCTACGTATAATGTCGCGCCAAGAAAACGGAGCTTTTTCTAAAGTAATTGTGAAATCGCGAATCAGAATATCACTGGATATATTCGCAATGCCCGGAGCAGACAGAATAAAATACAGCGAATTATTTTCTTGAAGATGCTCTTTGCGGATATCATACTGTGCAGTAGTACGAGTCCAGGGACCGATTTGCAGAGGCGAAGCATAATCAGCGTACAACAAAAAATCCATATTCTCAAAATCAATATTCGGAGTAAGCCTTTGCACCGACCCATCAGGATCAAAAAAACTTTCTTTCGTGAAGGCAAAAAAGCCATTCCCAAAAATTTCGACATCATTCAAAGGAATCGTAATAGAACGAATTTCTGGCAATGCGAAAAGCTGATCATTCCATTCGTGGAGTCTACCAGGCAAGGTAATTGCAAAAGGAATACCGTGAATGTTCAGTGTCTGAAGACCGGAATCATGAGCAGTACGCGCTGAGAGTCCGGAGACATTCGTAGTAAGTTCGGTAGGGCTCAACGAAAGATCGAGTAGTTGTGATTGCAAATCAACATTATCAACAAGATACAGATGTTGATTCACTACGAAATAGCGCTGGGCCGTAGAAACTTCACGAATAATAATATCATCCGATGCCTCAAAAATAATTTTATACACGCCCTCGGCAAGACTTGACTGCTGCAACCCACCGTTCTGTTTTTCACTGACAACGCCACTTGCTTCAAAGACATTATCATCTTGATATGCTGCTTCGGATATAAGCGCAGTGCCATCCCACAACTGGATCCGCACTTGATCACCTCCGAATGTGCGATTAACATCCTGCCAAGTAAAACGAACATCAAGCGCCTCGTTTTTGATGTACGTAAAAAATTCATGCCGGCCTCGCAAGGCTGAAGAAATCTCAAGACGAGAATCAGTCGGAGTATAATCAGAAAGCTGAATGCGCGGGTAAAACGAAGTATTGTACACAGCAACCTTATATTCGGGATGCGCTGTGAATTGATTCACAAAATCTTCGGTACGAAAAAAAAGAGGTTCTCTTTGGAGAAGATGAAGCTGCTGCGCTACATCCGTGACCGCAAAACTCAAATGCGTTTTCCCGGCAAGAGAACGATCAATAAAGGTATTTTGTAAAGGTTGAAAATCAAACGAAAATTGTTCTTTGCTACCGCGTGCGAGACCGATTTCCACAAGGGGCTGCTCGCGATTCGCGTACATCATATCAACGCGCACTTTTTCATATAAACGTGGCATGCGCACACGAAAATAGACAGGCTCTTCGCGCAGCCGACGATACGTAACACCGTCAGCGAGACGCGTCTCCGGAGGAAGTAATCGATCTGAAGGACCAAACTCAGTGATAAGTTGTTGCTGACCTTTTTGTTCTTTTTCAAAAGAATACGGGATCACGAGCTTTCCGTCGAACGCAAAATACTGTTCCAAAAGCCACGCGAGTACAACAAAAGGAACAAGAAAACTTGCAAAACGTATCAAACGTAGCAGAAACAAAGCAATTTTCTTCGAAATGATCATATCTTCAACACTACACTACAAATACTTTTAAATGAAGGGCAAACGTGCCATAATCAAACCTGTTGAGGAATTATGCGTCGCCTTGTTTTATTCGAAAACCGTCATGTCCGAAAAAAAATTGCGATATCCACATCTTATTTTTATTTTTCCCCTCTTCAATGGACCCTACGGTGGAGAGCGTCATTGTCTACGTCTCACAAGTGCATTAGCTGAAAAAGGGCTCACAGTAAGCATTTGCACATTGGATTTTCCGAAATCTCTCACAACTTTCCTACACTCAAAGGTGCAACTCATGGAAGGAGTATTTCCGCACATAGACAATCACAATCTCAAAACATTAGCGAGTATCTTTTGGATGCGGAAACTTGCGCATGTGCTTTATACAACGTATCCACAAAACACAAAGCAGAGCACGAATATATGTCTCATTGGAATGGGATGGCAATCAGTCCTATGTTTACATATATTACGAAAATATTTTTCGAAGAGAATTTATTTCTGCCTCGAACCTCCCCGATTCCTCTACGACCTCCGAGCAAGCGGAAATTTTGGTGCGAAAGCTTCATCCATTATTTTGGGACATGTGCTCCGTAGTTGGGATAAAAAAGCGGTGCGGTCTACGCCCATCATATTAGCAAATAGCGCGCGTACACAACACGACGTGCAGAATCTCTATCACCGAGAAAGTAGTGTCCTTATTCCAGGAATCGAAACAGAACGCTTCCAATACTGGAGCAAGGCGGAAGCAAAACAAAAGCTGAACGTTGGCAACGGAACAATATATATATCCGTTGGAAAACTCCATAAACGAAAGCGTATCGATAAAGCGATTCAACTCTTTATCGATCGTGAGACGCAAAGCCAGCAACAAAACTACGGACGATTCTATATCATCGGCACTGGACCGGAAAAAACAGCGCTGCAATACTTGGTAGAAAAACTCAAAAAAACTTGCGAGAATAAAGCAGTAGAAAATATTTTTTTTCTTGGCGAGTTAGACGATAAAACAGTTGCATTATATATGCGCGCTGCTGATTATTTCATTTTCACTGCCCAGAACGAACCTTTTGGTTTGGTAATTCAGGAAGCGAAGGCAGCCGGCTGCACGATACTTCCGCATGATATACAACTCCCCTTATGCACTTGGGAAGAAGCTTGTGAGCAATTTCTCAAACTGCTCAACGAAAAAATGAAACTTTTCCCTGAATAATCTTTCGTGACAAAAAAATGTTTCAATGGAAAAATCTCATAGACCGAACATAAAATCGTGCTCACAATACCTATGATGATGTTCAACCAGCCAAAAGTATCGCTCCTCATCGCCACACGAAATGGCGAGCAGTATTTAAGTCGCGCGCTTGAGAGCGTTCTCGCACAAACGTATCCAAATAAAGAGATAATTATTATCGACGATGCGTCACAAGATAGAACGTATCAAATCATGCAAACATACGCACAAAAATACCCTTCCATCATCCACATCGCACGGAATGCTATCAATCAAAGCGTCACAAAAACTGCAAACCTCTTACTCGAACGCGCGAACGGTGTCTATGCCGGTCGACTCGATGACGACGATTATTACATCGATCCACAAAAAATCGAAAAGCAAGTGCAATTTTTGGAAAGCCACCCAGAGTATGGACTCGTAGGAACATTTTGTAAACTGCTCTTTGAAGATGGACAATGCGCTCTCAAAAAAACAGTTTGGAGCGATGCAGCTCTCAGACGCAAAATCTATCAAGGAACAAACCCTTTCATAAATTCAACAGTCCTTTTTCGAACACAAGCAGCGCGTGACAGCGGTGGATTTGATACACGTTTAGCTACAACACAGGACCTAGAACTTTTTTTAAAAATCGGAAAGGAAAGAAAATTTGCGGTGTTGCCTATCGTGACGACGGTATACACCGTGAGAACACAAACAGTATCAGGTAAAAGAAGAAGAAGACAAGCAATCGACATGATTTCTGTATTGCGCAAGCATCACAAAAACTATGCAAACTTCTATCACGTATGGAGCATCCGTCTCACAAAGATTATAGTTCGACAACTCGCAGTAAGTTTTCTACCGCGTGCCTTCGTCATGCAGTGGAAGTATAGAAAATCTTTGGAAAAACGAAACACAGCATAATATGTCGCAACTTTTACGAGGAGTCATGCTCCTCACCCTTGCAAATGCTACATTTCTCGGTTCTGGGTACATTATTCAGGTTTTACTCGGTAAATACCTCACGCCTGCCGAATACGGATTGTTCGGAGTACTCATCTACATCGTGAATATTATGAGCACGGTTTTTGCATCAGGGTTTATGGGTGGAATTTCTCGAAGCATCGCGAGGCACCGAGAAGCAGCTCATACGATTCTCAAAAACGGCATCAAAATCGAACTCGTCATTTCTGGCGTCATGGCCCTCATCTACGCAGCTTCTGCACCGCTCTTGGAAATCGTCTTTCATCATCCACGCGCAGGAATGTTTATTGTTTTTTCTGCTATTTTTATACCGCTCTATGCCATTCGAACAGTATATACCGGTTTTTTGAACGGACTCAAACAATTCGGTGCACAAGCGTTCACAATATTGATAGCTGCAATTGTAAAAGTTATTTTGATTGTGATCTTCGCACTCCTCGGATACGGACTGTTCCACATGTTGCTTGCGTATTTTGTTGGCGCACTCGCATCCCTTATCATGTCATATATCTATAGTTTTCCGTACAAAAATCTTACTGCGTCTTTCGAAAATAAAGCACTCATCAGACTTGCCGTCCTTCTTTCGATATTCGCCTCACTCTTCCCCATACTCAATAACCTGGACCTCATTCTCTTAAAAAGTCTCATAGAAGATGCGAACATAACCGGATATTACAACGCAGCAACAACGCTGGCACGATTTCCGCAATTTCTTTTTGGAAGTTTTGGCGTAGCACTTCTGCCAATCGTTGCCGAACTCCACGCGCAACAAAAAATAGAAGAAACAAAAAGAGCAATCGGAGTATTATTGCGATACGGCGTTATCATGCTCGTACCGATTGTCATTCTCGCCTTCGTAACAAGTAAAGAACTCATGCATTTCGCCTACACGCCGGAATACATCGTAGCAAATAGTGCGTTTCGCATACTTCTGATCGCACTAACCCTCCTCGCATTTGCACAAATGTTTCTCAATACGCTCATTAGTGTCGGGAAAGAAAAAATAGTGCTTGTGCTAACCGTTGTTGCGCTTTTCGGTGATGCGGTCTTACAAACAATCCTCATCGACATGTATGGCATGGAAGGCGCGGCAAGCGCAACGCTGATCGTTAGTCTGCTCATGCTCGTCGCGTGCGTTGTATTGCTAGGAAGAGTCATCGGTGATGTCCAGATATCACATACATCGCGTTTCAAGATCGTCATCGCTAATATGCTGTTACTCCTTATAGCATACTTCTGGCAACAACGTGCGCCTGTACAAGAATGGATGCTCTTTACTTGGTATATAGGAATGTTTCTTTTTTACTTCATACTGCTCATCGGTATCGGTGAGATTTCGCGTGAAGAACTCTCTTCTTTTTGGAAAAGCGTTCAAAGAAAAATCAAAACATAAAACCCCGGCATGATATATCCGAGGTTTGGATGAAGAAAAGATCAAGGTTCCATGAAATGAAAGGAATATCGCATTGTTGTGA
>MHKF01000004.1 GCA_001818315.1 Candidatus Kerfeldbacteria bacterium RIFCSPLOWO2_02_FULL_42_19
GTATATAAAATTACATAAGATTAATCAAGAGCAAGCTTCAGTGAATAAGTCAGAAATAATGACTACCTAAAAGCCGTATAAAAATTGATGAATCGCGCAGTCCTGGACTTTCGAAAAACCGCAAACGTACTTGGAGTACGTTAAGGATTTTTCGAAAGGAAGGATCATCGAGTCGCAATTTTTATAAACAGAGAGTCTGGTTTCATAGTGTGATGTCTATAGAGCGCATGTGTCCAAAAAATATCAGTTTTGATCGGATCTTGAAAACGACAGTTCCATGATGTACGAGCACGGATATTGGGGTCTGTTCTTTTTATTCAATTTTAGGCCGCCTTTTTGAATTCTACCGTTTTTCTATACTTGACCCTGCTTCAGTCCCACGAAACAAAAAATTTTTATTAGACGAAGAATAGGAGCGCGCAAAAAGTCCGGAAGGGTTCAAGGGAGGGAGGAGTTTTTGTGCACCTTTTCCTCCTCTACCCTCACACAGAGCCGTCTGGATGGCTGTGGACAAAAATAACGTATTAAAAGAAGTGTTGATTTGGTACAATGAAGATAATAAAAACCGTGCCCAGATTCTCAGGAGGATTTTCCGCCAAAGAAAGTTCGAGCATAGTTCAGGATTTTCCACATAAAGATACTTTCGTCAATTTTTTGAGCCAGACGGAAGCATTACCTCGCTCGCCCGTGCGTACGCATTATGATCCTAGGTGAATTTCGTTACACGATGTGACTAAAAAAGTAAATTATTTATGAATTTAATTGAAACACTCCAAAACCTTGAGCCACTTTTCATTAAAGCGGGCGCGCTTGCTTGCAAAATGCAGAAAGGTGTAAAACAGTACAATAAGTTTAACACCGGCAACCCTATATCAGACATTGTCACGGAAGCTGATCTGGCAGTGCAAGAACTTCTTTTACAGGCAATGAGTAAAACTGGCCTAGTTGATTGTTTCTTGATGGCAGAAGAAAAAACTCCTCTAACAAATAGGTTCAATAAACAAGGAAAATATTATTTAGCAATAGACCCAATAGACGATACAGCCATTTATGCCAAGAATGGAAAATTTTTTAGCCAGATTATCTCATTGCATGACGGTAAGAATTTTTTATACATGTTTTGTCAATTTCCCGCCTTAAACTGGATTCACAAAGTAGTTAATAATAATTATTCTGTTTCTGGTCAAACACCATATTTCTCCTTACCGTCTCAAGCAAAAAACACTCTTGTCTATTGGTCAGGCGATCCAGAAAAAAATATCCCGAAAGAGTTGTTTACAAAACTGAGAGATAAAGGTCTTAACTTCTCTCAAATTAAAAGTTTGAGCCAAGATGTTGGTAGTATTGCCATGTTAGCCAGTAACCGAGTTGCTGGAGTATATCAAGAAGACATGAATGTTTATGACGGGCTAACAGAATATAATATAGGTTTGGCTAAGGGACTAGAGGTTCACGCAAAAGGAGCGGGCGGCAGAGTGGATTTATTGAATATACAGCAAAGAGCAACTGGATTATACTACCCTGGCTACTGCCTTGAGTTGATTGGTTAGATTAAAGAATTCTCGAAAGAAAAAAGGCGAAGCGGGATTTGAGCACCGTTTCGCCTCAATGTTGAATCCGTGCGAGCGATCAAAAATTCAAAACAGCACGCAGCCAGACAACATTGGATTCACGGTAATGCAACTGATAAGCGACGATGAGATTCATTGCGCTCAGATGCATCCCGATATGGGGACCAATGGACAATATATCATCGCCCGACTGATGAACATTTTCCGTTTCAAATCCAACGGAAAATGTCTTGAGTAGTGAATAGTTTCCTTCAAAGTACGAATAAAAACTACTGGTTTTGATGCCCTGCGTTGGATCGATCCATTCCAGATTCACCCAAAAGTTCAGAGGTTTGAAGACAGAAAAATCAGCACGGACATCCAGTAAAGGTGCCGCTGCTCCATCCTGAATGATTGCCCCACTCATGATCTCCCACCAACAGTTCTCTTGGAAAAATTTTGGTCCAGCTACGACCAGCCACTGCGAGGGTTGAGTTGTGATGTTTGGCACAACGACCCATCCAGCTAGCCCCACGTACTCGTTGAATTGCTCAGTATCGTGAATGAGCAACCGGAAATGCGTTGGCGCATCTTCGGCAGAAGCGAGGAGTGGCATGCACAGTGTTAACAAAGTAACGAAAATAAAAAGGTGCTTCGTTTTCATAGGACCTCCCTATGTATTGAATTTGTTTTTTTCGGAGCAGAATCGCTCCCTTGAAAATGCTTCTTAAACATCCTCAAGGGAACGGGTCAGAGTAAATTTTTTACCCTGCCCGGAGAAAGTACAAAGTCGTCTAACGGCCGGGACGTGTACCTCTGAACATGGCTGCCATATTGAGCTCCTGTTCTTTCATTTGTGCGATCGTGTACTCGAGTTCGCGATTCTTTTTGCGCTCTTTCTCGAGCTCTGTCTCGAGCCGAAGAATCTCGGCCTTCAGGGTTTCTACACTTTCCATGTCGTGTCTCCTTGTTTTTCGGTATTTGACTTTTTATTGTGAGACAAGTATAATATAAAAATAAAGAGTGGCAAATACAACTCTGTGGTAATATATATCACCTCTACAAAATATAATATCTATGTATAGCGAAATATTTGAACAACTTGGGTTAGCAAAAAACGAAGCACGCATTTACGAAACCCTTCTGCGGGAAGGAGAAAGTCCCGTCGGGCATATTTCCACCAAATCGCAAGTTCACCGTCGAAATGTCTATGATTCCCTCAATCGCCTGATGGAAAAGGGGTTAGTTTTCGAAATTCTGCAGCGGCGAGAGAATCACTATCAGGCGGTCGATCCGCAAAAACTCAAAGAGCTGATTCAGGAAAAGCAACAAGCATTGGACAAAATCATGCCGGATTTGCAGCAGCTGTATCACGATACGCCGCATGAAAATGAAGTCTACATCTATCGCGGACCGGAAGGTTGGAAAAATTATATGCGCGATATGCTTCGCATTACCAACGAAGCACACTTCATCGGTGCAAAAGGTGGGTGGCTCGACGAACGCGTAAAAAAATTTTTTCCGCAATTCATCAAAGAAGCGCAAAAAAAGAACATTCACTTCTGGCACCTCTTTGATCACGAGGTGAAAAATGACTTCGCGCAGATCCTTCCGTATGTCGGTAAGGATTATAAATTTCTTCCTCCTGGGTATTCCGCGCCAGCGGCTGTGGATATTTTTGGTGACCACATTAATATCATTTCGGATATCAAGCTCGGTCGCCTTGCCGAGGAAATTTCCTTTACCGTAATTGTGAATCAAACGATAGCTGATGCGTTCCGCGCATGGTTCCGACTTATGTGGGATTTGTTGCCAGAAGAAAAGAAATAAATCTCACACACCAAGAGCATATTATTCTAAAAAATGAGTAAGTCACGAATTACTTTTTTTGTTTTCGAAAATTGAGCGCAGTAGAGTTAATACAGAAGCGTTTACAGGTTGTTTCCTTTGGTCCATCATCAAATACATGTCCTAAGTGTCCATCGCAACGGCGACATATCACTTCTGTGCGTTTCGTGCTGTAACTTTCGTCTTCGCGATACTCGACCGCATCTTCCGAAAAGGGTCGATCATAACTCGGCCAGCCGGTTCCGGAATCATATTTGTGTTCTGAAGCAAACAGGGGATTTCCACAAGCAGCACACACATACATGCCATTTTCGTGCATGTTGTAATATTTTCCGATAAAAGGTAATTCTGTGTCCTTCTCGCGGAGAACACGATATTGTTCAGGTGTGAGTTTTTCCCGCCAATGTTCATTATCTTGAGATATTTTTTGCATATAAGTACGAATGATCTTATGAAAAAGTATAGCACAATATGTTGCGTCTCACAGTAAAAAAAGATACGATGGGGTGGAGTCCGAGATGAGGTTAAGCCCTTGTGGTGGAATTGGTATACACACAGGTCTCAGGAACCTGGCCGCTTTGCGGCATGTGGGTTCGAGTCCCACCAAGGGCACCGCTGAAAAAAATTGGGACTCGAACGGGTGCGACCTTCCGGGAGCACCCCGGCCTCGTTAGAGGTCGAGTCCCACCAAGGGCACTACGCGATCGATTTCTCATTACAATACTCTTTATGCAGACGCATGACACCATCATAAAAAATATTGCGGAGGAAGTCAGAAAAAAACTCGAAGACGAGGGATCTGGACACGATTGGTGGCACATCGTGCGAGTATGGAATATGGCGAAACATATTGGTGCCCAAGAACACGCTGACATGTTCGTCGTAGAACTCGCTGCGCTCCTACATGATATCGCGGATTGGAAATTTCATAATGGAGATGGTACTGTCGGCCCAAAAGTGGCGCGGCAAATACTCGAACAATTTTCCATTCCACAAGAGATTACCAATCATATTTGCGAAATTATTGCGAATATGTCTTTCAAAGGTGCTGGAGTTCAAACTCCCATGCCTACGCTTGAAGGTAAAATTGTTCAAGACGCTGATAGATTGGACGCGCTCGGAGCTATCGGCATTGCTCGTACCTTTGCGTATGGCGGACACAAAGGCCGCTCGATTTATACCCCAGGACAAAAACCCATCATGCATCAGTCGAAAGAAGCATATATGCAAAATGATAGCGCGACCATCAATCATTTTTACGAAAAACTGCTGCTCCTCAAGGAGAGGATAAATACAAAAACAGCGCGGGCGCTCGCGGGCGGACGACATCAATTTATGGAAGAATATTTACGGCGATTCTTTCGAGAATGGGATGGCCGCATCTAGAATACTGATATCCGTTACCATTGATTATGCAATGTAACTTTTGTACGTTATTTGATCAAAATTATTTAACACGCGGTTTATCATTATATGCATCGCTCATAAAACATGTCGAAAATTTTCGGTTGTGGATTTTATGTATGGATGATGAAACTTACTCTCTCCTTACTACACTGCAATTGGATAAAGTTACATTGATCCGACTGAAAGATTTTGAAGATGAGGAATTATTGAAAATCAAACCAACCAGAACCGCTGTGGAATATTTTTGGACTATCACACCTTCTTTGCCGTTGTATGTGTTAAAAATCAATCCTGAAATACAAGACATTGCATATCTTGATGCTGATACTTTTTTTTATAGCACGCCCCAGCCAATATATGATGAGTTTGTCAATTATGATGCACTCATCGTAAAACACAACTATTCACCCCAATTTGCTCAGAAAGAAAAAGAGTCTGGTACGTATAATGTTGAGTTACTGATTTTTCGAAATAATGAAAATGCTCAACGTATATTACACTGGTGGCGCGATCGCTGTATTGAATGGTGTTTTTTTCGTTATGAAGATGGGAAACTAGGGGATCAATTATATTTAAATGACTGGACGGAACGATTCACAAGAGTTCGAGTGCTCAAACATATCGGTGGTGGTGTAGCGCCATGGAATGTAGATAAATATGATCTGCGCAAAGTACATGGAAAACTCATGGTGGATGATATGCCTCTTATTTTTTATCATTTTCACGCCTTCCGCTGGTATCATGAATCTCATTTTCACGGCATTCAAACATATGAGCCGGCGGAAAATTACTGGTTTTCGTGGACAGTAAAAAGATATATTTATAGACCATACCTCAAAACTTTAAAAAATTCTCTGCACATGACCCTGTCGGTACGATCTGAATTTTCTAAGGGTTTTCATGATTTTCCCAAAAGAAACCCATTGCACTGGTTTGACTATATTGTGAGAACACTCCAATCACATCAGTTTGGGTTGTATATGTTGTGCAGTGCTATCTTTATAGTGCTTTTGAATACCTGGTTGTGGCCGACATCTGATGAATTTTTTTATGGTCTCATTACCAAAGCATTTCTGGCAGCAAGCCATGGAGAAATACACTGGTCTGATATTGACACTGAACACACTGGTTTGGTGCCTTTTGTTTCCTTTTTATGGAATAGTATTTTCCATCCAAAAACATTCTTATCCAGCCGTCTTGTTATGCTGGTTTTTAGTCTAGGAACTCTCGCATTACTCTATAACATCAGCAAAGCTGCGAAACTTGATCGCACATACTGGATGTGGTCATTGTGGTTATTGTTATTGATCCCTGGTTTTTGGATATTTTCCATGCGCTTGATGCTCGATTTTCCTGCGCTATTTAGTATTACATTATTATCGTATCTATTGATAAGAAAAGCACCGGGTCTCCGCATTGGCCTAGCGTTTTTGCTCTTGCTCCTCATCAAAGAATACTATATTTACATTATTGCGCTGTTGATAGTCTGCACATTGATATTGGATACAATACTGTATCCAACTCACTATTCATTATTCAAACGGTTGATAGTTTTTTGTAAAAATATAGTGGTTATTTTTTTGCCTTCATTGATCGCGATTATTCTGTTGCTTGATTTTAATATTTTCCCGTATCCGCGTTTGCTTGAGAGTAGTTTATTGTTTGTGTTGGGAGACGTTTTTATCGCTTTGAATAAGGGTATCTTATTTCTACTCGGTTCTTTCGCTTTATCAATTGCTTCTGCAGCACCGGCTGATATTGCACAAGCTACCACTTTGTTAACGACCACTGGTGCTTATCTTTTGAAAACAATTGCGTCAAGTTATGATTCCCTACAAAACGCAACTTCGCTCGTTAATACTGATGTTAGTCTTGTAAATACGGCGAGTAATTTAGCATATACTGGTTCTATTGGCGACGGTGTCGTTCAATCAACCGCGAATTATCCGGCACAGAATTTTTTTACACGTATATGGTGGATCTATAAATACAATCTCTCTGATGTTGATGTGACGCTTCTCGTATTACCATTGGCAATTATGGGTGTAACGGAACGTGCCAAAGTATTAGTTAAAAACATCCGCAAAAACTATATCAGAATTCGCCCGGATATCATCATGGGAATTTTATTTTTGATGTTTGTTTATTTTAATTATCATGAAGCTAACAATCAACACGGCTTTCGTATTACTTTAGGGATTGCGATTCCGCTCATCTATTTTGGAATATATGGGGTACGTAGTCTTGTCGAACGTTTCTCATGGAATCGAACTATACTATTTTGTGCGCTGACGCTTATCATGCTATTTGCATACTGGATGAGTATTCAAGATATTACGTATGGCAGTGTTCTTTCGCAAGCTTCATTATTTAGTACATTGTTCGCGTATAAGAATTATGTTTTTATTGGCGGATACGTCATCATGGCGTTTATTATTGTTATTTTTTCAAAAATACGATTCCAATATAAATACTGGGCTTTGCTCTTGCTATTACTGGTTTTTTTCATCTCAAAATTTGTACCATTTTATTTTGATCATAAACTCAGTCTCAATACATATGGGTATTATTACGGTGTCTATGATGCGGGGGATTTACTTCAGGCACTCAGTACAAAAGATAGTAATATCTACAGCAATTTCCACCATTACAAAGTACAATATATAGCGCAGGACCCGCGAATTCCAAATGTTAAAATATTTCCAAAAGTCCGTACGTTCAAAGTCATATATCCAGAGCGTTTTGTTCGTTTCCCGCTTGATGATACTTTCATGAAATCGGTCATTACATTGAACATTCAATATGTGTTTATTGTCAACGATCAGTATAACGAAAGTGAACTGAAAACATTCCAAGATATTCAAAAGTATAATCCAGGGAGATTTGAAATTGTCGGGGAAAAATATAAAAATGACCGGCTCCAATGGAGACTCTACAAAGTAGTGACTCCGCAACCGAGTGAACCACCGGCTTTACTTTTGTAATATTGAGCTGTAACTTAAGTTACCTTAAAATAAGGATATGAGAGTGGAGAATGACATTCATCCAATTGAATCTGCTGGTCGCCTAATGATACGCAACGTACCGACGATTCATATGTCGGCTACAGTTGGTCAGGTTGAGCAATTACTTCTCCGAGAAATAACAAATTTCGAATCGGTGAACTATATTTATATCCTTAATGAAGCGAAACGTCTTAAAGGTGTGCTATCCATTAAGGAAGTATTCCGATCCAAAAAATACGCACCGATCAAATCTCTCATGAGAAAGAATGTGATTAGTGTGCGTGTACATACAGATCAAGAACGAGTTGCACTCCTTGCGTTGCAGCATAATATTAAAGCGGTACCGGTCGTCGATAAAGAAGATGTTTTTTTAGGCGTCATCACCAGCGATACTATTTTACATATTCTCCATAATGAGGCGATCGAAGATATTTTACGCGTCCGAGGTGTATTGCATAAAGGATCAGTGGATAATATTTTGAATCTTCCGCTCCGTACTGCTTTAAAACATCGACTTCCGTGGCTTGTGCTTGGACTTATCGGCGGTATTGCTGTTGCGGGAGTTGTGAATTCTTTTGCAGATGTACTCGCAAAAAATTTTATCCTTGCTGCTTTTATTCCTCTTATTGTATATATGGCCGATGCCGTTGGTGCACAAATGGCGGTTTTCATGATTCGTGATTTAGCTTTTAATCTCCGGCTGAAATTCTTAAAGTATTTCATCCGTCAGGCGATTCTCGCTGTGATGATGGGTATCATTATTAGCACCGGCTTATTTATTCTCAGCACGATTCTCTATCGTAATTTTGAAATAAGTTTTGTCTTAAGTGTTGCCTTATTTTGCGCGATTATTTCTTCGCTTTTCACTGGTCTTATTGTGCCATATGTCTTTGGAAAATTTCGTCTGGATCCAGCAAATGCAAGTGGTCCTATCGCTACAATCCTTCAAGATGGATTGAGCATCACTATATATTTTACGATCGCGTCATTGATATTATAAATCAGTATCACAATACATCGCGTATCCGTAATAGACTCTACGGAGGTTTTATTTGTAACTTGGTCTTCAAGGAGCTCATCGTATGGTGTATTTTTTTAAAAAGATATAAGCGTAGAAGGAATAGACATTTTTGGTATTTATAGCTAAAGTGTAAAAAGATTTTGATTCATGGGTTCTTAGCTCAGCTGGTTAGAGCATCGCCTCGACACGGCGAAGGTCACTGGTTCGAGTCCAGTAGAACCCACACAGGATGAGGGCACATAGCTCAGCTGGTTAGAGCGCTATCCTCACACGATAGAGGTCCCTGGTTCGAGTCCAGGCGTGCCCACCCTTCATAAGTTTTCTGCAGTAGAAAATTTTTTTGAAACAGAAATTCGTCGCAGTTTCTATCTTTTTGTCCTCTGAGGTCTAGCTCCGAACAACAGTCAACACCTTTGCAACATTTCCATCGGAGTCTTGCACCCCAATCCCAGGTGTAAGCGTTGATAATTGTAGTAATGCATATATTC
>MHKF01000005.1 GCA_001818315.1 Candidatus Kerfeldbacteria bacterium RIFCSPLOWO2_02_FULL_42_19
GGGGTTGCGAGTTTTTTTCACTTCACCCCTCTCCTCTCTGGAACTGTTATCCGGATTAGTGCGCCGTCGCGACGGCTGTGGACAAAAATGGGGTTGACGACACGAATGTACATGCTACGATCAACACAGATAGGGCGTTTTCTCAAAAAAGAAATGCTCTTTTATATATTAAAGTGTAGTACTGCATCTGTGAAACTGACACGACATAACAAACATTGTAAACTTGCAGGAGACTATAATTGCAAGTTCCAAAGCACAAGGAGTAAAACGCATGAACTATTCGTTGAAACAATGGATTCTGATCAGCGTCACGACAATCTTTTTCGCACTACTCGTCCCTCGTGGAACGCGTGCTTCTACAACGTCCTTCCTTAATTTCGATTCTGCGATTTCTTTCTCTCAGCAACCGAACGTGCATATTGTGCTCGCAGTAGACGCTACTTTCGAAGAATACACACAAGTGTTCCGGAGCTACAACATCCCCGAAGATGAGTGGCCCGCACTCTATGAGAGGATACAGGCATGGCCAACGATATCCACCATGGAAGATGAACAAGTATTTCTTGAAACTCAAGCGGATTGCAAAACGAAATGGACGAGCTATGCGTTCTGCCAAAGAGTTTACGATACGAATGAAGGAGATTATGATTTTCGTCTCGTATACAGAACAAGTCGAGAAGGCTACAGTTATATCGCAGCGATCTACTTCTACGCTTTGACCCCGCAAGCAGCGGCTGCACTTGCTTGGTACAACTGGCATCCAACGAGTGGCTGGTGGCAAGACAGTAACAATTTCTACCCCTGGTATATTCTAGGCGACGAAGCCATGTACTACCTCTTTTGGAACAACTGCTATGCTGCAGGAACACAAATAGGTCTGAAAGTTACGATGTGTAGGTGAATCTTCTCGCGGGTATTTGTGAATGTTCTTTCGTAACAAAAATTCGTGGGAGTTTATAAACTATAAGCTCCCTTGCTTTTTATCTCAAATATAATGTTCATATGGAAAAAATGTGCGTCAGAAATTTCCAAACTATCATCCTTTACATTGCGCTATCAATAATCATAAGTATTCTACTACTGTTTTTTTTCTTTCAAATGAACAATTTTGGCTATTTAGTCCCTAGGCCTCTTTCATTTTTTTTCATTTTTCTCTGGTTATTTTTCTTGTTACCTTTGAGTATTATGGGTTTCGGGACTACTTTTATCCTTGCACTGAAACAAAATCAACCTGTTGCACAGAAGTCTCTCTTTTTCTTGGCTCTATGTTCCATATTTTTTATAGTGAATGTATCTCTCTTCTTACATAGTCGAAATGAAAGTATTTTGCTTGGACAGTTAGGAGATTTAATTGTCCAGAAACTACAATTATACAAAGAACAAAATGGATCTTATCCAGAGCAATTTTCTTTCGTATTGAATACCTTTACGTCTGCCCAGCAGAATGTCATAGAAGATCAATTTGATTATTCACTTATTCAATCAAATTCTCGAGAGGGTTTTTCATTGCGCTATGAATTTGGCTTCTTTTCATGGCTTCGGGGTTGCGAGTTTTTTTCACTTCACCCCTCTCCTCTCTGGAACTGTTATCCGGATTAGTGCGCCGTCGCGACGGCTGTGAACAAAAAAGCTCTTGACGCGCGTTGATGGGAATGCCAATTGTTATAAGAAGGAATGCGCTGTTGATACCTGCTGTGGTAATTGTGGCGACAAAAAGATTCCTTATTGGCAGCTCCAGTGCAAAGATAGTGGATGTCCTTGGTATATGTACGGCCAGAAATACGTTAAGGATGTCGTTATGCTCGTGCCAACAACATGGTGGACAGTTTGGTATTGGTGGGTGCCGGCAGCTACAAAGGCGAGTTGGTTCTGGATGTCCTGGAGTCCGACCAATACTGGAATGCCCTGCTGTGATCCGGGATGCCGTGGTTAATACGCGCAGATCTTTTACACTTCTTGCCATCTCGTTTCTGATTGGGATGAGATGGCAAGAAACCTGTTTTCACTTTTGATTATCCATGAATAGCGAGACTCAACAATATTCCAGCATTAAAAACTTTTATCATCGCGTGACTTCTTTTCGTTTTACAAATATATTTTTCTCTGTCGCATTTTTACTTTTTGACGCGCTTGCTGCCTTTGTGCTGATTATATTTTTTACCTGGCGTTTGAATGCCGATCCTTCCTCTCACAGTATTCCTCTCGTTACGGAAGCCCAAAAATCTTTGCAGTCTTTTCTTTTGCAGACGGATCCGAGCCCATGGGTGATATTTCTTTTTTTACTCACCCTTGCTGCTTATGCAGCGATTAGATTCAAGCGAAATATCGTACGGATCTTCTCCTCCCGTCGCACGTATCTTGCCTCTGTCATGGCTGGCATGTCGATTTTTCTTCTTTTCGTCCTTCCATTTGTTACCATACCGAATATATTTTATCCATACGTCTCGCTTCATACATCATCAGACAGCGTAAGACTGACGCATAATCTTCAGGAAACGGGTAACCCACTGCGCCGCATCGGCCGTTCTTTTCGTGGATTTGTCGGCCGTGGCTGTTCGTATGAGAACATTGTCTGGTCGCGGACGGGTGACGTTTTGTACTTCTCAAGCAATAAAAACTGTGGCAAGGGGTATTTCGTTTATGATGTTACGACGCATCTACTCTCACAGCAATCGTCTTTTTCTGAGAGCCGCTCTACCCAGTCCCCATCTGAAGAAGAACTTCGTTTTCCGGATTTTATCGGAGAAAATTATACGATCAAAAACTTCCCATCTTCCTCTGGTGAGTGGGTAGCTCTTCTAGTGTCGCACATGAATGTCAACCGATTGCAAGATATCATTCTCGTTCCCTCTGCAGATGTGAAAACTTTGGAATTCTTCCAGTGAGAGGAGGTGGTATTTAAGCGCCGTCGCGACGGCTGTGGATGAAAAAGGGATTGACGAGTTCTTGAGACGTGATACGCTGAAAGTATCCAATTTACGGAAAATTGGTAAGGGCGTCAGAACGACGCTCTTTGCGTTCCTTCACATCGTATAACAAGGCATACGGTCCTGCAAAAACTCTGTGCGAGCTTCAATGAATGACCCTCGCCAAGAACGCAGGAAAAAAGTGTCACACCCTTGGATTCACTGCCGTCCGGCGTGCATTCCTCAGTGTGTTCAAAGGAGGTCCTATGCGCGAAAGTCTTTCTCACGCGATACTGTGCATGTTTCTCTTTGTAGAAATCATTATCTTCGTCTTCTGCATCTTTTCGGTGATACTCATTGCTGCCACAGAAACCTTAGCCGCTGACTCGGAAACTGAGACCTGCATGACCCTGCGCGATACTGCTTCGAGAAAATTGTCGGATGCTCTTCCTTTCTTCGAACAATGCATTCTCGATAATTTTTACGATGGTGTTTTTGAAGTTCACAGGAATCACTCCGGTTACTGGCAACTCTTTCCTTTCGAAGATACCTCTCCTACGACTTTCGAACCGACTTCACAACATGTGTTGCAATCTGTGGCCTCCACACAAACGATTTCTCCTATGGAGAATACGGAAACATCTTTCCCATTTCAGAAAGCAAGCGATTATCATGATGTACTCTCGGTGTGGAACTCTTTTGGAACCTGTGGCGCAAAATTCATCGGCACGGATGATAATTGGTGGGACTATGTCGTTGGTTTAGCTACACCGCCTGGATTTTGGTACGATGGAGCGACAGCGGGTTCTGCGATGGCTTCATGGGAAGAATGTGGCATCCGAGATGGTTATCTCCTTGTTGAGATTCGTTGGTTTGGCACCGATCTTTCTTGGTCAGAAGGCACTAACCCTCCCACTTCGATTCCTGTGAATACCAGCACTCAGAAAGGAATGCTCATCCGAAGTTTCTCTTCTGAACGTCGTGCTGTCGAACTCTCCTGGTGCTTCCCCGATACAGTCACCGGCTACATCACGAAACGCAAGCTGCAAGTCATCCTTTTTGTCCCTTATCGCCGTGCTGAAGAAGGTGGTTATTATTTTTCCACCACACGTTTCTCTACCATGATCTACGATGAGATTGGTCCTCCAACTTGTCACGAATGACTTGCATATACGAACTTCGATTCTGAACTTTTAAGGAAGTCTTACGACTTCCTTTTTCCCTTTGGAGATCATCGCTCAATACCTCTACTGCTTTTTTAATTTTTAGGAATTTCTCTGCAGATGCATTCAGCGACAATCCCTTATACTCTTCTTCACTCCTTCCGTCTCTTTGTAGCTGGCAGAATGAATTGAAACGTTGACCCCATTCCAAGACCTTCACTTTCAACCCAGATTTTTCCTCCATGCGCCTCAACGATTTTCTTCGCAATAAAAAGTCCGAGCCCGGATCCATCGGGTTGTATTCTCGCAATTCCGTCTCCGCGGACAAATTTTTGAAAAAGTTTTTTTGCTTCTTCTTTATCAATGCCAATGCCTGTATCCTGAATCTTCACGTGAATCCCCTTCTTGTCCGACGTAAATTCAGTTGTAATCACAATACTTCCTTTTGCTGTATATTTAATGGCGTTATCAATCAAATTCAAAAATACGTCTTTCATCTTATCGGTATCGACCTGCACTTGTTGCAAATGTTGTTTGGGTCGCACGTACTCAAGTTTCAGACCTTTATTATTCGCCGGGATTTTGAGTTGGAAGACTGCATCATTAATAAGACTTTCGATTGGTTTTGATTCGAGATTCAGCGTGAAACGATTGTTTTCTATACGGCTAATATTCAAAAAGATATTTACGAGTCGGATGAGTCTCTGCGCGGCTTCGAAGACTTGATGTATTACTGGTCCCTGCTTCTTTTCGAGCTTACCGAAATCTCCTTCGACGAGCATTGAAAGATATCCCATAATACCCGTGAGCGGCGTCCGCAACTGATGTGAAGCAATCGACATGAATTCCGACTTCGCTTTATCCAGTTCCTGCAGATACTTATTCGCTTCATTGAGTTTCAATGTCGCCCGTTCGACTTCTTTTTTTAAACGTTTATTAAATTCCTGTAATTCTTGATAGAGTTTTGCTTTTTCTATTGCTGAACCGATCTGCGGGCTGAGGACTTGGAAGAGGTCTATATCGCGTTGTGAGAATGCTTCACCGGAAAGTTTTTTCCAAAGAATAAGTATAGCGGTAATCTTATGGTGAGTTATAATCGGTACAGTCAAGGCAGCCTTTAAATCCGATAATTGCTGATAAACCCTCTGCAGTTCCTGTTCGTCTTTTGTATCGAGCATTTTTCGTTCTAATTCTTCTGTGATAACCATTTCTTTCTCTCTGCTGAGATATTTTATAAGCGGATTTTGATTTGTAATCCTTCTATATTCCTTTCTCTGACTTTCTAATTTATCATTATTGTCTATAGACGATAAGAAATGCTGATCCTTTGTTGCAAGAAAAATTGTGGCTTTCTTAAGCTTGAGCTTTTCTCTAACAATCTCACAAAATGAATTTACCAACTTTTCCAGACTTATCTCCACATTGATTACCTGCGTAAGATCTCTTAGAAGTTGCTGATAATTCACTTCTTTCTTAAAAAATATTCTATTCGTTACTTCGCTAATACTTCGATGCAACAGTGGAAGCACAAGAACAATAACTAAAGAAAAAATGGCATTTATTAAAATCGAATAAATACCTGTTCTTTTATCAAAGAATTGGCTACTCACAAAACCTGTAAATACGAAACTTCCAGTGACAAATGCTACGAGTATAAAATAGAGAAATGACCGCGATATAACAACCCGGATATCCATGAGACGATAGCGAATTATCGCATATCCTATTGCAAAAGGGTAACCTGTCACGAGTATATTAAGAACTGGCGGTATAGGAATATTAAACCAAAGAAAATAATTTGTTGCACCTCCGAAAAAGGCTAGTACAATGCCTAAGAAAATGTATTTTGTTTGAATTTTCTTTATTCCAGAGGCTCTTTTATATTCTTTTCCTAGAAGTATGGAAGCGTAAATTACATAGCCAAAAAACGCGAGAAGAAATGGGTAAAATATTCGTCCTCCTATGGGCCAAAAAGGGAACGTCAATCGTGGCTCGACACTTTTTACTAGCCATTGGGTCGTGATGTTGAGTAAAGTAAAAATACTAAAGACTCCATAGGCAAAAAACTTTTGCCATTTATAAAAACGTTTTTGTGTGAGTTTTAAAAAATGTATAACAAGTGTGAAGTAAAAAAGAGGTGCCCCTGCCGCCCCAACCATAAGAAATCTTGACCAAAAATAAGCGCTATCATAGTTATTACTTAGTTGCCAAAATATATACCCGAATGACCAAAAGGCAACGGAAAAGCAAAAATATGCAAAGTTTCTGTTTAATGAATTTTTAGTGTTCCGGAATAATACAAAACTTCCAATCAAGAGACTGGAAAGAAGATTTACTAATGCACTTAATGCAAAAAAGTTCATTCTAAAACAAATACCCTTACTTACTTGGTATTTCTCACTGACTTTTCTATATTATACCAAAAAATAAGGGTTTTGCGAATGGACACAACAAGGGGCGTGGCAATTGCGGTTATTATTTTTTACAAATGGCAACTGCATGGATTCCGATAGGTTCCACAATAACCTTCGTTTCTCGAAATCCTGCTGCTTTGCCAATAGCAGCGAGTGTGACTGGCTTTTTGTAATTCATAGGCCAAGAAACAACGAAGTTCATGAAAGGGACTTCACTGTTCCACACTATGTTTGCAGTGAGCAGTCGCCCACATTTCTTAAGCAAGTTCCGTATATTCGTTAAGAGGACCATGCTCTGATCGTGATTTCGATAATCAAGAAAACCGACCATCTCAACGATATCGAACTGCTCACGTCTAAAATAATCTGATAAAGATCGGGTGCTGGCATTTACCAGTGTTACCTGAATTCCGATCTCATCAGCCATATTCGCGCAATATTCGAGAGCCTCTTCGTCAAGATCCAACAAAGTCACACTGAGACGTATACCGTTTTGTTGGAACTTTTTGGCTACTTCGAATACTGCGGGAGCGGACCCACAAGCCACTGACAAGAGATTGATCTCCTTTTTCCCGGTTTCTTGAGAATAGTCAATAACCTGTTGGAGAAGTGCCTTGTGAACGAGTTTCAGACGATTTCTGACTGCCTTTGTATTTATCATTACACGTTTTAGCCAGAAAACTGAAACCCACTTATCCAAACCCTTTAATGTGGGTATTATTTTTTCAAAAAAATACACCACATCGAGAGCACGGTGAGTGGCCACGTGCTCACGGATTCGCTTGCAAGAACTACTTAAACCGCTCCAAAAGAGACCAGGATTTTTTGGTAACCTCCTTTCCTTCACAGCCTTCTTTTTGCCAAGCGCCAAGTAAAAGAGCGTTTGGAGAACACCCAGGATCATCATGAAACACATGAATGGGAAGGCTATTTTGTAGAGAACGCTCGCCTTCTCATATCCAACCTCGAGATCGTGATCTGTGAAAATTTCTATTTCACCTTTTATGAGATCTTCCTTTGGTTTGATGATTTTTCGTCCGTTCTCTAATGCTTGTTCCTGATATTTAGTCCTTTCAACTGCCTTTTTCAGAGGCAGCTCATGTCCTAGGTCTATGCTTGTTTTCATGAACTACCTCTTTTTTCTCCTCTACTTTAAAAGTAGGTTTCTGTAAAATGTTAGGGTGCAATCAAATTCTACAAAGTTTTCTCCTTGTAGGATATTCGCGGTAATATAAAAAGTCAAATCTCTGTGTGGGAGTCTGGTGAAAAATACGCAAAAATCATAAAAGGCGCATATTTTAGTATAATGAAACTGTAAAAATCCATTCACCAATCATGCGTCTTTTATGTATTCTGAGAATATACCAACGTTCGCTCGATTTCAATGGCTTGTACGGGATGACCACCTTGTGTGCAAGGGGTAGGACTTCTGAGCAACTTCTAAAGGGGTTAAAAAGTTGAGTGATTCATGGGGTCTGATGGTATTGTAGGTGATGAGCTGACCCACCTACACTTTAGAATTAATGACCGAGAATACCCGTTTTTACGTTTTTTCGAAAAATTTTTGGCTTATTCCCGTGCCGCAATTCTCGAAAAATGGAATTTTCGGACAATCTGGGAATAGACAAGTTCATATAAAAGCTATCTTTTCAAGATTATTTTGTTCGTTTTCGTATCTCATAAATGTTGATGGTTTTATCCTATAAATATAAACGATGAGTTGCAACAATATTTTCGGTGCGTTTCTGAAACACATATATGTTAATCGCGGTCTCGGTTGCTTTTTCTGCTACTTTTTCTACTGAAAGTAATGCTTCTGTAGTTCTTTCTTTTGCTTCCAGATTCAAGAAACTTACACCTTCATATTTCCATATACTCGTACAATACATGAACGCATTGCTTCGGCTGATTTGAAAAATTTTTCCAAAGAGTTTGCTTTTCTCTGCCGTGAGGTATTCAACTTCTTCAGATAATATAAGTTTATGTTTTTCTACCTTCTTTAATAATTCTAATACTTTATAACTTTTAAATGAGGTGGAATATAATATCTCATCGTCCTTGATTACCCAAAATTCAATATCTTGCACTCCAAGATCTTTTCGTAAGGCTCCTAAGTACTTCTCTTTAAAATCTTCCATTGTATACGTCGGTTTTATATGTAAAAATTTTTTCTCTAGAATTTTTGAGATATCCATTATCTCTGTCCGCCAGAAGAGGTTCACAATTTTTCTGCTGATAAAATAAAATCCAAAATAAGCGAAAATAAAAATGGTGGTAAAGAAACTTACAAAAAACAATGGTGGACTTCCGAATATCAACCAATCAGAATTGAGACGTCGAAAAAGTAAAATTGCTACCATGATTTCTAGCAATGCCGCTATGCCTACGACGATACTTTTTTTGAGAATCACACTTACTGCAAGAAAACGGCATCGTGTAATTGCGTATCCGACAATGAGCGAAAATAACACTCCTGCAAAATATGCAAATGGAAAAATACTGATATTATATGCTGGGAGATATGCCCAAGAACCAACGAATACTAATAACATGAGTGCGATGAGAATATACTTTGCTTGTTCTTTTTTTATTACAGATTCTGTTTTTTTATAAAAAGTATAAATTTGCATGCACGCCATACCAATATATGTTCCAAAAAACAAAAGAAAAAAGTCATGCAGAATCTTTGCTTGTGTATGTATGCCCCATTGATAACGAAATACATCATTTACGAAATATTCACTGCGAGAGAGTACTAAAAATATCAATGCGAGATAATAGCTGCTTCGAAGTATTCTTGTGTTTTTAACATTCGTAAACTCGAGTGCGAAATGATAGATGAACGTTGGGACAAAAATCACACCAATATAAACAATCCTATCCCAGAATATCACCTGTTGGTTTTGCACACTTCGGAGTAAAGGAAATGAAGCGAAAAGCCAAATAATTAAAGCTAGGCAAAGAAGGCAAAAGAGTATATTCAATTTTTTCTTAGGGTTTTTAATGAGAACGAAAAAACCTAAAATACTTACGAAAATTCCGCTTACTAATGGGATAAAACTTGTCATCATACCTCCTTGATGCCTTTTAATTCTATTACGTTCCGCTAGACATTAACCTAACTTGAAGAAGTTGTAAAGTGCGTCAAAAGGGCACCTCTTCGGTGCTCACCTCCTCCTGAACTATCAGTTGTGCGCCTTCTGATTGACGCTGTTGCTGCTTTTGCTTCTTACTTCCACCGAGCATCAGAGCAGTTGAGGCAATGATTTCGGTTTTCTTGCGATCTTGACCTGTTTGATCCTTCCATGCGCGCGTCTGCAATCTTCCTTCGACATACAGACGTTCACCTTTTTGCACATATTGCGTCAACTTTTCAGCAAGCCCTCTCCATGCAATCACTGAATGGAATTCTGTATTGTGCTTTCGCTGACCTGTATTTGCATCTTTCCAAAAATAATTCGTTGCCACCGCAAAGGTGGTAAATGAATGTCCACTTTTGGTTGTTCGTAATTTTGGTGTGTCGGTAACATTACCAATAAGTGTCACTTTATTGATATTCATACTGATAAAATCAAAGATTATCGAAGAGATTTGCAAGGCTCATGTGCTC
The DNA here is from genome assembly GCA_001818315.1 of Candidatus Kerfeldbacteria bacterium RIFCSPLOWO2_02_FULL_42_19. Taxonomy (GTDB): domain Bacteria; phylum Patescibacteriota; class Patescibacteriia; order HO2-48-17; family HO2-48-17; genus WO2-43-9. The sequence goes on from MHKF01000005.1 coordinate 10,094, forward strand.
TGAATGTGACAATAGAGAAAAACTTCCACGTTACTGCCCAATCCATGTGCCGGAAAGTAACAAGTAGCATGACCTACATTCAGTACGGCTGCCGAAGTGCCTTTAAGATCGATGGGCGTCCTCTCAAAAGCGGACAACCGTACTGTGCAGGTCAATATTGTCAATTCGTCATTCCACGCGTGACGACCGTGTCCTTACACGCTTATAGCGCCGAGAGAGTTACAGAGGGGGTACATGGAAACTCGCTCGTCGGAACATCGGCCGGCGCCTCGGGAATGGCGAGAGCCTTCGCGCGACTGACGTCAAGACTCATATTGCCGTCATTTCGCACCTGTATTTTAGACAGTGCTTCTTCGATAGTCAATAGGGTTTTTATCCACAGCCGTCGCGACGGCGCAAATCTATCCGTTGATACTATTTTCAACTAAGCTAAGTTCAAAAAAGACACAGGCAGCCAGCGTCGCTTATAACATGCGCATTCAGTTCATGGTGCATCCGAATGAAGTGCATAGAGCTTGAACGTTGGTTCCTTGAGATAGTGGAAAGTACTCTCACCAATAGTATGATTCAATGATCGACCTCTTGTTCGTGCCAACAAAAAGCAGCCCCGACACTTCCAAAGAAATGACGGGGCGGTTGCCTGTCTGTCACGCAAGTGAGCTCGCGTGACGTTGCGGGCGAG
>MHKF01000006.1:0-8950 GCA_001818315.1 Candidatus Kerfeldbacteria bacterium RIFCSPLOWO2_02_FULL_42_19
AGTAATCTTATATTTCGAGTATATAAAATTACATAAGATTAATCAAGAGCAAGCTTCAGTGAATAAGTCAGAAATAATGACTACCTAAAAGCCGAGTAAACAAAGACCTTTTGGGACTGAAAAACGCTTTGATGTTCTGAAGATTTTTTGAGAATTCGTTTCTTAATACTCAGTTCCGCTAATAATTGGCTATTCTTTAGTGACCCTTGCGCCAGTAACGTGATAATAAAGTCCTCGATTCTCTGGGGTTTGAGCAGGGACATATATGCTAAGAGTAAAATGTTTTTTTACTTACGACTAGATTATTACCTATTTCTGTATATTTGTCTAGTTTAATGATAATCTGCCAGCACAAAGGAAAGAAGAACGTTTACAACAAAGGAGAAGAAAATGAAGAGAATTCTAGTCATTGAGGATGTGATGGAAAATATGAGTGCGGCCAAGTCCTTTTTCGCGACCCTAGGTGTCGAAGAAGTCCAGACAGATTTCGCGACCACCAGGAAAGAGGCAGAGGTGCTCCTGAATCAAAACCACTACGTCGGAATCATCACCGATCGGAGCTTTCCTTACGAGGAAGACGAGACAGAAGCGGACTACGCCGAAAGTCGTGGTGATGATTTGCGGTCAAAAATGTCGATAAATGGACATAGCATCATTACCCAGGCTACCGATCGGGGAATTCCATGGGTCATGGTTTCCTCTCACGGGAATGACACTTTGTTTTTTTACCCACAGGTCAAAATGAAAAGCATGATGAATGACCGAGAGGTGAAAAGAAGACTGGCGTTCTATCATCAGCATAAACATGAGGATTTCCGAAAAATAGGTCTCGACGTGATGATGCTTAACATGATCACGGAACATACCTTCTGTGACAAAGAGCTTGGTTTAACCATGCAAGAAAACCACGCTCACCTTCCAAAGACTGAAAAAAAGTGCTGGCAAACAGCATGGCAGAGGTTACAAAGACAGCTTTAGGTTGTCAATGGTTCTTTATGGTCCCATGGATTCGTCATTCATGGGTCCTTTTCTTTTTATTCGATTTTAGGTCGCTTCTTGAGTTCTACTTTTTTTCTATACTTGACCCTGCTTCAGTCCCACGAAACAAAAATTTTTATTAAACGAAGAATAGGAGCGCGCAAAAAGTCCGGAAGGGTTCAAGGGAGGGAGGAGTTTTTGTGCACCTTTTCCTCCTCTACTCTCACACAGAGCCGTCTGGATGGCTGTGGACAAAAATAACGTATTAAAAGAAGTGTTGATTTGGTACAATGAAGATAATAAAAACCGTGCCAAGATTCTCAGGAGGATTTTCCGCCAAAGAAGTTTATTTTATGCAGCAATGTCGGTTATCTTTTTCGTGTAAGGCAGCCTCAAAAGTTGTTCTTTTTGCTATTTTTGTTTAAAAATAACATCTTGGAGCATAAGTGTTGTAGTGTTGTTAAGAGTGAAATAGTTAAATCTGCCGACTTCTACCCAACGTTGAAAAATTTATTTGAGGTGTTATGGGATGTATCCAAAGTAGTGAAGCCAATGTAAGGTGTCAATTTTTTCGCCCCCTCTCATTTAGAAGAGTTTCAAATAGTGTGCAGTATAAAAAGCAAAAAGAACGAGGACACCTACAATAGGAACAATCAAAAGGAAACGCAACGCGCGTTGCAAGTGCTTCTCGCGTTCTAGACCCGGGACAAAAGATAACGCTACCGTAAGGATACTATACAGCAGAACCGAAAAAATACTTTTCGTAGTCCAATGATGTCCAGAAATTCCCTTGAGCCATTCTTTAAAGGGTTCAGAGAGTTCTCCGACAACAGTAATCACCACTACAAAGGCAATAGTTGTTATAGCAGCATAGGCAGATGAAGTGATTGCTTTCGTGGAATGCATAGAATATCAATTCATTAGGCCCCAACGAGCTGCAGCAGAAACAGTAAAACCTAGGGCACCGATAAGCAGCCCAAGAACTGCAACTGTACTAGAAAGCCAAACAGCAGATCGTCGGATTTTTAGAGCATCAATCTTTGCTTTATCAAGGAGGGTGATAAAAAATACAGTCATAGCCAAAGGAATAATAAAAAGAAAAATATGTTCTTTCGTCTCCATACTAATGTTATGCGCCCAAGATGCAGCTCCGCTTTTAATAATCGGTTTTACTAAAGTTCCGTAGTATTGTACATAATAAAAACCACCGGAAATCCAACTCATAATAAAAGCAGAAACGCCAAGTAAAGCAGTGATTATTCGGCTTCTTTGAGAGCCAGTGTTATCTTTGAACTTTCCAGCGAGCCATAAAAAAAGATCGATTCCAATAATCGCAGCACCAAGATGTAAACCAATAAGCACCGGTTTACTTTGCAGAAGGGTGAAGATATCCATAAGGGCAGTATGCAGAAAAAAAGTCAACAAAGCAAGTGAAGGAGCTATCATAAAAAGTATTCATCTGTTAGAATGCAATATCGCGATACTTTTTTTACGCATTTCATAATATGCCCAGCATAAAACAAATCTGCAAGATAACGGGGAAAACATTTAAAGTCTCGGAATTTGAACAGTCCCTACGCGCAAAATTCGACGCACCGTTGCCGGAGGTGCATCCATCTGAACGTATTCGGTATCTGATGACCTTCCGCAACCTCTACACATTATACAATGACAAGTGTGATCTCTGTGGCAAGAGCACGCTTTCGGTTTGGGGTGATCATCCATCGTTTCCGGTGTACTGCAAAGAATGTTGGTATTCCGACAAGTGGACGCCGAAAGAGATAGATCTCGATCTCGAACGCCCGTTTTTTGATCAGTTGAAGGAACTGATAGAAAAAAATCCACATCCAGCGCTTGCAGTTGCGGACCCCATGCAGAATAGCAAATACTGCAATGGAGCGAGTCAGTTGAAGAATTGTTACATGTGTTTCAATGTTACATCTTGCGAGGATTGTTATTACGTATACGAAGCTTTTGAAAATAGAAACTGCATCGATACCGTATTAACGGATAAAGGAGAGCTATTGTATGAATGCGTCGGATGTCATCAATCCTACGAAGTTTTTTGGTCGCAGTTCGCTATCAAATGCAGTGAGTCCTATTTTCTCTATGATTGCGTTGATTGCAATCATTGCGCACTTTCTACGGGATTGCGTCATAAGCAATACGTATTTTTGAATCAGCAGCTTACTCGAGAACAATATTTTGAAAAAATACGCGATCTTGAAAGTGGCAGTTGGCGTACGCTTCAGGCATACTTACAGAGATATCAAAAATTGATTGCACAGTATCCAAAAAAATATATCATTGGAAATCGAAATGAGAACATCAGCGGCAATATTATTTCCAACTCCAAAAATATAGAGAGAGGATTTCGCGTTGAAAGTTGTGAAAACTGCATGAATATCGTTGATCTCTATTCCGCAAAAGACAGTCTCGATGTCGTTGCTTTCGGTCTCAACATAGAACAAGTGTACAGTTCTCAGGCGATAGGATTAGATACTATGAATGTAAAATATTCGAGCAGCTGTTATTCGAATTGTTTTAATTTGGAGTACTGCATGTTTGTTGTTTCATCGCATGATTGTTTCGGTTGCGCTTTCGCGAGAAAAAAAGAGTGGAGTATTTTGAATAGGCAATATTCAGAAAAAGTATATACAGAGCAAGTAAAAATCTTGAAAGCAAAAATGAAAGAAAGAGGGGAATATCATCAAATGTTTCGTTCAGATATCATTCCATTCGCCTATAATGAAACTGTTGCACAACTTTATCTGCCGCTGACACAGTCTGAAGCTCGGTCGCGGGGATTCCGTTGGATCGAAAAAAAGATTCCAAAGGTGCCGTCTGAAAAAATTTTTACGCCAAAAGACAGCATCAAGGATACCGAATGGAAAGATATCGAAGGCAAGGTGATTATCTGTGAAAAATCGAAACGCCCATTCAAACTCATCGAAGAGGAATTTGAGTTTTATAAACGTTTCAATATACCTCTGCCGCGTTTGCATCCGGAAGTGCGTCTTTTTAATCGTTATCCACGCGATCTGATGCTTCAATTCCATGAGGCATCGTGTGATTCATGTAAAGCGCCGCTTCAAACGAGTATGAAAGATGCCGATAGAGTGCTTTGCGAACGTTGTTACCAAAAGCGAGTGCAATAGTTATTTCAAGCCGCATTCGTGACAGCGCTGGCAAGCAAGGAAGAAGACGAAAAATGGGCTTCTCACAGCAAAAAGTTTTTGATATACTTCAAACAATCGGAATCTTACATTGAATGTTACGTTCTGTGTTTATGCTAAAGAGAGTTTTACAAAAGGCCATGTTTGCTGCAGGATGTTTCTGGGGCGTTGAAGCAGCATTCCGAAAATCAAAAGGTGTCACATCTACGCTCGTTGGATACACGGGTGGGCTCACAGAAAATCCAATGTACGAACAAGTATGCACCGGCGCGACAAAACACGCGGAGGCTGTACAGATCACCTATGATCCAGCTGCAATAAGTTATGAAGAACTTCTCGAAATTTTTTGGTCTATACATAATCCGACAACAATGAATAGACAAGGCCCAGATATTGGTTCGCAATATCGTTCAGCTATCTTTTATAACACCGAAGCCCAAAAACAGGCCGCAGAAAAGTCCAAAAAAGAGCTCGTGCAAAAGGGCATCTACAAACAGCCGATTGTGACAGAAATTACGAAAGCAGACGAATTCTATAAAGCTGAAGAATATCATCAGCAATACTTACAAAAAAGGAACAAAGGTTCTTGTCACATTTAAGTTCATGATTCCGCATTAACTTACTTCGCGGAACTGCATAACCTCGCATTGGACGGAGAGATGTAATATATATAAAAAATACTAGAGAAGTACTATGAAAATATTTGGAATGCAAATCTCAAATAAGCTTCCACAGTTTCATCAACATAAATCACTGTTGGTTGTAACGGGATATTATGAAGCGGAATACTTCATCGCGTATCAAGGATTTATTGAAAAAGTTCAAGCATTTAAGTTAGAAAAACCAGAGTATTCAGATCGCGAGGGTTTCTTCGAACAAAAGGCACAGGGAGTAGCATTTGGTTCGCCAGCGATCCAAGAGAGGATAAAAAGAAAAATGAAGCAAGATTTTTTTAAACAATGCAAAGAAATGCAGAAAAAGTTTAACGACGATCATGATCTCGTGCATATCTACATTTTCACACCCGAACCTTTATCGATAGATCTCAAAAAAACTTTTTCAAAAAAACTACAACAAAAAATAGTTTTTACTTTTGGTGGAAATTATTACAAAGAACATCCTTTTGAACTCCTGAAACGAATTCAAAAAGAATCCAAAAGTTCATAACACCTCGACCACACGAAAATTATTCGGAATTTTTATTTTCTTTTGAATCCTCTGGTGGGGTATCGTTACTCTTGGGTGTTTTTTCGAGTGTTTTTTCACGAAGAATATTTTTGACTATTTGTGAATCGTTTTTGAGTTCTTCAATAAAGAGTATCTGCTGCATATTGATATTCATCCAATCTTTTGGCCCGTGCACTTCTTTTCCAAGTTTTATGAGAGTGAATTCTGATCGCTTTGAAGCTCCATCATTTGGCGTGTCACCCTGTTGGAGTGCCTGCGTTAATTGTAAATAATAGATATCTTCTAAACGCAAAAAAGAATGGGTTGTAGTCCGGATTTTACCAAAATACACTTGTTCATTGGAAAGAAAGACCGCATAATATGCGTTGGGGTCGACGTTAAAAGTACTAGAAAGATTTTTTTGTACAGACCGACTGACTGTTACAAAAACCCAAACAGCAATTGCAATAACGAGTATCGCCAAAACGACTAAAAATTTTCCATACCACAATGATTTCGAGTTTGGTGATGAGGAAGGAAACATATAAGTATCATCAAGAATAAACTCTCTTTATTTTTACACAAGGTAAACGAACAGTCAAAACAACAAAGAGAATACGACGAATAGTCTGCGTTTATCTTATGATTAACTCCCAGCCAATACGGACAAGATTCGGAGTAGTCAGGAGACTTGGAAATACATTTTTGTTCAGTTCGACGATACGCGCATACTGTGACCCTTCACCGTAGTAACGCTTCGAAAGTCCCCAAAGTGTATCCCCAGTCTGTATTGCATATACGATGGGCTTAGAAATTTTTGATAATAATCCGGAAGTTTTTTGTGCGGTATTCAGATCAAATGTTGTGATAGGGCTTGGGTTGGATGATTTTCCCTCGCGGTTTTTCGCAATGAAGTAAATAGAGTGTCGGCTGGATCGTAAAGGCAGAAAAGGTTGATATGTAAATGAGGTAGTGCCAGAAAAATGATTCGTAACATAGAATTCTCCATCCAATCGATCATCGATAAAAATTTGGATAAGAGAGTCATTGGCCGCAATTCCTGTGAAAGTAGGTTGCGGCGTGTTTGTATGAGTAATGTCAGTAAGTCTAGGAGTCACAAACCGAGGTTCAATGCGGAACGTAATAGTACGAGAAAAGCGCGAACCCTTGCCTAAATCATTCACAGCCACTGTCTTGACAGTATGGACGCCATAGGAAAGATGATCGCTTGGACGAAATGCAAAGGAACCAATACCACTTTCATCAGCGGTCGCAATCGTAAAACCGTTGAATACATCATCAAAATAAATTTTTACTGTATTACCCGATTCACTCACGCCTTGAATCAAAGGTTTCGGATCGGTTGTGATCATCCATTCGTTTGGAATTAAAATTGTGGGAGTACGAGGAATGGTTTCAGTAGCCGTGAGAGCTATGACAGGATTGATATGAAAAAAGGAAAAAAATACAAGAAAGAACGAAGCACTATAAAAAATTTTTAAAAAGGATAGTGTTTTCATAGGTTGGGTTTTTGTTGAATAAAATAATTATACCACAAAATTTGATTTCGGTCAAAAATTTTCTTTCATTTTTTCCAAAATGGACGATTTTTCCAATACAGTCAGTTTACTATTTTTGAATAGGATGCTATAATACATTCAATGGTTCTCGAAACCAAAATGTAATCAACACCAAAAATTATGCTCAAGATCAGAAGCTGGAAGAAAAGTGTATCTTTTTTAGTTATTACTTCATTAGGCCTTGTCACATTTGTCGAACAACTCGCAGCTGCTCCACTGCCACCAAGTGTCGTGCTTCATCCTGATAGTATCCACGTGTACGGCACTTCTTTTTTATATGGTCCGATCATCAATCCTCAAGGTGCTGTAACGATTGCGGACACGCTTCGAATTGAAGGTGCGATCTATCGTGAGGCGGGTGCTGTGCTCCTTGCCGACGACTTCGATATACAGGGAAAGCTTTTTCGAAGTTTTGGTCCATTGAAAATTGCTGATAGTATATCGCAAATCGGTGGCGGGCAAGTAATCTTTTCGGGTAATGTTGATGCAAAAAAAGGATTAGATGTCACGAATGGAAATCTTCGTGTTGGGAACAATCTTTTTATAGTTGAAGGTGCTACAGGAAATACAACCATTCTTGGAGGTCTCAGTGTAGAAGGTCCATTGAATCTTAAGCAACAAACATTCACGGTGGAAGACGAGGCGGGTACCGAAGTATTTAGTGTGAGTGCGGAAGGTCTCATTCAAACAGCTTCGGTAAATTCTACATCAATTGTCGATAACTCAATAGCAACTGAAGATTTGGAGGCGGATGCTGTTACAACAACTCAAATTGCTGACACAACTATCACGACGGATGATATTGCAGATAATGCTGTGACAACAAGCAAAATTTTAGATGGCACTATCGCGACAGCGGATATTGCGGATTCTGCGATTATGAGTGGAAAAATTAGCGACGCTACGATCGCAGCGGTTGATATCGCAAATTCTGCCATTACAAGTAACAAAATAGAAGATGATACGATTGCCGCAGCTGATATTGCCACCGGTGCAGTCGCTACTGCGGAAATTCTCGATAGCACGATTACGAATAGCGACGTCAGCGCTTCTGCTAGTATTGCGCTGAGTAAACTTGCAAGTGGGTCGAGTGGGCAACTCATCGTTGCAGATAGCACGGGCACTTCGCAGTTTGTGACGTTTTCAGGTGATGGGACTTTGAGCAACACCGGTGTATTCACACTCACGAAAAGCACAGGAGTGAGCGCGGATAGTATTAACGGTACTGAACTCGCTGATTCTATTACTTTGGATGCTGCTTTTACTTTTGGAGCTGGTGATCAAACGATCGTGATCAATTCTTCTGATTGGGATATTTCCGCAACAGGAAATATGACGAACATCGGGACTATCGCCGCTGACGGAAATATTGATTTTACAGCTACAGGTGGTAGCTCAGGAAGCGCCAACTTCGATGTCGCGGGATACACCCAACTCGCGGGAACAACGGAATTTGATGGCAGCATTGATTTCGACGGCGCAACTGCAGATTTTGACCCCACAACTGAATTTCAAATTGACGGCGCCCTCACAGACATTGGAACCGGTACTTACACACTTGCGAATGGAGATAATGATCTCGGCGTGGAAGGAGATTTGGAAGTCAATACAGCAACGCGTCTCGATGGCACACTCACTCTCGGAGGTGACATGACATGGAGTGCAACAACTCCAACCGTAACGATGAATAATGGTGAGACTATCAGCATTTCAGATGGCACAAATACGTTGTTGCAAATCGCAGACGGTGGATCAGTGGGGAATATAACTACTGGAAACACTTCCTTTATCGGTCTTGGCGCTTCTGCGGGAAGACTCGTGTTTACTGATGCTGCTACAGATGAGTTGGATATCCAAACCGCGAATCTGGATCTGAATACCAATCTTATCACCAACATTGGTGACGCGAATTCGGATTTCACCTCGGGTGGAGGCCTTACCCTTGCTGGTGCATTGGTAGGAAATGGAAACGTTGATTTGGGGAGTGATGGATCAGATACAATTTCAATACTTGGCGATATCGACAACGATGTCAATTTTGATGCCGGA
>MHKF01000006.1:8984-9513 GCA_001818315.1 Candidatus Kerfeldbacteria bacterium RIFCSPLOWO2_02_FULL_42_19
GCACAGCATTGACAACAGCTAATGACACTGATGATCTCGGAGTCGAAGGAGATCTAGAAGTGGATGGAGCAACCGATTTAGATGGAACTCTAAATGTTCAAGGCGCAGCCACGTTTCAAGGGACAGTTCAGGCCAATAACAGTCTCGAAGATGATCTTGGAACTTCTGGTACACGATGGTCAACGCTCTATATTGGCACAGTCAATTTTTCTTCAGCAATAACAGACGCCAATGCAGGAAATACCACTGTCGCTCTTGGTGATAGTAACGCGAATGACAGTGTAACAATTACCGCAAATACAGCGATTACTGATGCGCAGTGGAGCATTGCCGCAACAGGAGGCGCGAGTTTCACAACTGGAAGTTTTACCGGAAACGTTGATTTAGGGGATAACGGTTCTGACACTCTTTCAGTGCTTGGGGATGTTGATACTGATGTCAATTTTGATGCCGGACTTTCTGGTGGAGTTGATGTGACGATCTCAACAGCCGCAGCTGATACCGCTGGTGATAGTCTTGATGTGAGTGC
>MHKF01000006.1:9548-9874 GCA_001818315.1 Candidatus Kerfeldbacteria bacterium RIFCSPLOWO2_02_FULL_42_19
TGACAACAGCTAATGACACTGATGATCTCGGAGTCGAAGGAGATCTTGAGGTAGATGGGACATTAGATTTCGACGGCGCAACTGCAGATTTCGATCCAACAAGTGAATTTCAAATCGACGGTGCGCTGACAGACATTGGCACTGGCACGTACACACTTGCTAACGGTGATAACGATCTGGGTATTGAAGGGGATCTCGAAGTCAACACCAATGCACAAATAGATGGCGCACTAACAACCAATGGAAATGTTGATTTGGGGAGTGATGGATCAGATACAATTTCAATACTTGGCGATATCGACAACGATGTCAATTTTGATGCCGGA
>MHKF01000006.1:9944-89663 GCA_001818315.1 Candidatus Kerfeldbacteria bacterium RIFCSPLOWO2_02_FULL_42_19
ACAGCTAATGACACTGATGATCTCGGCATAGAAGGAGATTTGGAAGCAGATGGCGATGTAGATTTCGATGCGACCGGTGGTGCATCCGGGTCGGCTGATTTAAACGTCGCCGGATATTCGCAGTTTGCTGGAACTGTGGAAATTGATGGCGCAAGTGATTTAGACAGTACGCTTAATGTTCAAGATGTGGCGACCTTCCAAACAACGATTCAACCCGATGCAGCAAGTCAAGATGATATTGGTACCGTAAGCGCTGAATGGGATGATATTTTTGTAGGAGATAATAATGGTTTGAATCTTGGTTTGGATCAAGACGCAGAACTTGCGTATGACGAAACAACCGATGACCGTGTTGAGCTCGCTGGTACCGGCGCAAGTCTATGGATTGAAGACAGACTCTCTTTAGGACGACAGACTTTTACTTTTGGCACAACCGGCCCAGCAACAGAAAATCTTACACCCACAGCTTCGTATGTAGAAGTTACTAATGCAGATGATCCCTTAGATGCAGTTGCCATTCAGACAGGAAGTGCAAAAGAGGGTGATGTACTCTTTATTACCAATGTCGGTACCACGGCTTGTGTGATTGATTCCACCGGAACCGTCAAGATTAAAACTGCTGTTGATGTCACTATCAGTCAATATGATGTTATGATACTCATTTTTGATGGCACCAACTGGTTACAAGCTGCGGAAGTTACAAATAATTCGTAAGCCTTCTATAAGGTTGTAAGTTTAGAGCCTATTTAGAATCTTCCCCTACCCTGAAAATGTACGTCTTTGGCTTTAAAATTTCGTCTCGCACTCATCGTAATAATATTACGCTTCGTGCTCCGACTCATTTTTCGCCAAAAAACGTACATTTTCAGGGTGGGTACTACAAGATTCTAAATAGGCTCTAAAGAAGAAAAGAAGGGCAAGCACGTCCTTCTTTTCATTGAACTCGGAGGTAAAAATAAGAAAGGGTCTGTCGCCGAATACGCTTTCGCCTGTGAGATCGCAGAATTTCGTGGCAGAATCGCTGAATAAATGCGGAGAACGAATCTCAACTTCTCGTGAGATATTACCCTGTTCACTGTTATGCAAAAAATAATACATTTTTTTGGCTGGAGATACTTCTTGTTAATAAAAATCTGTTTCGTCATAATCATAAGTAGTACAATATTTCTGAGCATCCAGTATTTTTTCAATACAAAACAGCTCATCGGAGTGCCGGAAACCTTGAGTGTGTATACTAATCCAGTACAAGGTGTAGAAATTGCTTATCCGAAGAAGTATGTGCGCAGCACCCTTACTACCGAAGATACACAGGCCGGAATTTTTTTTCGGATCACGAGAGATGTGCCAGCGGCAATGTTTTCGATACGATATCAGAAAGGTTTCGGTGCGATGAAGTTGCTCGGCGGATCAACTCTGGAAACATTTACAGAAGAAGTGAATAGGCGTTACCCTGAACGATTTCCTGAGTATAAAAAAGAAAGATACGAAAGAATTGTTTTAGCAAATGAAAACGCAGTTCTCATAGAATTTTCATACCTTGGAAAAGATAATGTCACGCGCATCAAGCAACGTTTGATTTTTTTCATACATAATAATGCTGCTTATTTTCTTTCATCACAGGCCAAAGTAGAAGATTTTAACGTGATAGAAAAAGAATTTACGAAAATTGTTGGAAGTTTTGCATTTTTAGACTAAACGTTATGGAAAATATTTCAAAAACGAACAGTCAGACAGGAACCCAAGTCTTTAAAGGGCATACATTTTTTTCTAAGAAGAAAATATTCATAGGGATTGTGTGCATCGGGAGTATTATTACTTTCATTGTGTTTTTTATTCTGGGATATCGTTTTTCATTCGAAATAAAAAAACAAAATCTACAGGTTTATACTCATACAGAGCCAAAATTTTCTTTTACGTATGATGCCGAAATTTTTATCTTAGATAGAGATGAAGCAAAGAGATATGGGCCGAGTTATATGATTGGTATAAAAGTAAAAGACGATTCACGTACTGGTTGTGATGTACGGCGCTTTCAAGAAACTTTGGATTTATCACTTCCTTTGTCAAACATCACAGAAAAGCTGACAGAAGAACTTGGCAGCGGTAACTCAGATTTTAAAACAATGAACAGTGACTTTACGACATTCCAAGGAAAAAAAGCCGTGACGTTGGATATTCGTTTTCTTGGGCCACTTGGAGACAAAATTGAATTACAACAATTATTTATTCCCGACGATTCAGATACATATTCCATTCTTTGTGGCGGTAATACAAGTTTGAAACGTTTTTACGAAAAGGATTACCAACGATTCTTACGAAGTTTTCGTTTTGAGTAGAGGAGAAGAAGTATGTTATCATAGAATAAAGTTCAATTTTTTAAAATGACGATATGCACACAATTACGGATTCAGAAAAAAAATTTTGGCCTCTTCATTTGCTCCTCATGGAGATCAGCTTGTTCATTGTAGTTATAGCTACTTTTTACATTTACCAACAATGGTTTACCGGGCCGAAACTTCCGGCCGGCCTGCAAAATGAAAATATTAAAGCGGTATTTCTGAAAAGTCGCGGACTCGTATATTTTGGTGAGATAGAAATTGCCAATAAGGATTTTTTAGTTGTGAAAAATCCTTATTATCTCAAGACAGAGACAAGCTTGCAGGAACCAACACCTGAAGGAGAAAATCAAACAAAACAAGAATTAAAACTTGTGCCACTCGGCGGAGAAGGATTACAATTGCACGGTCCAGAGCGTGCTATGTATATACTCTGGGATACTATTGCATACATAGAAAATTTAAGAAAAGATTCACCAGTAGTGAAAGCGATCAGTGAAGCTCGATAGACATCACCAAGTGCCTATGTCACAAACAAGAAAACGGATCGGAAAATTTATTACACTGCTTCGCACACAACGAGGCATGACGCAAAAAGATTTTGCGATAGCTTTGAAAACTTCACAGAGCGCTATAGCGCGTATAGAAAAAGGAGAACAAAATCTGAGTATGGATATGCTTGAAAAAATTGGAAATATATTCGGGAAAAATATCGTTACACTCGCAAGCGGAGCTATCAACTTTCGTATTGAGGGCGGTCACAAACTGCACGGCACGATTGTAACGAATACATCAAAAAATGCCGCAGTCGCCCTCTTATGCGCTTCGCTGTTGAATAAAAATGTGACGAGACTCAAAAATATGCCGCGCATCGAAGAGATACACCGTATCATTGAGGTACTTGCAAGTATCGGAACGAGCGTCAAATGGCAAGGAAATGATTTAGAAATCAAACCACCAAAGAAGTTGGTCATTAAAAAAATGAATCTTGAATCAGCTCAGAAAACCCGAAGTGTGATTATGCTGCTGGGGCCGCTCATACATTGGGCTTCAAAATTTCGTTTGCCACAGCCGGGCGGGTGTAAGCTCGGTTCACGTACAATTCGACCTCATCTGTACGCGCTTGAATCGTTAGGGGTTCGTATGAAAAAAACTGTCAAGGGATTGGAGGTGAGGGCAGAAAGACTCACATCGCGAGAAATTGTGCTGTATGAAGCAGGGGATACCGTAACAGAAAACATCATGATGGCTGCTGCAAAAATTCCAGGAATAACGACAATAAAATTCGCTTCAGCAAATTATCAGGTACAAGACCTTTGTTTTTTTCTGGAAAAACTTGGCGTCAAGATCGAAGGCATTGGAACTACGACGCTCCGCATTCACGGAAAAAAAGAAATCAACACACCCATCACATATTATCCAGCCGAAGATCCGATTGAATCTATGTTCTTTCTTTCTGCGGCAATCACAACACAATCATCGATTACGATTCAGCGTTGTCCAATAGATTTTTTAGAACTCGAACTCCTCAAGCTCGAAAAAATGGGGGCAAAGTTTCAATTACTCAGGCGATATGTGTCCCGCAACGGGCACACACGTCTTGTAGATATCAAAACACTTCCAGCAAAGTTGCATGCACTCGAGGATAAAATTCATCCGCAGCCGTACCCAGGTCTGAATATTGATAATTTACCTTTTTTTATTCCAATAGCAACACAGGCAGAAGGAAGAACTTTGATTCATGATTGGGTGTATGAAAATCGCATGATTTATGCGATGGAAATGACAAAACTCAACGCGAAGATAATGCTTGTTGATCCGCATCGACTCTCGATTGAAGGACCCATACAGTTGCAAGCAGCCGAGATTATTTGTCCGCCAGCATTAAGAATTGCAGCAATTATTTTGATTGCAATGTTGGCAGCACGCGGAGTTTCTCTATTGCGTAATGTGTATTCCATTAATCGCGGTTATGAGGATATTTGTAAACGATTGCAAAATCTCGGAGCGCATATTGAACTCATACAGAGTTTTGATTAGAGTCTATCTCAAAAATATTTGACATACATATCAATAGCAACATATAATTAAAAAAGAATTCGAAATAAAAATTTTATGAGAGGAGGTGAATATTATGGCAAAGAAAAAAACAAGAAAAGCAAAGTCAAAAAAATCAACAAAGAAAAAAGGTGGAAAGAAAAGAAAAAGATAAATACAAAAATAAAAAACGACCCCACAAGTGAGGGGTCGTTTTTGATAAGCGCAGTTTTTTTATGAAGTCACATCAATACGTGTGAGCCAAACAAAACTTCCGTTCTGGACAATAAGTTTTTGATTGAGTGTGTTCAAAAAGAAGCGATTGTAGTAGAGGCCGGGTTGAGGCGGCGCATCAAAAATAAACGTAAACGTGCCGACAGCGCCGGGCGGAACCGTACCTTCTTTCGCTCGCGCGGCAATAGTAGATTTTGGCCAACTTTTATGAAAAAATTGACTTTCCTCGCGTTCAGGATTCTGAACGTGAAGTACAAAATTGTTATCCCAAGAAGCAGCGCCGACGTTGCGGAATGTGAGTGTCACTTGTGAGCGCCACGAAGAAAGCATCGTAAGGGGAAGAGTGTGCTTGATAAGCGCGGCGCGAAAAGGTGAATCGACGCGACTTAATGATGAACTGCGGCCGCCAGGTATTGCATCATCTTCATGAAAAAGTGTATACACGTTGCGATACAACCCTGGTTCTTGTGGTGTTGTAAGTTGTAATATAAAAGTGGCTTTTTCACCAGGCGCAATATCCGCGTCGGTCGTAAAATTTCCAAACGCAGTAGGCCAACTCGGATGTCGATATCGACTGATAGCATCATTTCTATCACGCACTTGTAAAAATACAACACCCGCCTTCCATATTTCAGTGCCGCGATTTTTAAAAGTTATTTGAATTGTTTGTATATCGCCAATGAAAGCAGCAGGTCGAAGAGTATTTGAAATAATTTTTGCAGCGTACGGTACACGCGCAAGTTTTTTAAACTTTGAAGCACTGATCGCAGTGATTTGAGGAAGTTGACGTCGCACGCGAGAACCGGGACACAGTGTTTGATCCAGATCGCGATGACCAACAATGTTCGGTATATTACGTCCAAAAAATTCGGATGAAGCGAGAGGGTCAATCTCATGTTCAAAAGATTTTTGCGCAATAAGATCCGTAAGAGGCTTACGTTGGATTTTCGTCAGTGAATCAGATTGCGCACAGCCTTCTTCTTCGGATTCAAAACAGCCGAGAAGCGCTATGCCGAGCCCCCCAATATTGTAATTGGTCTGAGTCTTGTCGTCATACGTATGTCCACCGACGGTTGTATCTCCTCCAAAGCGACCTTCGTAGATATTGCCTTGCCCATCAATAAGGAAATTATAGCCCATATCTCCCCAACCCAGCACAACCGCGTGCCAATAATAAATGCCACGAATTGTAGCAGCGGGGTCATCACCGCCGTCACTTCCAGCCGTATGATGAATAATAAATTTTTCGATCGGCGCCTGCTGGATCGGCCAAATTTCTTTTTTATTACGAAAGCGATACGATTCATCAGCACCCCATTCTTCACGCGAAATAATACGGAGTGTATTGTGTGACTCATCAGATTCCGGTGTCTTGTGTTCAACGCGGAACTTCGGCATTGCAGCGATCTCCAAACGTGTATCAAAATAAATAATTTCAACTCGAGTAACAGTTGGCGTAGGACTATCGTCACTTTGACGACGTTCAATGCGATATCGTACACGCTGTGGAGCAAAGTCGGGAAAGATCGGACGTGTATAAAAATCCCCCATCTCTGAAAAAGCAGGCGCATCTTCTCCTATAAAATCAAGTGTGTGCCACGGCGACCAAGTTTGATGAGATGCATCAAAAAAACTTAACGAAAAAATGATGTTATTTTCAGTAGCAGTTTCACCCTCCCAGCGAAGGCCAATGCCAGAGAATGGGAACTTCGTTGTAAAGACAGGGGAAGTGAAGAGCACGGTAGTATCGTTACTGCCATTCAGCGGCGAAGATACAAGTGCAGAAAAATGTGGAATGTCGCTGATACTGTCATGCCGAGGATCTTCGGCCGATGCTCGCGACGGCGAAAAAAACAATGCGTAACCAATAATGAAAGCAAAGAAAAAATATCTCAAACGCCAGAAACGCATTTGAAAGTGCGTGAAAATGGGGCGAAAGGGAAATATTCGTCGCGCGGCTAACATACTGAATTTTGTTTTGATTTTGGATAACTACCCTTATTATAGCGAATTTTTTAGTTTTTGTACAGCGATGATCCTCATAACCGCAAGCCAAAGCCAAAACAGTATCGAGAGGTCATTTTTAAAATACGTTACATCAACAAGGCCATAGACGAACGTTGCGATCATAGGCGCTAAAATTATTTTGACGTATGGATCGGAATCGGTATGTCTCCAGAGTACGCGCAACCCCGTAAAAAAATACCAAACGCATATTCCTATGAGCCACACAAGACCCAGGAGACCGAGTTCAACCCAAAAATCCAAAAAGATATTATGCGGATATTGTAAAAGCTCCACATGACTGGGTAACCGGAAACGATCATATACAAAAGGAAAACCGGCGAGTCCAGCGCCCTGCAAAGGATGTGCTTGTAAAAGATTCCATGTACCTTTCCAAAGCGCAAGACGCACATCACCGGAAACATCCTGGAACAAAAGAAGGTGACGTATATCGGGAACCGAAAAACCAAGAAGAAGCAAAAGAGCGAATATGACGATAGCAGTGCGCCAATATTTGGTGAGTGTTATAACAAAGAACGCGCTCGCAATGATGGCGATGAGCGCACCTTCCGTACGGGAAACAAAAATGCCAAGCATTCCGAAACAGATAATAATCAGCGCAAACATTCGGCCGGTGCGGAGATGTACAAACTTCGCGAAAAATAATGCCGTAATCGGCGCAAGATAGAGTCCAACGGCATTTGGATATCCGTACACGCTCGTAGCGCGCCTCCACAATTCCGCATTCCAAGGTTCCGGAATGCCGAAACCCGTCGCATATTGAAAGACGGCAATACTGGCAATAAGACATACGGAAATGCCGAGCGCAATGAAAATATGTCCAAAATTTTTTTGCTCAAAGACATGAGTAAGGACGACGAAAAAGAGCATCGGTTCAACAATATAAGCCTTCAAAATGCCTAAGCCAGCGTGGAGATCAGGAGTAACGAAGAGCGCAATGCCGGAAGCAAGAAGTAATAATACGCACGGTATCCACCAACGACCGATGCGCATCGTATGCCGATTTCGGAAGAAAAAAGTAAAGAAAAGTATGAGAATCATTGCTTCAAGGAGCGTTGCAGGAAGGGCGAAAATTTCAAATCGTATCACATACGTTGGGAGCGCGGAAAGAATAATATACGCGGTTAATTTTGGAGAACGAAACGCAAGAAAACCAAAAAGAAGAAGGAAAATGGAAAGGATGATGTAAAAAAAATCCATATGTCACGCAGTTTTTGTTGATCGCAGAGCGAGATTTTGTATGCTGACGAGCAGTCCAATCAAAAACCACACTTGCATAATATAGAGTACTGAAAAAGTTTGATATTGCACAAGCATCGCTATAAAGGCACATGTGCTTCCAACAAGCATCGCACGAAGAAAAGAATCACGATTCACACGCAGCGCTTTCACCGAGCGCAACAACAAAATACTCACAATAATCAAAAAAGTAAAGAAACCTAACAACCCAACCTCACTGAGGAGCTCCAAAAATTCATTATTCACAATCTTCCAACCTTCCTTCGGTACGACGTAAGGATGGATGGACATAAACGGACCGAATCCACCAACGCCGACGCCAATCCATGGGTGAGATATAAAGGCGCGTCGTGCGTATTCGAATGTTGCAAGACGTTCTTCAAAGGAAGCGCCAGAAAACACGTTTTGAGTATGCGTAAGAAATTTTTCCCATGCATTATCGATATTCAAAAAACGGATTGCAAGCAACCCAACGACAAGCACCGCGATAGAAAAAGTGGCAATGCGCTTAAGACTCAGCACATTTCGAAGAGAGAAAACGGTAATACCGAGTATCATCACAAAAAAAGCTATATACCCGCCGCGTGAAACAGTCAAAATAAGATTCAAAGACCCCACAATCAGGATAAAAAAGAGCCATCGCAAGCGAAAATGAACAGATTTACTTAAAAAAAGAGCGTAGGCGAAACCCAAAGGCAAGAGAAGAAAATGAGCAAAATAGAGCGGCTCAAGTGCAGTCGATTGCACCCGTGGAAATCCCAGAATATCTTTCGTATAGAGTTCACGAAGTCCTGTTATTTCCGTCGGCAAACCTATAAAATCACCTATAAACTGATACATCCCAAAAACGCTTACAACAGCTGTGCTCACGAAAACTACACGAGTCGCAGTAAGTATATTGTCCGAACGAGTCATTATCTGCGGAATGAGTAAAGCGAGCGATGATGTAAACACCGTAAAAGCGAGGACGAGCAAAGAACGGTGAATATTTTCAGCATTCACAAGTGAAAGAGTGTTGAGAGCAAAAAAAAGCAGCAGAGGAAAAAACAAAGGATTTTTTTGGAAGGTCAGACGTTGCTCCAGAATGCCGCGCGCTAGCCATCCTATAAGAGTAAGAAAAAAAAGAACTTGACTTATACGTACCGTCGCACCAAGGACATCGTACGACCCGATACGTTCAAAAGGCAGAAAAAAAGTCATAGCATAAAAACCGAAATATGGATTGCGCAGGATCAACCAAGCACTAAAAATAAAAAGTACCGCACCTAAGGCCATGAACGGAGAAAGAGCGGCAGTAAATTGTAAAAATAACAATAGGCCTGCGATGCCAAAAATCCCAAGGTATGATAAAGATGAAGAACGCAGCGTGTAGAACATATTACAAAAGGATTGAAAAGCGAGAAAGCATTGTCTCGAGCGAAAATTGTGCGGCGACTTTCGCGCTGCCGCGTCGAGCTGATTCGAGCGCGTCAGTATAATGATGATAGGTAAAAAGTATTTGTTCCACAAGCGCTTCAACATTACCAGGATGTACGAGATATCCAGTTTTGTTATGTTCGATAATTTCTGGCACCCCGCCAATATCAGAAGCAATGACTGGAACTTTCGCGCACAATGCTTCAAGTACAATAATGCCAAAAGATTCACGTTTTACAGAAGGCAGAATCAAAACATGCAAATTTTTGAGCCATTTCTGAACATCCAGCTGAAACCCAACAAAAGTCACACGATCTAAGATACCAAATTCTCGTGCAAGCCATTCAAGATGACGCCTGGAAGATCCATGGCCAATAATAATGCCACGTATGTGCGGTAAAGAGAAACGAACTTCTTGAATCGCACGAAGCAAAATATCCACGCCCTTCTCCGGTTCTAAACGACCCACATAACCAAGTGTAAAATGTTTCGTCGGGTCTGGGAGATGTTTACGCTCAACAGTCCACGCATCAATACGCAATCCATAAGGAATGACATGAATACGTTTTTGCAGGACCCCGAGTTGTATAAAGGAATGAGCAGCATCTTGCGAAGGCGTAACGATAGACGCAAGACGCGAAAAGGCAACATACAGGGGACGAAAAGGATTCAGAACAAGCCAACGTCCACATGCAACATGTTCAATCCACAGCACCCGCATTCCTAGAAGTCTCGCAACAGGCGTGATGAGTATTTTTTCTGTTAAAGAAAGGCAGTAGAGTGTTTGCACTCGGTAACCAATACGAAAATAGATGAGGATGGAAGATAAAATACAAAACGCAAACAGTGCAACGAAAGGAAATAAAAAAACAGTGCCATATGAAACAGGCTCTTTTATAAATGGGAGTCGCCACGTCGATATCTGACGTCGCCGAAATTCTGGCACAAGGACTGAGCACGATGACACAAGAAAGAATTCAAATCCATGAGTTTGTAATCCTTCCACAAGATCAAGTGTATGTCGTTCACCCCCGCCAAAAAGTGAAGAATAGGGAAATTTATATATGAGAACGCGTTTCATGCAGTGCGAAATCAACATGTAAGTATCTAGCGTAATTTGAGAATATCTCGGATCATTGTTTTCGTAAAGCCTCGGAAAAAGTACAGCAGCACAAGATATATGAAGCCTCCAAAACCCAGTAAAATGAGAAGAGTCAAAGACTGGAGGATAAAATTTTTATGTATCCAGAGCGAGCCAAAAGAAGAAGCAAGGAGTGTCGATCGTAGGACGTACACGAGAGCGCCCATGATCATTGAGGCGACTAAAGATTTTAGAAATACACGATAAGAAAAACGTACCCGTGTGGTACGGAGCACAACGAACATAACAGCAAACATGATAGATCCTTCAGCAAAAATAGTCACCGCTGCCGCACCGACATAGGAATAGAAAGGAATAAAAATGATATAGCCGATAAAAGAAAGAAAAGCGACTCCAGCGTACACCCACAACATAGTTTTCTGTTGACGTATGACAACGATAGTATGTCCAAAAAGACTCCCAAGAAAAATAGCCGTCGTAGCAAAAGCGAGGAGTCGCAATGGAAGCGCGGCCTGAGTGAATTCAGTTCCACTCACGAGTACCATAACATCTTCTGCAAAAATCAGTAGCGTAAAAAGCATCGGTAGCGCGATAATCGTCATCGCATTAAACCCTTCTTGAAGATACCGACGAAAACGCTCCATGTCGTGCTGAGCAAAAGCCTGTGAAAGAAGCGGTAGAAGCAATCCGGCAAACATTGCTGGAAATGTAATAAGCACTTCCAGAACTTTATAAGCAGCGCCGTAGATTCCAACAGCGTACACAGGTTGCACAAGCGAGAGAATAAGCGTATCTGCTTTAAAATAAATCAGATTAAAAACAATGGAGAAAGCGACAGGCCAGGTTTCCTGAAGAATTTTTTTCCATAAAACAAAATCAAAAGCCAAGTGAATACGTATATATTTTTTCGCAAACAAAAACGTTATCAAAAATTGTGTAAAACTTCCGGCAACGACGCAAAACATTACAAGGAGTAAATTGCCATGAAAATATATTGTCACACCGGTAATAGTGACTAAGATAATACGGCCAGCTATTTCAGCAAGCGAAGTTTGGTACGTTACGAGATGTTTTTGGAACACGCCTAAAAGTATTTGTGTTAAAGATATAAATAAAAAAGATGCCGCAGTCACAAGGATACCGACATGTACAATCGTTGGGTATGGAAGGAACAAACTCACAAGCGGCGCAAGTCCCAAAAACACAACCGAAGTTACAATACGGAGCGTAAAAATATTACTCATGACTCTATCGGCATCGCACTGAGGGTCGGAGATGTATTTAATGACAATAATGTATAATCCGAGATCAATGAGCATCCCAAAAAATTGCAACACCGTCATAATCGTTGTGTAGTGCCCAAATCCTACTTGACCCAAATAACGGGTGATCATACCGAGAGCAATAAGACCGAGAAGTGTGCTGACGACTTTCCCGAATATTTGAAAAAATGTATTATGCGCAATGCGACGCGTTAGGGACATAAAGTTAGGAAATATTCAAATGTTTTCGCAATACAGTGATAATCATCTCGTGAGCTTGTTGGAGATTTCGTTCTGGAAGTGTAAGTTTCAGGATATGCCCAGACATGTATGGAACGTATGCTGCGAAAAGTGTATGTGCTTGAAGGCGTATATAGTGTGGCACATGAAGGAGCGCAGTAGAACCTTGAGTCTGTATATATACCATCAGTATAGAAGAAGCCTCCGGAACATGCATCATGAGTTCTTCAATAAGGCCTTGGAGATCATTTGCATGACTCGAGGTTTTTTCAAAATCGCTTGACTCAATCAGGACCGATACTATACGAGTTTTCGGATCAAAAGAAAACTTTTGCAAAATTTCACCCCAGAGTTTTATAGCGGTAAAAGATTTTTTGTAGTAAAGTTCGTGGACAATATCCGAAAATCGAGCGCCTTGTTCCACAAGACTACTTGTGACGGCGAGAGAACGTGGCGTGATACGATTGCGAAATGCATGCGTTTTAGAAATAATGCCGGTAAGCAATAATGTCGCAAGATCAGCATCCAGTGATTGCACAGGTCGACCTAATACATGGAGGAGTATCTCAGTATTTGATGTGGCTGTAATATCAATAAGATTCACCGCACCGAAGTGTTCATTTTCTGGATGGTGATCAATATTAACGAGAGGAGTAAGATAAAAAAAATCAGAATATTCCTGATAGAGATGATCAAGCTGTGCGAGGTCTTGCACGTCGAAAGTAATAATAAGATCAAAAGCAAACATGCGTGAGGATGTAAAAGTTTCGATGGGTTCAAGATGCGGTCGTTCCGGTGTAATAAAAAAAGAAAGTTGATCATCGACAACTTCATAATGCAACGCTTTAAATCCCATGTGAGCAAGATTCAATGTAATCACCAATGTACGCAACTCTGGAACAGTGGATGAAACATGATGCTGTTCGAAAAGTGTAAAATTTTGTTGCGGCACAAAATTAGGACTGACAAGTTTTACGTATTTACCTTGTTTTTTCAGGATCGACATCAGCGCAATGCCAGAAACGATTGCATCAATGGAAGGACTCGCCGCTGGCAAGCAAATAAGAATGTGTTGTTTATCAGTAATAAGTAAACGGAACTGTTGCTCGAGAGAACGAGCCATAGAGCGGCTATTAAAAAAAGATGAAAACAATATGAGCCATTTACAATATCGATTCTCGTGCGAAGTGTCAAGACATTCTTAAACGATGTCAACAGGAAATAGAAATATCATACTTTAGATAATTGATGCTTTTTGATATACTATAAAGAGTCAAGATGAACGTCATTGAAAATTTTAAAAATGTCCATGCCGAATATGGACATGCAAAATACAAATCAAAAAAATATTTGGTGGAAAAGCTGTCGCGATCAAGGGTTAGGACTCTGGGAATGCCCAAGTTTTCTTTTTATCTTTGCTGGGATAGTCACGATAATCCTCATGCTTGTCGCATATTTCGTTGCCAGTTTCTATGCGAGTCCTGAAATCGCAATTGCAAGTATTGCTTCAGTGACGATATTCATGGTTATCATTTCATATATTGTTGATCGAGCGATGAACAAAGTCGCAAGAGCGAGAAAAGAACTCATGCAGTCAAATGCACTGCTACAAAAAGCACTGCATAAAGCACAAAAATCGGATACGCTGCGAGAGAATTTTGTGAGTATGATTGTACACGATCTTCGTGCGCCACTCGTAGGAATTCGTTTCCTTGCCGAATCATTACAAAATTCAAAACGTATTGTTTCACTCACAGAATGTCATCTCAGCGGCAAAGCGATCGAAGCAAGCACCCAAAAAATGTTACGATTCGTGCAGAATCTTTTACTCGTACAGAAAATTGAAGCCAAAGCATTTCCGATCATCAAAAAAAATGTGAATATTACGCCACTTCTTAGGTCGCAGATAGCGAGTCAGAAAGCATTTGCTCAAAAACGCAACGTTACATTAAAATTATTCATCCCAAAGAAATTACCAACGTGTTTTTGTGATCCGGAAAACACGGAAAGAATCATTGAAAATCTTATCCATAACGCTGTGAAATATACAAAAGAAAAAAGCACAATCAGCATCGGTGTTTTTTTGCACACACCGGGAAAAAGTATGCGAGAAGAAGCAAAACAATTTCGAATACCCTGGCATGCACCAACACAAGATGAAAATTTCACACACGCTTCAGCGGCTCTGGGAATCGCTGTGACAGATGCAGGTCAAGGTGTGCCGCAGAAAGAGCAACAAAAAATATTTGATAAGTTTCACCAAATCATTGCACATCAAAAGAAGACTGAGGGCGTCGGACTCGGCCTTGCTATTGCGAAAGGTATTACACAAGCCCAAGGCGGTATTATTGGTGTCACCTCGGTAAAAGGACGCGGCGCAACTTTTTATTGTACCATTCCTATAAAGTCAAAAGTATGACGGACATCAAGAAAAACATCTTCATCATAGAAGATGATGCAGCGTTGCGTCTCGCGCTCGTCAGTCATTTAAAAAGAAATTATAAGGTCAGTGAAGCGGAAGACGGAGAACAAGCTATAGATATGCTCAGCACACTCAGACCTGATCTTATACTGCTCGATATTAAGATGCCCAAAATAAATGGTATAGAAGTTTTGAAATACATGCGAAGGAAAACTATGCTTAAAAATACACCTGTGATTATTATTTCCCAATTTGATGCCCCAACGTTGATTGCCCAAGGGCTTCTGCTTGGAGCTAAAGATTACCTTGCAAAAGCAAATTATACATTGGAGGATATAGCAGAGATGATAAAAACACGCTTACGATGAATTTCGGTGACCTCACATTCCCCATGAGGCTGTCGCCGAATGTTATTTCTTGTGCAATGCGCATAGAAAAAGAGGAAGAAGACTCTCGCTTTCGAAGCACTGACAGTGCACAGTGTGCTGAGAAAGGAGAGTATTTTTCCTCTTTTTCTATGATCAAAAGCATGTTTCACGGATGAAAGCGCATTCGGCGACAGCCCACTCACTTCAGACGCGATAGACTTTTAATCGCCCGCGTATTTCAATGGGTTCCCAATCTGGAAAACGAAATCCAAAAGAAATAACATACACACCTTTACGACACTCGCGTTGAATTTTTGATTGCAGCCGTTGCATGATATGCGGAATGCCATAGACAAACAGAGCGTCGGCATTTGAGAGATGTATGTTCCAAAAATTGCAACAGAGAATGGTACAGTATTGACGAGTGCCGGAGAGTTGGATACGCAACCACGTAAGAGCACAGAGTACGGGATTGATTTCGTAGCCGAGAGCACGAATGTGTGATTTCGCCGCCGCAATGAGAATACTGCCGTCGCCAGAACCCAGATCAATCAAGGTTTGGCCGCTCGTAAGTCTCGCGAGACGTACGACAGTATCAATTTCTTTGCGCTGCATGGGAACATATGGTGCACCGGTAAAGGCAGATATAATAAAAAAGATACCAAAAACGAGCAACACAAGAAGAATGAAAAGCAGTGCGAGAAGAAAAAGAATCATACAGTCAACATATTAATGAAGGATGAGTGACGTTTTTTTTCAGTGCGTGAAATACACGCAACATCTGTTTCCAACGCATTCGACCGCGCGAAAAACTCACAAGGCAAGCCCAATATTGATTAAAAAGTCGCAGGGTTTCAAATCGGCTTTGTTCTTGTTGGGTGAGTTTGTGGACGCGTTTATAACCACGCAGTACACCTTCAGCGAAGCCAGGATAATTCCAACTGATTTGTGTAAAAGCAAGATCCTGCATTGGATCACCGCCAACCCAAGTCCCCGGATCAATGAAAGTAATTTTGTATACTCGATTGCGAGTATCGCGATGAATAAGATAATTGTTGCCGCCAGCATCACCGTGGAGAAGTCTGGGAGTAAAAGAAGTGAGCAGATGATCAGAAAGGAGATGCGAGACAAAGAGGAATGATTGTTGCAGTGATGTCGGGGGTGAAATAAGGGCATCAAATTTTCGTCTTAGTGATGTGCGGAGGAGATAACGCCAAGCATGTTGTGGATGAGCGAACACATGACTGCGAATATTTCCAACGCCATCAACATGTATGCGATGAATACGTGCAAGATATTTGCCAAAAATAATTCCCGCACGCAACCTTGCATCCTTTCGAAAAACATGTGGAGGTTGTCCGTGAACAAAACTCAGAAAAATAAAATCAAAAGGAATAATTTTTCGGGTAAAATCAGACATCAAAATGCGCGGCACGGGAATATTATGTAAATGTGCATTTTCAAGAAAGAATGTTTCACTCTCAAGATCTTCTTGCGCTGAAATTTTTAACACCCACGGTTCATCATGATACACTGCGACCACAGCACTTTTGGTGCCATAACCAAGTCGTTCGAGACGCGTTGGATGAATATCATAATGTCGTAGTATAGTATGTATATAGGTGCCAAGATGTTCGAAAAGAGTATATTGACGCTCGGAAAGTCCTGGTTGTTTTCGAATGGATTTTTGGTTGAGTACATGAGTATGCATGACGAAAGTATACAGGAGTTTGACTTATTTGAAAAAATGTGGGAGAATTTTGAATGCCAAAAATATCCGAAGTATAGAGGAAAATCATGTGTCCCCGTAGCTCAAATGGAAAGAGCAACTCCCTTCTAAGGAGTAGGTTGCATGTTCGATTCATGCCGGGGACGCCGCAAAACATATGCTATACTTACTTTTGATGGTGGCCATGGTGTAGTGGTAACACGCGGGGCTGTGGACCCCTCATCGAGGGTTCAATTCCCTCTGGTCACCCACACATACGTTTCCAAATCTCTCATGAGTACACGATTGCAATCGAATATACTTTTCCAGGCATTGCCACAAGCGGTGCAAGAGGTATTGTTCAAGTTGAAAGGGGCCGGTTTTGAAGGTTTTATAGTAGGCGGTTGTTTACGCGATCTTATACTTGAGCGAGCTGTACGAGATTGGGATGTGACAACGAACGCAACACCAACCGAAATTCAAAAAATCTTCCCAAAAAGTTTTTACGCAAATGCTTTTGGGACCGTCACAGTACAAAGCGACGGAATGGAAATCGAAGTGACCACATACAGATCAGAAACAAAGTATTCAGACAAACGACATCCTGATGCAGTGCAGTTTGGCGTAACTCTTGAAGATGATTTGCAACGCCGAGATTTTACTATGAACGCCATTGCGAGCGATGGCGCAATATTGCACGATCCCTTTCAAGGCAGTAAAGATATTCAGAAACGTTTGATCCGCGCAGTTGGGAACCCAAAAGAAAGATTTGAAGAAGATGCCTTGCGGATGTTGCGCGCCATTCGATTTGCTGCTGAGTTACACATGCGCATCGAATCACATACATGGTCAGCAATCCTCTCCGATGTTCGGCTGATTGATTATCTGTCAAAAGAAAGAGTGCGAGATGAAATAATGAAGATAGTTGCGAGTGATGATCCGTTGTGCGGTTTTTGGTTACTCATGACTTCCGGTGCATTGCAACGCATCATCCCTGAACTTCTCAAAGGCGAAAATGTCAGTCAAAATAAGCATCACATATATACTGTACTGTTTCATAATCTTTTTTCCATGGCCCATTGTCCTTCAGACGATCCTCTTGTGCGTTTAGCGGCACTGTTGCACGATGTGGGAAAGCCGCACACAAAACAAGGCGAAGGCACGGAGGCCACATTTTATCAGCATGAAATTGTTGGTGCGACGATGACAAGAAAAATCATGCGCAGACTAACTTTTTCAAACGCAGCTATAGAGCGAGTTTGCCATCTTGTGCGTCATCACATGTTTTATTACAACATTGGAGAAATCACAGATGCAGGAGTGCGGAGATTTATTCGTCGCGTTGGAAAAGAAAACATCTCTGACCTCTTTGCGGTAAGGATTGGGGATCGCATGGGTTCAGGGGTCCAAAAAGATAAACCTTTTAAACTCATCGAATTGGAAAAACGCATCGAAGAAGTACAAAAAGATCCCATTGATACGCGCATGCTTGCTCTTGATGGAAACGACGTCATGCGTATTGCGAAGCTTGCGCCAGGAAGGACGATCGGCATACTACTGTATACGTTACTCGAAGAAGTTTTGGAAGATCCGACGAGGAATAACAGCGAGTATCTGGAACAAAGAATACAAGCTTTGGCAGGAGAAGCGAAACAAGGGATATTGCCAATACCTCGTATTATGAAAGAGGATCAAAAACAGCGCGAAGAAAGACTGACAGGAGGTCAAAAGTATAAACGAGTCACTGAATGATGTTTTGCCGGGTGAGGAAGAGGATGTATATTTTTTCAAATGCGTTGTGATAGGCAACTTTACTGCATAAAAAGAAAAGTGTGCACTATAGTGCAAAAAGTCTAGAGCCTATCTCAAAAATAGCTCTAATGTTTACTATGATACCGCTTGTATACATCACGAAGGCGTTGATTGGTAATGTGCGTATATATTTGCGTCGTCGTAATGGAAGCGTGTCCAAGCATTGTTTGCACAGCACGAATATCAGCGCCGTTGAGAAGGAGGTCAGTAGCATAACTATGTCGAAGGGTGTGTGGAGTAATAGGTTTGGTAAGACCGGCAGCTCGAGCGTATTTTTGTATAAGTCTTTGTATGGAACGCGGCGTCAGCGGGACCGCGGTTCCTTGTCGTTTTTCAGCAAAGTCGTGACGCACAAAAAGATACGGAGACATATCTCTGCGGATGCGTATGTAGCGTCCAATCCACGCGCGAGCTATTTCAGATAAAAAAACTAATCGCAATTTTCCACCCTTGCCACGCACGGTAAATTCTTCTTTCGAAAGATTCACGTCATTCATCTTCAGACGAGAAAGTTCCGATACGCGTAACCCAGTAGAAAAGAAAACTTCTAAAATTGCTTTATCGCGCATTTTGAGAATCTCGCGCATTTTGAGTTTGAGCGGCGCATCAAGAAGTCGTGCGAGTTCGTTTCCTTCGAGAAAACTCACTTGACGATCGGGGAGCCTGCCGAGTTCGATTTTTTCTGATGCAAGTGTTGCGATATCCTGTTTTGCAAGCCACTTAAGGAAACTCCGTAAAGCAATGAGGTGATAATTTTGGGTCGTAGTACGCAGAGGTTCAGAAGTTTTTGGATCGACAATGCGGTGGAGCCACAAACGGTATTTGTGCACCAGAGGAGCAGTAATATGATTGGGTTTTGAAATTCCTGCCCACCGTACAAATTTATGCAGCGAATAATCGTAGTTACGAATCGTCAGAGCGGAACGATTTTTTTCAACTTCAAGATATTCAAGAAATTGCGTAATGAGTTCTAAAAGTTGTGATTTCATACTTGTACAAGAATATCGAGGAAGGAGGAGTATATATTTTCTTCAAATGTGTTGTGATAGGCAACTTTACTACATACAGAGGAAAGTGTGCACTGTAGTCACTCTTTCAAATACAAATCGTCCATGTTTGGATATCACCGCATTTGAAAAAATATATGCTCCTCCTTCCTCGTCTTCGATGGCAGAATAAAAAGATTTCGAAGACAGAGTACTTAAATAATGTGCAAAATTTCTTTTACTTTTTCAGAGATAGCATGAGTATCGAGATTTGCTTTGATCAGATAATCAGCCGCTCCAAGTTCACGGGCGCGATTTCGAAAACTCTCTTGGTCGAAATTCGAAATGATAATAGTAGGGATAGAATGAAATTGTTCGGATTTACGGAGTTGTTCCATAACCTCAAAACCGTCCATATCAGGGAGTCGGATATCGAGTAAAATAATATCCGGCATCCAACGCTGAATTTTTGGCAATACACTTTCGCCATCAATGACAATCTCGACATCAAATCCATCACGGAAGAGTTGCATATATGCCAAATCAGAGAGCATTTTATCGTCTTCTACAAGAAGCACTTTCTTTTTTTCTCTCATCGGTATAGCAGCGTGTTGGTCGTCAATAGATTCGAGATCAGAACCAATATTGCGACCCGAATCATCAAAAGCATGTCGGTTCTGAGGTGTATCTGTTTCTTTGAGACATGCTCTTACTTTACTGAGAACCTCTTGTGGCGAAAACTCCGCCTTGATGAGATAATCACAAATACCAAAGGCAAGGAAACGCTCGAGTTCCACAGGTTGCCCAGAATTAGAAATAATGAGCACTGGCAAATCCTGAGTATATTCATGGGCACGTAAATGCTCCATAACTTGATATCCATCTTTTTTTGGCAATCGGATGTCTAATAGTAAAAGATCGGGTTTGCGCTGTTGAATTTTCATTAAACCCGCAACACCATCTGGCGCAATATCAACTTCATAGCCGACACTCATCAATTTTTTTCGAATGATATCGGCTAAGATCGGCTCATCTTCAACAATCAGAATGTAAAATGGACTATGAGTGGAATTTTGTTTTTCTGAATTCATAAGAGAGCGGAAACAATAATGTGGAGATAGATCATAAGGGGGAGCGATATATTTCTTTGAATGCGATGTGATAGGAAGGTATAACGTACACCGAGGAAATTGAGCACAGAAGAAATTTGCTGCAATATAAGGGTTCATCTCTGGAGATCACCACATTCAAAAAATATATCGCTCCCCCTTATGATCTGATTTCAGAATTATTTAAAGCATCTGACTATATCATACCAAATTATCGTATACCTTGAAATTCTTGAAATTGAGCATAAGAAGGAAGGCGAATAAAAAATGTTGTTCCTTTGCCTTCTTCACTGGTAAAAGAAATAGAACCTCGGTGTTCTTCCAAAACATTTTTGGCAATAAAAAGTCCGAGTCCCGACCCCTCAGTTTGCAAACGGACGACATTTTCCGCACGAAAAAATTTGCTAAAAATATAACGTTGTTGCGATTGCGGTACGCCGACACCGGTGTCTTGGATAGCGCAAGTGAGGAAATTTTCTTTTGCATCATAATTCAATTGAATACGTATCATGCCCCCGGATTTAGTATAGCGAATGGCATTATCAATCAGATTTTGAAATACCATACGTAATTTAGATTCATCCGCATAAATCGATGGAAGTTTCACAGGAGGAATATCAAGTACAAGCTGCAAGTTGCTTTCCTTCAGAGCATGATCGAATTCTTGTACAATTTTTCGTAAAAAATCATCCAACGCTATTTTTTTAAATTCGTACCGGAAACGTCCCTCCTCAATTCGCGAGGCATCTAAAAGATCATTAACGAGATTGATCATGCGTTGATTACTCACAAAACCTTTTTCAAGCATCTCATATTGCGATTCGTTTAATTTTCCGAGATCTCCATCGCGTACCATCTGCAGAGCCCATTTAATTGCAGTCAAGGGAGTACGCAATTGATGCGCTGCGACAGAAATAAATTCAGATTTTAGTTTATCAACAAGTTTTTCACGAGTAATATCGTGGATAATGATCATTTTACCGATGAACTCGCCATACAGATCCTGTACTGGGAGCGGTGTGACTTCAAAAGAACGCTCGCGATTTTTTTCACCGAGAACATATTCAAAAGATGGCAGAGCTGATACATGAAGTTCGGTATATTTTTGTTGGGCCGGAGTGAAAAGGAGGGTGTGCAAGCGCTGCAATGCAGGTTCGGGGTTTTCATGTGGATCAAAACTATGCTGCAAAACATCTTGCGTGCGGACACCTACAATCGCTTCTGCTGCCGGATTCATAAAAAGCAACCGATTCGAAGGATCAAGTAAAATGATGCCATCAGGAAGATCGTGAATAATGGAGTCGATACGGTGGCGTTCGGAAAAAATTTGCTCTTCTCGCCGTCGAATCATCGCTCCAATAAATGCGCCAAAGACAGCAACGGCCGTAATCCAAAGCACAGTTGCAATAGCATTAAGAACCGTCGCTTCTGCATTTCCATACACACCAAGAGTAGCTTCGGTATAGCGAGGAAAATGTGGCAATATATGTAAATGTTCGAGGGTATACAATAGCAATAGCCATAGGTCACTACCGAGGGCAAATAAAACTACCGCACGAGCAGAAAAGGCGGTAATAGTAAAAAAAGTTATGAAATGAAAGAGATGTACTGCTACGCTTTCAATGCCTCCAGTAATACTCACAGCAATGGTCAGGAAAAATTGAACAAGGAGGACATTCAGTGTGAGTAAGATGCGAAGCGTGGAAGTCGGAAGTTGATGTCGTTTAAGAAAAAAGAGCGAATTAATGATGTTACTCGCACCAGTAAGCAGCAACACTATGATCATGTATTCTAGCGTCTGTGGAAAAATAGTGAGGGAAAATCCACGAATAAAAAACATTACAAGAATGACAACAACGATAATAAGCCACATGCCGTATATCAGCCATGTAAGAGGTGCAAGGAGTTTTTCGCGTTCGAATTCATTCGTCATAAGTAGGAATGTCGTGTCTTAGAGAAGAAATTCACCAAGCGCATCATTCCTCTGAATAAAAAATCACAAGACTTGCCTACGCAGAGTCGTGTAATTTTAAAACAAAAAACAACGGTTTCATGCAATATTGTGTATTTGTTATCTTTAAATATCATAACATAGATAGACGATTTTTTCAACGACACCTATTTGACCTCCTCAGAGTAAAATGTTACTCTTAAGTTCACGTCTCAAGGCTCAGTTCCATAAAAAAATTTATACACTATGCTTACCAAAGAAGACAAAGATCAAATCATCGGCAAGTTTAAAACGCACGAAAAAGATACCGGCAGTAGCGCGATTCAAATAGCATTGCTTTCTGTAGAAGTAAATAAACTCACGCAACATTTACAAAAACATAAGAAAGATCATTCTTCACGAAGAGGATTGTTGCGAATGGTAGGACAGCGGCGAAGACTGCTAAAGTACTTACAAAAGGAAAATGTAAAACTTTCCGAAGAAGTAATTAAAAAATTGAAAATAAAACCAATCAAAGAAAAAGTATGAAAAATACATTACCGCAACCGGAGCAACGTGTCGGTGTGTTTGTTGACATCCAGAACATGTATTATTCAGCAAAACATCTCTTTGATAGCAAAGTAGATTTTGGCAAAATTCTTGCCGAGGCTGTGGCCGGAAGAAAGTTAATTCGTGCTATGGCGTATGTTATTAAAGCTGATGTCGGAGAAGAAGCGCATTTTTTTGAGGCACTCAACAGCCAGGGATATGAAGTGCGCGTGAAGGAATTGCAAACATTCTACAGCGGAGTCAAAAAAGGCGATTGGGATGTGGGGGTTTCTATGGATGTTGTGCGTCTTGCGTCCAAAATTGATGTTGTTGTGCTCGTTTCCGGTGATGGAGATTATGCAGAGTTAATAAAATACGTAAAGGCGCTTGGCTGCAAGGCGGAAATCATGGCTTTTGGAGAATCTTCATCAATTCATTTGCGAGAGGCTGCAGATGATTTTATTAATCTTTCGGAATTTGCAGAACATTTCCTGATTAAAAACAATGGAAAAATAAAAAAGCGACGCATAATTACAGGAACCAAAAATGTTAACAAGAAAGAAGTGAAAAAAACTGAGTAGCATGAAAAAAATTTTCTGGATCGTTATTATAGGCAGCTTATTTGGAGCGATTTTTATTTTTACAAGAATTGTTTTTTCAGAGCAAACGAAGGTCAATCAAAATACCAATGT
Organism: Candidatus Kerfeldbacteria bacterium RIFCSPLOWO2_02_FULL_42_19; assembly: GCA_001818315.1. Taxonomy (GTDB): domain Bacteria; phylum Patescibacteriota; class Patescibacteriia; order HO2-48-17; family HO2-48-17; genus WO2-43-9. The sequence continues at coordinate 33,412 of MHKF01000006.1, forward strand.
AACTGCGTCAGTGGAACAGCAAGAAGATGGGGCAGAGACAAGATCATCTTCATTATCGCCAGACACATTGCAGGAGGACATTTTTGAGTTCAATGGAGAGAAAACTTTTACACTGCGACACTCCGGCGAGGTGACGAAAACCACCGCTGAAGATATCACGACATTCATCATACCAGAAGGATCTATTTCAATAGTACCGCTCTCATACGAAGGTATTATTCGACACAGTCTCAGCGTACAGCAAGAAGAAAAAATTGTTATCGACGGGCGTGATGCTGTAAAAATTGCAGGTGCCTCTGCAAAAGACGGTACGTTCTTCACTTACATTCTTCTTACCGAGGGAAATAAGTTGTACGAATTCCAAGGAAGTGATACATTTCTTACTAAGTTAGTGCCTGAAACATTTCATTTCTTACGATAAATACATGTCAGAAGTACATCATTTCGCGACCGACGTAGGTGGCAAATCCCTGCGTTTGCAAATTGGAAAACTTGCAAAACAATCGAACGCCAGTGTCATTGCTCAGTATGGCGATACGATGGTCTTAGCAACAGCAGTCATGGGAAAACAGCCAACATCGCTTTCATATTTTCCATTACTCGTAGATTATGAAGAGCGATTGTATGCCGCAGGAAAAATCAAAGGTTCTCGTTTTATAAAAAGAGAAGGTAAACCGAGTGACGAAGCTATTCTCAGCGGTAGGTTGATTGATCGGTCATTGCGTCCGCTTTTTGATCAACGGCTTCGCAGAGAAGTGCAGGTTGTGATCACTATTCTTTCGATTGACAAGGTCAATGATCCGGATTTTCCGGCAATGATTGCTGCTTCGTGTGCGCTGGCAATTTCTGAAATTCCTTGGGAGGGTCCTATTGGCGCAGTTGCGTTGGGATACGTCGACGGCAATTGGATAGTGAATCCGAGTATGGAACAAAAAGCAACCGCACCGCTGGAACTTTTTGTTTCTGGTAAAGGAAGTGATGTGATTATGATTGAAGCTAAAGGTCATGAAGTAGAAGAAAAACTCATTGAAGAAGGGCTCAAAAAAAGCGTAGAAGAAATTCAAAAAATGACAAAATTTTTTAAGGATATCCAGAATAAAATCGGAAAGCCAAAAGAAATGCAGCTCTTTACCGAAGGAGTGACAGACGAAGAGAAGCAACAACAGAAAATAATCGACGCAAAACTTACCAAACTCCTGAAAGATCAATATGCGGTACTGATGCAGAGTCCAAATAAGGAAGTCAGAAATCGAGAATTACAAAACATCGAAACAACATGTGTTGCGCAATTGCAAAAAGAATTGCCAGAAATAACAGAAACAAACATTGGATATGCGAAGCAAGAAATAAACGCAATACTTGAATTACACGCAACAAAGTATGTCATAGAAAAAGGAGTGCGCATTGACGAAAGGAAGGCGTCAGAAATACGCGAAATTTCTGCAGAGGTGAGTATTATTCCTCGTGCACACGGATCAGGATTATTTACACGTGGAGAAACGCAGATTCTTTCTGTAGCAACACTTGGAGCCCCTGGCGATAAGCAAGTATTGGATGAAATGGAAATTGAGGGCGAGAAAAGTTTTATGCATCATTACAATTTTCCAGGGTTTAGCGTAGGTGAAGTCAAACCTATGCGAGGTCCAGGGCGACGTGAAATTGGACATGGAGCGCTCGCGGAAAAGGCCCTCTTACCGGTGATACCAACAGATAAGTCAGCCTTTCCCTATACTATTCGACTTGTTTCAGAGACCCTGTCTTCGAACGGATCTTCTTCACAGGCATCTATTTGCGCATCTTCACTCGCCCTCATGGATGCTGGAGTACCTATTTCCGCGCATGTAGCTGGTATCGCGATGGGTATGATGTCCGATCCTAAGACTGGGAAACACACGTTGCTCACGGATATTCAAGGTATCGAAGATCATGCAGGTGATATGGATTTTAAAATTGCAGGAACTCGCAAGGGAGTGACGGCAATACAACTTGATATTAAACTCGGGGGTATTACGCTTGATGTTTGTAAAGAAGCGCTTGAGGGAGCAAAAAATGCACGAGCAAGAATACTTGATTTGATGGAATCAATTATTCCAGCGCCTCGCAAAGAGCTCTCAATCTACGCGCCTCGTATTGAAAGTGTGCGTATTAATCCCGATAAAATTCGTGAAGTGATTGGCGCAGGCGGGAAAACAATCAACAAAATTATTGAAGAAACAGAAGTAGATATTGACATTGAAGATGATGGTCTTGTGATGATTACTTCCACAAATGCAGAAAATTTAGCACGCGCAAAAGCATGGATCGAAGAAATCGTCAAAGAAATAGAAGCTGGAGAAATTTATGAAGGAAAAATAACACAGATCATTAAAGATCGTAATAACGGTAATGATATCGGTGCCATTGTCCAGCTCACTACTATGAAGGATGGAATGATTCATATCTCGGAAATAGCTCATGAACGCATACGTCGCATTACTGATGTCGTGAATATTGGTGACCAAGTACGCGTGAAGGTTCTACGCGTGGATCATAACACGGGCCGTGTTGAGCTTTCACGAAAAGAGTTGTTAGAAAACACACAGGGCACTCATGATCGTCCGGAACGAAGACGACCTGGGTTACGCGGAAAAATGGATCGCAGATCACGCTAATGAAAAAGGGTGCAAATAAAAAGATCATTATCATCTCCGGACCCTCAGGATCGGGACAGGATACGCTGATTCAAGAACTGCGAGCATTCATGCGATTCACGAAAGTCATCACGACCACATCACGCACGCAACGAGAGGGAGAACGGCAAAGTCGAGATTATTTTTTTGTTACTCAGCAAGCATTCGAAAAAGCACTCGCAGATGGCGCGCTGCTCGAATGGAAAAAAGTTTACGGTGAATATAAGGGAATAACTCATAAGGCATTCAATCGAGCGGTCAAAGAGCGATACCCGGTACTTTTGAAATTAGATTGGCGAGGCACACAGACTATAAAACAACTTTTTCCAAACGCACTGGCCGTTGGAATTCGTTTACCAAAAATTTCAATACTCAAACGCCGCATTGCTCGGAGACAAAAAGACGGCCAGCACATTTTTGAGCGACGATGGAAAGGGACCCAAGAGTGGCTAAAACACTATGATATTTATGACGTCGTAATTGATAATGAGGAAGGTAAAGTCAGGCAAACAAGTCGGAAACTCGCGTCGCTTATCAAGCATTATTTGGAATCATGAACGTAGGAATGAAAGTTCTCTACCTCGTTTTGAGTAGTATCGCCACATTGTTATTCGGCGGGATCATGTTCGGTGTGACGTACTTTGCACAGAGTCGTATGGATCATATTCTCCCTTTCGTACCAGCGAATGCAACTGCCTATTTTCATGATCGAGACGGAAATGCAACATCGTTCCTGAAAGTGTTCTTTCCAGGGAACGAAGATTTTTTTGTAGAAAATCAAGAAACCGGAATCGTAGTGAATACATCACAAGAGGTTGTAATCATGAGATATCAAAAGAAGAATATCGTGATAGAAAGTAGAAGTAAAAAAGCCGTGACAGAAGTGTTGGATGATTTGAATAATGAAACCGCGCAATATGATTTTGCGCGTCACACAATAGGAAGTGCGTTTCGGCAAAAACAAGTCGGTCTTTTTCCTGTGTACGGTATTCTGACCGAAAGCTTTCAAGGCAATCTGCGAAAGACATTGCCATGGATCGATCCGAACCAAAAAGGTATACAGTTCTTGTTAGCAAGACAAGTCGCAGAAGGTGCATTCGATGATATCGATGAAAAAGCCACATGGGCACTGCGTTTTCAATTGCAATCGCGACTTGGCTTTGCGAATGTTTGGGGTTTTCAAAAGACGGAGGTTCAAATATTGGAGGGATACAAGCCAGTGTTGTTTGTTTCCCCCGGTGACATTGATGTTTTTCAAAAATACACAGACTTGTTTACGCCTTTTGCAGCATTGCCACGCGTGATACGCAAGGATTTTCCACAACTTATTCGCGCCTCCAATATTATTGTGTATAAGGAGGGTGAAAATACACGCTGGCTTATTACATGGCCTCAGATGTACGATAAGGAGGTTGCGTTGTTAGTTCAGAAGTTGGCTCAAGAAGCATTTCCACAAGGAAGCGATTCAACAACACTCCCAGATGGTAGCAGTTATGCAACGTTAGTGCCTTCCGAATATCCCTTTCCGTCGCAAGACACAAATATCAATACATTCAAGCTCAGGCAATATAAAAAAGATACTTGGGAACTGAATATTTTGGAGTCGACGGTGGGGATAGTCCTTACAAATATGTTAAATCCCGTCGAGAAACTCGATATACTCAACAAACCAAAGCCCGATTTTCTTGCGAGTAGTAATAAACAGGCGACTGTGTATGATCGAATGGGTAAAGATTACAACATATATATTGTGAAAAATCAAAGGGACGAAGCATTATTTGGGTACATGTGGAAATAGTGTGAATAAAATGTGGAAAAATAAAAAAATTATCCACAAAGTATATAATCACATTTCGTAATGTGTGGTACAACAGAAAAAAATTTTCGCGTCAAATTCACAAAAAAAGAGCTAAGGAAAAATAAAAAATACAAAAGAACACCAAGAGAACAAGTGACAGATTGACCCGAATAGAAAAGTCTGCTATACTAAAAATATAAATTTCACATATTGCACTTTACCATTTTCTACACAACTTCCTTACCTCATACAAATAGGGATGGGCGTGGACTGAAGCAGAATGCGCGCAAATGTTCCAATCTAGGTCCATCTCTATTACTGCCAAATGAAACAAAAACAAAACATTATACACCATCGCGTCTTTGACGCATATGGCGGGGTAGAGAGAAGGTTAAGACACCTATATTTTGATAATATAGGGTCTGGAATGCACATTGTCCCTGGTAAGCGTTATCACCTCAATCTTCTTTAGCGGAGGAAAGAGGGAGCTGCCGGAGACGAAGGCGCATCCGGCCCATACAATTATTTTGGGACCAGGAGGGTCCCGGGGGCGCGTGATGCGCCTCTTCATTTTGTGAAACCTTAAAATTGATGATTATGAATCAAGAAGAGTTCAATAATATACGTCAGAACTTAGAGCTTGAAAAAACGCGTATCGAGAAAGCATTACAAGGTGTGTCACATGCCGATGAGCGAGATCACGTACCCGGCGAGCATGAACCGACGTTTCCAGACTATGGAGATGATAACGCGACAGAGTTAGAAGATAATTCACCAAACGAAGTGGCTGATTTTGCTCGGAACGTGAGTGTGACAGGCGATCTTGAACATGAACTCGAACGAATAAAAAAAGCGTTGCGACGTCTTCCAGAGGGAGATTACGGACGTTGCGTACGATGTAAAAAAGAAATACCTCTAGCGCGACTGAAGGTTTATCCCGCAGCATTGTATTGTTTGCAGTGTGCACAACACGAAGGAGAATAGTTTCGTTGCACAGGCTTTATTGGAAAAGAGTACAAGTCGATGCGACAGTTTTCAAAAAAATTGATATTTTTCAGTTCGAGTGTTTTTGTTATCGATAGAATTACAAAAATAATCGCCGTACAATTTGTAGGTAGAACGATGAATCTAGGATCGTTTGTACATTTGCAAACCAGCTATAACAGCGGCATCGCATGGGGCATTGCTGCGCCTTTCTGGCTCATGATACTCCTCACGCCTTTCATTTTTTTTCTGCTTATCATCTGGTGGAAGCAGGCGTATGCTCAAAATAAAAAATGGGAAAGTATAGCAAGTAGCGCGATTCTCGTAGGAGCGGTAAGTAATTTGATAGATCGCATTTTCTATAGCGGAGTGATTGATTTTATAGCCATTGGCTGGTGGCCTGTATTTAATATTGCTGATATATTGATCAGTGTTGGCGTACTCCTTGGCGGCGTACAAATATTGCGATATGAAACGCTTTCAAAGACGTAAAGAAGATTTTGTTTGCGAATATTGTCATACGGTTGTGATCGGTGATGGATATACGAATCACTGTCCACAGTGTCTCGTCTCAAAACATGTAGATATATTTCCAGGAGACAGAGCAGCGAACTGCGGTGGACGTATGAACGTCGCAGCGATTGATTTCCAAGACGGGGAATATATCCTCATTCATGAATGCGTACGCTGCAGGCATCGTAAAAATAATAAAGTATCTCCACGTGATTCATTTCACACACTCTTTGCACTCATACAGGAACGGAATTCCTGAGGTCAGAGAGACAAGACTCACCGACGTTACGAGAAGCACTAAAATGAAAGTATGAGTTTATATATTGTGCCGACACCCATTGGAAATCTTGCAGACATCACGCTGCGTGCATTGGAAATACTCAAAAGTGCTGATCTGATTGTTTGCGAAGATACACGACACACAAGCATTTTACTCAAGCACTATAATATTCAGAAACCAACAGAAAGTTATCATCAACATTCAAGCGCAGCAAAAGAAAAATTACTCCTCGAAAAACTGAAAGCAGGGCATCATCTTGCTCTGGTGAGTGATGCAGGAACCCCGGGAGTAAGCGATCCAGGACAAAAACTCGTCCAAAAGGCAATCGAAGTCGGCATCGAAGTTATTCCATTACCAGGGCCATCTGCTTTGATTACAGCAGTTTCTGGAGCAGGAATCCCTCTCTCTCGTTTTGTGTTTCTCGGTTTTATACCACACAAGAAAGGAAGAAATAAGCTTTTCGAATACATTGCCGCTTCGGAATTGCCTTGTGTGGTATATGAATCGCCGCACCGGATTCAAAAAACTTTACAACAATTTGTAGGTATCCTTACAAAGGATCGGAAGATGATAGTCGCGAAAGATATCAGTAAACGTTATGAGCGTTTTATACGCGGTACTGCGGACAGTATTTTGAAGGAAATCAACGCGATGGAAAAAGTTGTGGGCGAGTTTGTCATCATTATAGATCGTAAAAGTAAATAAAAAGGAGGAGATTATAGCTTTCGAAGCACTGACAGTGCACAGTGGGCTGAGAAAGCTATAATCTCCTCCTTTTCTTCTATGATCACAATGTATTTTTCACAAGCGAAAGTGCATTCGGCGATAACCCCATTCTTTTTTCCGCGACTTCACGAACACGATACTGCAAAGCTTCCTGCAGATGTTGTGCATGTACTTCTGATTTTTGTTCAATATCAGCAATCGTTCGCGCCACTTTCATGATACGAACGATACTGCGAGGAGAAAGTGAATAATGCGTCATGGCTTTTTGCAGAATATTTTGGCATTGATTGTTTAAAGATAAAAAATTGCGCAGATTTTTACTTGGAATTTCGCTGTTTGTAAAACAACCAATCGAGGACAAACGATTTTGTTGAATTATGCGGGCAGTAGCAACCTGTTCACGCAAGGTTGGAGTGAAAGTATTTTTTTGGGTTGAATGAAAAAATTCCGTGGGTGTCAGACGAGGGATTTCAATATGCATATCGATACGGTCAAGAAAAGGACCAGAAAGTTTTTTTTCATACCGTGTAATTTCTTGAGGTGAACAAGTGCAATCCACTTGTGTATCAAAACGAAAGCCACAAGGACACGGATTCTGTGCAGCTATCAGCATCATGCATGCAGGAAAAACAAGGGAATTACGGATTCGGCTGAGGCGTATGCTATATGATTCGAGCGGCTCGCGTAGTGATTCCAAAACTGATCGACGGAATTCCGGAAGTTCATCCAAAAAGAGTACGCCTCGGTGCGCAAGAGAAATTTCTCCTGGTTTCGGAGACGCACCGCCTCCAACAATGCTCGCATACGAAGCAGTATGATGTGGAGCACGAAAGGGTCGCGTCGTAATAATGGGTTGTGATTCTGTCAAAAGTCCTGCAATACTATATAATTCAGTGACTTCAACGATTTCCTTTTCGGACATCGGTGGCAGAATTGCCGGGACGCTTTGCGCAAGAAGTGTTTTTCCGGCGCCAGGAGGGCCGGTGAGGAGAATGTTATGTCCTCCAGCAGCAGCAAGCGTAAGCGCTCGTTTTGCAAAAACGTGACCGCGAATATCATCAAAATTCGTTTGAGGTGTGACCTGTTTTAGGGTGTTTGTAGAAGTTGTAGGCGAGGAAAAGCTGGATAGTGTGTAGTTTCCAGTAAGAAAATCAAGCACTTGTTTGAGATGTCGAATCGGATAGAGAGTCAAACCGCTGATAAGCGCTGATTCATGAGCGTCTTTCTCAGGAAGAATCAAGTGAGTGATACGAGAGCGTTTTGCGATATTTGCCAATACAATAGCTCCTTGAATAGAACGAATCGTGCCATCAAGTGCAAGCTCTCCAAGAAAAAGATAATTTTTAGGTATCTGTATTTCAGGATGATGCACAGCAAAGATACCAACAGCAATAGCAAGATCGTATAACGCTCCTTCTTTTTTGATAGAGGCCGGTGCGAGATTCACAGTAATACGCATGGGCGCAAAACGACAACCCACATTTTTTAAAGCTGCTCTCACGCGCTCTTTAGCTTCTTGTACTGCAGTATCCGGTAGTCCAACAATTGTACAACTGGGTAACCCGGCGGAAAGATCGACCTCCACTTCTATCAGTGTGCCAGCAAGTCCGATGCGAGCCACTGAATAAACTGTTTTCATCATATAAAAAAACGCCCCGCTCTTGAGGACGCTTACTCGATAATGTTATTGTAGTGCAAAGTAAAAAAAGATGCAAGTCTATTTTCGCTATGGTAACATAGTGAGTACATATCGAATCACCGAAAAATATGATGTCCATACGACGCAAAGAAAAACTCATTCACACTTTACGATGGATCGTGAAAGGCCGATGGGCGATCATCGTAGGGATTCTTGCTGTTGGTCTGGCGCAGCGTTCTATTAATGTTGTTTCAATCCATTTACCAAGTAGTGTCATGATCACCCTCGCATTGACAGCGATTACATATAACTTGACATACTATTTCCTGCTGCGCCGAGGGATGCGTCTAAACGCATGGACCCTTCGCATCCTTGCCATCGCGCAAGTCTTCGTAGATCAACTCCTCTTTACCTACATTATTTACATTAGCGGAAGTTCGGAAAGTCTTTCGTTTATATTTTACTTTTTCCCCATCCTCATAGCGACCGTACTCTTCCGCAATATAGGTATTTTACTCTTTGCATTCGTGAATAGTCTTCTCTACATTTTTCTCATTGTGATAGAAATGAACACAATATTGCCTTTTGTTGCACGCTATGATTTTGTATCCGGCATTCACGGTAATATCCCAGTGATGATTTCAAATACATTGACGATCGTTGCAGTCATTATGCTCGCTGCATTTTTTTCGACGTACATTTCCAATATGATTCGGGACAGAGAACGTGAAATTCTTACGGAGCAAGATAAAGTGAATTCTATTTTAAACAGTCTGCCAGACGGTGTGATTATGATTGATGTAACTGGAAAAGTGATTGCGTTGAATCCTCAAGGCGCAGAAATGCTTCAAGTAAAAGCCTCCGCTATCATCGATAATATCCTCGTGAAAGAAAATTTTATTCCGGAACTTCAAGAACTTGGCGCTCATATTATTCAGCAAGGTTCTCACACACATATTGAGAGTAAAGAAATAGAAGTGGAAGAGCGCGGGATGAGACACGTGTATAAAATTACGACAATCCCTGTATTTAACGCTCTCGGCAAGATTATGGGATCGATGAAGGTCATCACGGATTATACACGAGAGCGCGAACTCGACAGAATGAAATCAGATTTTATTTCTATAGCAGCTCACCAACTGCGCACGCCGCTTTCTGGTGTGAAATGGCTCTTAAAGATGATTATTGACGGCGATATGGGTCCATTGAATGAAGAACAGAGAAAATTTCTGACACGAGGATATCAAAATCAGGAACGAATGATATCACTCATTAATGATTTGCTTGATGTGTCACGTATCGAAGAGGGGAGATTTAAATTAAATACGGAACTTCAGCAGATTGAAAAAAGTATTATTGAGAGCATACGTGCTATTGAAACTCTGGCACAGAAAAAAAATATACAAGTTCGTTTTATAAAACCAGAGAAGCTGTTGCCACCTGTACTATTTGATAAGGAGAAAATTGAACTTGTGCTCCAAAACCTTCTCGATAACGCCATAAAATATACAAAAAAGAATGGCCACGTATTAGTGAATATTCTACAGGAAGGGAACATGGTGACAGTAAGTATCCAAGATAATGGAGTAGGTATTCCACAAGATCAACAGAAGAAACTCTTTTCAAAATTTTTCCGAGCGCGTAATGTTATGCAAATGCATACAGATGGGTCGGGACTTGGATTATTTATTGTGAAAAATGTTCTCACGACTCATGGAGGGGACGTAGGAATCGAGAGCGAAGAAGGGAAGGGTACAAAAGTATGGTTTTCTTTGCCCATTCACAGAGTTTAATCTCTTTGCAAATTTCTGTTATAATACTATTATATGACACAGCAAAAGAAATTCGCCGTGCTCATTATTGAAGATGATACTTTTTTGCATGAGCTCTCGAAAAAAAAGTTTATACAACAAGGATACGAGGTCATTTCGGCATTTAACGGCGAAGAAGGAAAGCGAAAAATCCAACAAAAATTTCCTGACATTATTCTGCTCGATCTATTGCTCCCAGAAATGGATGGGTTGGATCTCCTTAAAGAATTGAAAGAAAATAGAGCAACTCAACATATCCCAGTCGTTATTGTAAGCAATTACAGTGATCGCGAAAGAGTGCAGAAAGGTTTAGCGCTCGGAGCGAGCGATTATATCATTAAGGCGCATTTCACGCCGGATGAAATTGTACAAAAAGTGAATACACTTTTGAAAAAATCATAACATTATGCAAAATATTATCTTTATTGAACACGACCTGGCAATTCAAGAAGCATTACTTCCTACTCTCAAGGTAGCGGGTTTTACTGTTGAACTTGTAGAAGACGGTGAAGTTGGTTTTCAAAAGATTAAAAATATGAAACCAAATTTAGTATTACTCGACGCTGATGCGCCGAAAAAGAACGGTCGAGAAATTTTGGAAGCTATTCGCACTGATTTTGACCTCGCTTTCATTCCCGTCGTTGTTATTATGAATAACCAAAATCAAAAAGTCACAGAACAGTATCTTGATCTCGGTGCGTGTGATACTCTTGCAAAAGAGAATATAACCGCAGAAGTGGTGCTCAATAAAGTCCAAAAATGTTTCGGTCTAGGCGGCGGATTTCTTGGAACAGAAAATTTCGAAAACGAGGAACAAGAAAATACTCTCGCAATGCCAAGCACATCAGAAGCAAAAATTTTGATTATCGAAGATGATCAATTTTTAAGTGAGTTGTGTCAAACGAAACTTGGTAAAGAAGGTTATCAAGTAGTCACGGCGCTTGACGGTGAGACAGGATTACAAAAGGCAATCACAGAAAAACCCGAACTCATTTTACTTGATTTATTATTGCCAGGAATTGATGGTTTTGAGGTGTTGAAAAAAATAAAAGCTCATAGTGAAGAAGCAGTACGCAATATTCCGGTACTACTTTTTTCGAATTTTGGACAAGAAGATAAAATCCAAATGGGTATGTCTCTCGGAGCTATTGATTATCTGGTAAAAGCAAATTTTACGACCGACGAAATCGTCAACAAGATAAAAAAGGTACTCATAGAAAACAAAAGATAAAAAATATCCCATCCATCTGTGGTGATTTTACTTAACGTAGTGGAGCGGATTCACAGTGCGGCCATTAATGCGCACTTCAAAATGTAAGTGAGCCCCTGTTGAGCGACCAGTAGAACCTTGTTCGCCCAAGGTTTGGCCTTGATCTACAGATTGCCCAGTTTTTACATATGTTTTTTGCAAGTGAGCATAGAGCGTTTGTATTCCATCTCCGTGATTCACTACAACACGAATACCATAACCCCCGTCCCATCCAGCGGTAGCCACAACGCCACTGTCAGCAGCCCACACCGCATCACCAAAACCGCCATCAATATCAATGCCGCTATGACGATAACCGAAATATTGACTGAGACGTTTCGCGCGAGTTGGCCAAATAAGGCCACTCTTTTTTTCTGAAGAACCAGCCGGGGCTTCATCATCGCTCAAAATTTCTCGGACACGTGCAAGACGTGATTTTGGTGCAGGAGGAGTAATCCGAGGTGTCGGAGGCGCAGGAGGTGTGCCATCAGGAATAATCAGAATATCACCTTCCCGAATCGCAGAGGCATTCGCGAGTGCATTATAATTTATAATCTCTTCTGCAGATGCCGCATATTTTTTTGAAATCGATTCTATTGTGTCACCAGAGGTAATGCGATGTGAGACACCATCGCTGGGTAAAATAGTCAGCTTCTGTCCTGGTCGAATCAAATCCTTGGTGCCAAGTTTGTTTTCCCACAGCAGCGTATGAGTCGTGATGCCATATTGCTCCGCAATTTCACTGGTAGTTTCACCTTCACTCACGATGTGATATAAAATATCATCATATTGACGCGCGCCACCGGGAGTTGTTTCCGTCGTCGGAATATTTGTTTTTACGAGCGCTCCGCCAGTTTCCGCCACCTCCGTATCATTCACAATATCAAAATCAATATCATCAGCAAGATTCGGAGTTTTGTAAACTATGAAACCCGAAGTATCCACATACGAAGCAGGCGTTTCCTGCGTCTCAGCAGTTTCTATAATAAATTCGTTTTCGCCAGTCGTAAGAGTTGTCAAAAGACTTTTTTGTCCAACTGTTTCGGATTGAATTTCTTGCGCCCGAAGATTATGCGTCGCCACAGCGAGTGCAATCAAAATAAAGAGAGCATGAATCAGAAAACGATGCGTAGCAATATACAAAAAACGATTGTGATTAATAAAAAATTTCACTTTAAATTTATGGCTGAGCGGCAGGTACAATTTATAAAATCGCAATAAAATATGCCTAAATAAAAATCTCCCTACAAAAAGCAAGGAGGCACGAAGGGTGATGGCATAGAGCAAGCTCAAGAATTGTTTGAGTAACGCGAAAAATTTCCATGTAAGGACGAGGAGGCGAACGAGAAATTTTTTAAGATGGTATAAAATAAAGGTTATCCCTTGTGAGTAGTCTAAGGTCGCTGACATATGCATGGGTTCGGAGTGAGAAAAAGCATATGCAAGTACCTCCACTACTTTTAAAAGACCTTTAGTTAAAGAAGTGTACCCATGCTAGCATCCAAGATAATCTCCGTCAATAAAACGGAGTGGAAGAAAGCAGTTTTGAAGCTAAGATAAGATAAATTCCTTATGATATTGGCTAAAATAAGCTAAAAATTATATACTTCCTCTATGCGTATGTATTTTCCACAAGATATAGAACCGAAATGGCAGAAACAATGGCACGAACGCCAAGTCTTTCGAGCGCATGATGAAAAAAAACGAAAGTTTTACTGCTTGGACATGTTTCCATACCCCTCAGCAGAAGGTCTGCATGTTGGACACCCTGAAGGATATACGGCTACGGATATTGTTAGTCGGTATAAACGAATGCGCGGATATAACGTTCTGCATCCTATGGGTTGGGACGCTTTTGGGTTACCAGCAGAGAATTTTGCTATAAAAAAAGGTATTCATCCAAAAATTTCCACACAGGCGAATATCAAAAATTTTCGGCGACAAATTCGATCATTTGGTTTTAGCTACGATTGGGAACGGGAGATCGATACTTCTACGCCTGCGTACTATCGATGGACGCAATGGATGTTTTTACAAATGTATCGAAACAAGTTGGCATATCGTAAGAAGGCATTAGTGAATTGGTGCAATAGTTGCCAGACAGTGCTTGCAAATGAGCAAGTCGCAAGCGGCACCTGCGAACGCTGTCATAACCAAGTGATACAAAAAGAACTCGAACAATGGTTTTTGAAAATCACCGCCTATGCTGATGAACTGATCGACGATCTCAAGGAACTTGACTGGCCTGAAAAAATTAAAACTATCCAGCGGAATTGGATTGGTAAAAAAGAAGGCCTCCTCATGTGGCATGCTATTCAGGGGATGAAAGACACACTCGAGACTTTTACAGCTTATCCTGCTTGGGTCTATGCAGATACTTTTATTGTGATTGCACCAGAACATCCACTCGTAGAAAAAATCATCCAGGGAACGTCGAAGACAAAAACTCTACAGAAGTATATTCAAAAACTCAGAAATGACCGTGCAGGCGGTGCGCGAAATATCGTGACAAATGAAAAAGAAGGTATGTTTACTGGGCGATATGCTCTCGATCCTCTAACGAGCCAGGAGATGCCGATTTGGATAGCGAATTTTGCGCTTATGGATTTTGGGACAGGCGCCATTCGCTGTTCAGCGCATGATCCACGCGATTATGAATTTGCACAGAAGTACAATATTCCGCTTCGTGAAGTTGTGGATCGCGTTGGTGATAATCCAGTGAATGCGCACAAAAATAATGGGACGCTGAAAAATTCCGTCCAGTTTACAGGCATGAACGTGACAGCAGCGAGTGTTGCGATTATGGATTTTGCAGAAAAACAAGGTTTTGGAAAACGACATACAACATATAAACTCCGCGACTGGCTGATTTCGCGACAACGCTACTGGGGCGCGCCGATTCCTATCATCTATTGTGATACGTGCGGGCCTGTAGAAGTGCCAGAAAAAAATCTACCAGTGCTTTTGCCTGATGATGTTGATTTTAAACCTACTGGAAAATCACCCCTCATGTACTCACAATCGTTTCATAAAGTAATATGCCCGCAATGTAATAAGTCGGCACGACGAGAATCCGATACAATGGATACCTTCGTATGTTCTTCTTGGTATTTTTTACGTTACACAGATCCTCAAAACGCAACCGCCTTTGCTGACGCGAAAAAAATGAAACACTGGATGCCAGTCGATCTCTACGTTGGAGGGGTTGAACACGCTGCGATGCATCTGCTGTACGCACGGTTTTTTACCAAAGCTTTGCGTGACTTCGGATATGTGAATTTTAACGAACCGTTTCGTTCGCTTCGCAATCAAGGTTTTATTTTAGGCGAAGATAATCAGAAAATGTCAAAATCTCGAGGCAATGTTGTGAATCCCGATGAAGTGATAGAAGCATACGGCGCCGATAGTATGCGCCTGTCTGAAATGTTTATGGGTCCTTTTGAAGATACGAAACCTTGGAGTATGCAAGGTATCAAAGGTTTGTATCGTTTTTTACAACGAATCTATGGACTCTTCGAGAAAATAGAAAAAGAAAGTGCGCCGTCAAAAATACAAGAAAATAAAAATCGCAAGAAGATCAAAAAGGACTTAGAAGAATCCGCAGTCGATGCGCAATTGCATATGACCATCCGAAAAGTCACTAACGACATAGAATCTTTTCGTTTTAATACAGCGATCAGTAGCATGATGATTTTTGTGAATGTGTTGAGTAAGCAGAAGACGATTTCGCAATCAAGTTTCGAACAATTTTTGAAAATACTCCATCCATTTGCACCTCATATTACTGATGAATTGTGGTCAGAGCTCGGACATGACACACTGATTATGGAAACAGCGTGGCCATCATTCGATGTAAAACTCCTACAAAATAATTTCGTTACGATCGCCGTGCAAATGAACGGAAAATTACGAGCGACGATGCAAGTCGCGCGCAACACAACAAGCGCGCAGCTCGAACTCCTTGCCAAGCAGCACGAAAAAATACATAAAATTATACAAGGGCAAAAAATGAAAAGAATTATTGTGGTTCCAGGGAAAATCGTGAACATTGTGACAGAATCATGAAGATTCTCACTGTTACGCTGAGTAAGATTGCCAACAAGGCTCTGACAGAAGCCGTGAGTATTTTACAAAAAGGAGGGGTGGTGATCTATCCGACCGAAACAGCCTATGCGCTTGGCGCTGATGCAACCAATATCAGGGCAATTGAAAAAATAAAAAAGATCAAAACACGGCCGCGCGGCAAGCCTCTTGCGCTTATTGTGGCAAATTTTGCCATGGCAAAAAAATACGGCTTTTTCGACGCGCGCGCAAGAAGCTTTGCGAAAAAATTTTGGCCAGGTCCAGTAACATTGATTGTAAAACGCACATCAGCATTGCCAAAAGAAGTTGCGGGAATATACATTGGGATGCGTATGTCAGAACTCGCGTGGGCGCAGAAACTCACGAAACACTTAGGAAAACCTATCATCAGCACGAGTGCAAATCGATCTGGAGCGTCGACACTTTACAGCGCGCGGCGTGCGCGGAAAGAATTTCAGGTAGCTCCTATGCAACCCGATCTCATGCTCGATGCCGGCACACTTCCAAAAAGAAAACCTTCGGCAATCGTGCATCTTGGTTTCAAAAATATTCGCATTCTCCGCAAGGGCACTATCAAAGTATTCTGATATAAAAGAAATTGCTGAGCTTCCATCAATCAGATTTGACTTTTTTACTTTCGCAAAGTAAAAAAGTCAGGTCGACAGAGACAAGAATTATGGGAAAAGTCATAATCAAAGCCTTATGTACTCAGTGACAGAAGTAAAATTTCTTTGTAAAAAATACGGTATCACCCCAATGCGTGAACGAGGGCAGCATTTTCTTATCGACCAATCAGTGCTCAGAACTATAATTCAGTCAGCGCACTTAAGTCCACATGATCGTGTACTTGAAGTAGGAGCTGGATTTGGACAGCTTACTCTTGCACTGCTTGATGCAGGAGCACAAGTCTGGGCTGTTGAATCAGATGCAAAGTTCATGAGCGCACTCCAGAAAATACAAACGCAGCATGCGCCACACACATCAGCATCACACCTCACACTTATTCACAAAGATATCCGCAAATTGAATATCTCAGAGCTCGTCAACGAGTCGCATTATACAGTCGTTTCCAATCTGCCATATAACATTACTTCATGGTTTTTACGCATGATGCTGGAACAAAAAAATAAACCAATATCCATGACGCTGCTCCTTCAGAAAGATGTTGCCGAACGCATCGTTGCGCAACCAGGGCACA
The DNA here is from genome assembly GCA_001818315.1 of Candidatus Kerfeldbacteria bacterium RIFCSPLOWO2_02_FULL_42_19. GTDB lineage: Bacteria > Patescibacteriota > Patescibacteriia > HO2-48-17 > HO2-48-17 > WO2-43-9. The sequence continues at coordinate 50,362 of MHKF01000006.1, forward strand.
TGAGTTTACTCGCTCTTTCGGTGCAATATTATGCTCGGCCAAAGATTATTCGCATAGTATCCAAAGCAAGTTTTTGGCCGAAACCAGAGGTTGATTCGGCGATCATACATTTTGCAAATATTCACGAACTCAATTTCGCATACGAAAAAAAACTTTTTCAAATCGCGCGCATTGCGTTTGCTGGAAAACGCAAGCAACTCTGTAATTCACTTTCCGCAGGACTCCAGAAAAACAAAAACGAAATCACAGCAATCTTAAAGTCCGTGCATATTAAACCAACGCAAAGGCCACAAGAACTATCGCTGCAGCAATGGAAATTGCTCGCAGAAAACCTTTGAGCCACCATCATAACGTGGATGCTCAAAGAACATAATCCTTTCTTCTGCTACGTAAGAAAGAATATCCTGTGCGAAAATCAGCGCAAGCATCGCGAGGCAGAGCACCTTATATGTCATCCACGCAAGGAAAAGATAGAAAAATAACATTGCAGTCAAGAGCAAAATCACAGTGCACCTTCCTTCCTTCCTGATTTATCTCAAACGTTTATGGAAAAGAACTTTGATATGAAAACAAATTACTGAATTTATGTCAAGTTGACAGATATTCGAAAAAATTTTTTAACATCAACCTATCCATTAATCATACCCAATGCTTTAAAAAATTGCGACGGCTTTCAGAAAGTGCTATAATAAATTTAAGTTTTCCACAAGTTTCATCTTTTGAACAAATCATCATTCCAAGGGGACAGAGTTCAAAACAATATGCAAAAACTCGACCTCAGTCATCCGCAGAATCCGTTGGAGCAACATGAGGATACTCCAACAGAAGCGGTAGCAAAAGAAACTATCAAACAAAAAGCAAGTCTTTGGGTTTTTATAGTCATTGCGCTTCTCACACTCATTTTGGGAAGTGCGAGTATTTATAAGCAGCTGACAGGTCCCTTTCAGCCGCAACTCAAGAATAGTAATCAATCAGCTGTCGTACTCGGAAAATCTGAACTTGAGAAATTACAAGAATTAAAAACGAAAGACACCGATAGTGATACATTGAATGATTACGATGAGCTCTATGTGTACGACACAAGTCCCTATTTAGCGGATTCGGATAGTGATAATGCAAGTGACGCGGAAGAACTGAAAGAAGGGCAGAATCCAAATTGTCCGCAAGGCACCATTTGTGATCAACCAAGAAAAAGCGATACACCCGCAACAAATTCAGGAGTAACCCCCCCCAGTGCACCTAGCAATACAATAACTCCCAGCATTCCAACGAACGCAGCTCCAGCGACGAACACAGGCACAGCAAATCAAACTGCAGATACAGGACAGAATCAGCCAAGCATCACAGCCGACATCATTCGTCAAACGCTTAAAAATGCAGGCGCGCCGGCTGAATCAGTGGACGCGATGAGCGACGAAGCACTCCTTACGCTCTACGAAGAAACAGTCAAAGAAACGGGCTACAGTGGCACGACGACACCAGTCAATAGCGCGAGCGACGATTTTGTTCCAGATGAAGTGGAAAACGCTTATAGCGACCTTCTTGTAGATACCGAAAGTCCCTACGGAGCGCTCGGTGAAGTATCAGCAGAAACACTGGAGCAATTGAAAAATCTTCCGCCAGAAGAGATTCGAAAACTTCTGATACAGCTTGGTGGCGAAGAAACGTTTATCCAGACGATCGATGACGCGACGCTTCAGTTTATTTTTTTGCAAGCTATCGAAGAAATTATTCAATCGCAAAGCAAACCAAGCACAAGTGCAAACGCGAATACAAATTCAGGGTCAGTCAACACCAATCAAAAATAAAAACCATGCAAGTAAACGATGCAAGAAAAAACAAAAAATACACTCGCGCTCACTTAGGCTGGAAGAAGATGCTTTTCATGTCGGTATTTACATTGGGAGTCTTGCTACAAAGTTTTATGATAGCAAGACCTGTCTTCGCCCAGGGTTTCATTGGTGACCCATTTTTTGATCCGCACGGGTTTACTCCTGCCGAAGAAATTAACTATACTGCTGTCGAACCACCGGGAGGAGGTCTTCCAGTAGCAGTGACAGTGGACACTCCTGGGTTCTTCCGAAGAATCATGGATAAGATTGCGACGATAGCAAAAACAATATATGAAAAAGCTGGACGCGCCGCAGTGAAGGGCATGATCAGGGTAGTCTTGACGAAAGTTGCGTATGAGACGGCTGTGTGGATCGCTTCGGGAGACAATAAGCAGAAACCGTTGCTTTTTACAAGTCAATGGGATGAATATCTGGAAGATGCTGGTGACGCAGCATTAGGTGAGGCGTTCCAAACACTCGCCATGAAAAATGGATATCTACGATTCAATGTCTGTGATCCTTTTGATAATCGTGTGAACCTCGCGATTCAGTTGGGATTAGATTTTGCTACCGGTAGGCCGCAAAAACCGCAGTGTACTTTTAAAGAAATGCGCGAACGCTGGTCCGAAGTGAGAGATGATCCAGCAGCACAAAAGAAATTCCTTAGTAATTTCAAAGTCTCTTGGGACATTGAGCAAAATGACATCGGTCAATTTTTATCATTGCAAACAACGTTCCTTGCAACTCAGGCACAAAAAGAAAAATCAGCACAATTGCAAAGACAGGCATCCGATCCCTTTAAAGACGTGACTGGAAAAATTTCGCAGTTCATCGAAACGCCAGCACAAGTCGTTGCAGGAGTACAAAAGGACGCATTTGAAAAATCTTCCAATGAATTCTTGGTACTTGTAGGTGACCCAGCAGCGGATGCGCTTGGTGTTTTTACAAGCACATTGATGTCAAAACTTTTAGCTCGCATCAAAGGTGGAGTGTATAGCTTTGGAGATCTTGTCAGAGAAGATTACCGTAATGAACAAGGCGGTTTCGTCGATGCAACTGCGTTTGCTCCTGCTGGAGGTGGATCGGGGCTCTTTAATCCATCGGGTGCTTCGGCTCCAGGAGTCGCCGCAGCCGAAGCGCATTACGCAAGTATTGCGGATATCAGCTTTTCAAGTGGCGACGAATTTCAGGTGCTCGCGGATCTCGTCGCGTGTCCATCCGAAGGCGCGCAAGCGATTAACTGTACGATCGACGAAAAATTTCGCATCGCGATTAACGACCGACTTACGGTGCGTGAAGCGCTCGATCAAAAACTTTTAGATGGTAAGAAACCGTTTGGGTTTGGAACGCAGGGACAGCCGATTCCCAATGTGCGTGATGGATATTCATATCGCAGCGTCATTGTGCTCCAACGCTATCTCATCGTACCGGTTGGTTGGAAGATCGCCGCGGAATACATCCGTGATTTTAATCCCGGAAATTTCACTTTAACTGATCTTGTATCAGCGTATGATAAATGCGGTCCAGATAATTACTCTCCTTTCTGCGGACTCGTTGATCCTGATTGGGTTCTGAAAGCGCCGGCAAACTATTGTCGTAAGCAAGGTTTCGGCAATCCAGTCGCAAAAGGTGAATACGTCGATCAGGATGGGAATCCAGCAACACCGAGAAAGCCTTTTATCGTCCGGCAAGAAATCTGCGTGGACGACCAATCGTGTATTCAGGAAAATCCAGACGGCACATGTCGCGCGTATGGATACTGCACGGAACAAAAGCGCATCTGGCGATTCGTTGGAGAACGCTGCGAGCCAGCCTATAACACTTGCCGCACGCTGACAGATACCGCAACAGGGCAACGCGCGTCCTTGCTTTTGAACACTGTAAACTTTAATGATTGTAGTCGTGATGTAGCCGGTTGTCAGTGGCTGTGTCAAGTATTTAATCCATTAGATAACGACTGGCAGTGCGCTGGCAACGGGGTCGTCTATCCGACGTGCGACGCTGCACATGATCCGGATGGCGATGGCAACTGCGATGGAACCACAGGAGGGGCAACATGCGCAACAAATCCGTGTGCAATAGAATCAGGCCGTTTTCGTTGTCAGAATACAGACGATGAGATATGTTACCTGAATCCAGAAAGCGATAATCCTCGGGAGTTTAACGACGCAAGTATCAGTTTAGACCGTGATGCGCCGAACTGTGACAGTAAAAATGCCGGCTGCGAAAAGTTTATCAGCACTCGTAATGGCACGAATCTCATCAATAACCCGAGTTTCGAATACTTTGCCGATAATCCATTAGACCCACAGCCGTTGACATTCTCATCAGAAGGTGCGGGCGATGTTTTAAATGACAACGACGCCGATGTGTTTGGATTTTGCGATGGTCGCGGTGGAGACACACACGCGTGCGATGATGATAGTGATTGCGCTGGTGAATGCGTCGGCTGGCAATCATTCGGAGCGCCCATTGTGCTCGGCGTTTCCGATCCTGTGGCGCGTGGACAAGTTGCAGTGAAATTTGTGGGTACTAATGATGCAGAAGCAGACACACTCATGTACGAATACGAAAGTAATACCGAACTTGCGAATCGTTCGTTTGACTTGAGTTTTCGTTACCGAAAAACAGGAGGAGGAGGAGCTTGTACAGTAAAATTGAAATATAACACCGATCAAGATTCAGATATTGCCACTAAAACTTTAGCAGTCAATGAAAGTTGGACAGAAGAAAAATGGAGCACAGATCAACTCATAACACTTCCAAATACTCGGCAATGTTATGGTGGAAATGACGGGAGTCCTTGTACGAGAAACAGTGAGTGCGGCGGCGGGGTCTGCCGCAGCGATACTTCACTGGAGATTCGTATTGGTGTCGAACCGGCAGGGTGCGAACTCTTGATCGACGAAGTAAAACTTGAAGAAATCAAACCTCTTAATTTCGAAAGTGCAACCGCCACAGCAGCATATTCGGAATATGCGAGTATCAACACAATACATCTCAATGGGCAGCGTTTGAGTTGCGAACCAAAAGATCTTGGTTGCGAGGCATATACGGATGTCAAAGACAAAAGCGTTATTCCGGCAGTGATCACGAATCCAGTTTCAGAACTTTGTACCCAAGGGGTTAATAAAGATTACTCCAAAGCAAGTTGTAATCAGTGTGATCAAGGGCAAGTCGGGTGCGATTTCTATGAGGAAGTGCCGCTTAAGAATCAACCGCCAGATCCACTCGCGCCCGAAAGAACTGGTTTTTACTGTTCCAATTATCCAAATAGTGAAGCGCGAAGTTGCACCCCAGCATATTGCGACAATAATCCAAGTATTCTCTGTGATCCAACCGCTGATATTAATACCCTTCGTGTCGTATGTGGACATAGTAATCCGACATGTGTGAACTCCGCGCCAGCGCAGTGCGGCGATCCAAGTGCAACATGTTTGCCACAAGTTTCGATCATCCCGAAAACCGGTAAAAAATGTCGCGCTCAATACGTAGGCTGTGAAGAATACACGAATCTCGACATCGTAGGACAAGGCGGTGAAGGTTTGGAATACTATAATCGTATCAAACAATGCGTTAAACCTGTTGATGGCGATCCGACGCAAGGCACGTACTACACTTGGGTCGGTTCAGAGACCGCTGGATATCAACTCAAAGCATTCAAACTCAAAAAGAGTAATATTACAGATCATAGCTTTTGCCCGGGTAATCAACAGATTTGTGATGTGAATGACATGATTAATGAAACAGGGACAGCGCCTTGTACGCAACTTGATGTTGGTGATACTGCGAATCCAAACGCTGATTGCCAAGATACGATACAAGGTGATCCCGCAACATGTATAGAAGCAGATCTTGAGACGAATCCAGACTGCGGACAATTCTACGATAGCGGTGGAAATATTTTCTACCGTTTGCGTTCGCGAGTGATTAGCGTTTCTGAAGAATGCAATCCCTTGCGCAGCACGATTGATAACAACGTTTACTACGCGATTCGATCACAGAGTAAAGTATGTCCCGCGCAAATGAACGGCTGCCGAGAATATAAAGGCAGCGCAGGGAACAACGTGCGCATACTCCTCCAAGAGAATTTCGAAAATACTACTTTTGAGGGAGCAGGGCTGAGCAATGAAGGCGCGATCGCCGGTTTCGGCGACCAGTCGATGGAGATTCGCATGGAAAATAACACAGATCCCAATGAAGGCTTTACTGATATACCGCAAACGCTCCTTACCAAAGGCAACGCCTACATCGTTTCGTTCTGGGCACGCAGCGGCACAAGTTCTGAAACAAATACACTCACAGTCAGCGCGATCTTCCGCAAGAAAGATGGCAGTGGCGTTCTCGAATTCGGCGAAACAACCCTCGAGCCGACGAATGACTGGAATTTGTACCGACTCGGTCCACTTGTTTTTGATCGCGAAGTTACCGATCAAGAAGTCTTTGCAATTCGCCTTAATCCACAAGACGCCAGTTACCCAAAGAGTCTTCAAATCGATAACCTCAAAATCACCGACAGCACGAGTCAATACCTGATTAAAGGCAGCGCGGCTATTTGTCCAAAATTTGAAGGCTGTCGGGAATACTCAGATAGACAAGGCCGCACGAATTATCTCAAGTCGTTCACGCGGCTGTGTGAGCAGCGTTTCCTCGGCTGCGAAATTGCACTTGATACGCAGAATTCAAATCTCCCATTTGCTCAAAGTTTTAACTTAAACAACCCTGAAAAAGATCCGCAAGGTAAAGATGACGTTATTGTTCCAGCGGATCAAGCGACACTTGTCGTAAATAATCCGAATAACTTTTGTTTTGCGACGGCTGAAGGTTGTAGCGCGCTCGGCTCCCCGAACGAAAATAAGCAAGAAAACAAAATCGACGGATTTAGTACGACATATCGGATTAAAGATCCGGATAATTACGGTACGACATTGTGTCAGGATCATCAGATCATGTGTCGCGAATACCAATACGGAGAGACTCAATATTATTTCAAAGACCCCGGCAATAAGGCCTGTGAATATAGAATCGTGGGGCAGGATTTTAGTCCATCCGCACCGAGTAACGATATATACGGCTGGGCAAAATTTGGTAAAGACGAAGGCTGTCCATTATTCAATCCATATGATTTTCCATCACGACCAAGCGGTTCCGTGTGTGCCGCGGGCGATCGTGTAGGTCAGCCGTGTCAACGAGACAGCGAATGTCCGGTAAGTTTCTGCACGAGCGATATTGCAGATGATCCAACAACACCAAATACTGACGAAAGTCGCGGTTGGGTAGGTGCGTGTCCCGAAAGCGCTGATTCGTGCACATTGTATCTGGATACCTACGGCACGAATCCACGTGACGAAGAAATTTTGAATTCAAGTTTCGAAACCGATGTACGTAATAACGCAACAGGAGAATACACTCCCGACAATATTCCTGATGATTGGCATCTCACCGCCTGCAGTGACGGAACTTGCACGATCGCACGTGAAACCGGTCAGATTCGTAGCGGCGAAGCAAGTCTCAAAATCGAAGGAGGAGTAGGCAATCCAACCTTTACCATCGCAAGTGAACCCATGCGTGTGGATTCCAACGATATTTATACCCTGCGTGGCTATGTCCGGAAAAATTTCAATGGCATATTTGATCTTGGTCTCGCTTTCTTCGATCGTGATGGCAATCTCATAAGCGAAAATCCATTTATTGCTGCAAAACAAGAAGCGCTTACCGATCTGTCAGAAAAATGGGTTGCCTTTCAAGGAACGATTGGTCCAACACAAAAAGGACCCGAACTCGCATTGGTGGAGTTCCCGCAAGATACTTTGGAAGTCAAGATTCTCATTGGTGGTACGACCGGTAGTGGCGGCATTTTTGTCGATGATGTTTCGTTCGATCACAACGACGAATATTATTATCTCGAAAACAGCGTCGACACCAAAAGCTGTCGAGGAAACGCAAATCGGGATGATGGATGTGTAGTTTTGAATAACGTCACACAAAGTACACAAAATTATCGGGCTGATGATCCACGCACGCCGTTCGATGAATCAAAGTCTATCACGAGAACCGAAGGCTACGACCCCGCGATTGCGAGTTGCGAACTCAATAGCATCGATGAAAGTAACACATGCCGCTGGAAACCAAACGCAGGAGTCGGAAATCAGGTGATTAAGGTGCGTCCAGATCGCGATTGCAAAGAATGGCTCGCCTGTTCGAGCGCCTACGCCGTAGAAAATCCGGACACTCGAGCGAAAGATTACTACTGCTTCGATGTTGGTCGCTGTCGTAATCTCTCAGAGGACGGTGTGTGCAATGACTGGGTTTACAAACCCGACCGCTACGAACTGACTGAAGAAAATATGACCGAAGTCAATTCGGCGCCGGGAGACACCGAAGAGCTTGAAAAAATACAGAATCTTACTGGGTACGTAAAAGCAGGTCTCAAAGCAGTCGTACCAAATCCACAAGGTGGGAGTTCACCAGCTCGTATCAAAGGATATTATACTTTCGACGCGATGCCGCAGGTAGGAATCTCTGGTAGGAATTCTTCACGTGACATTGTGTACAGTGGAAGATTCGAAAACACATTCTGCGCTCAAGGGAGTATCGGCGCGTCTTGCACACTCGATCAACACTGTCGTAGAGTCGATCCGGCAACAGGGCAACTTACAGATACAGAACCTGGAGCTTGCGTCAATCCACCCCGCGGTTGGTCAAAAACTGGCGGAGAAGGCAACAGCATTCAGGTGATTGATTTTGATGAGACGATCGCACTGCCGTATGAAACCGCCCCAGAAACGATTCAAGTAGATTTACCTAATGTCTTGAAGGTCGTACCAAGTGGGGAACAAAGTAACGGTGCACAGTTGATGTTGCAGGATGATCTCATTCAACCCAATGGAGAGTATGTTCTTTCTTTTGACGGGCGCTATTTTACCGCGCCGACAGATGACGACACGTTGCGCATTGGATTTTCCTATAACACAACCTGCAATGAAACAAGTTGCACGCGGGATAAAGTAGACATGTTCTCCGACGTGTGTCGTGGCGGAGTTCGTGACGGCCTTTTCTGCGACATCAACGCAGGTCAAAAACGATGCGCGGGTGGAGATAATAACGGCGATGAATGTAGCGCCGAAATAGATTGTCCAAACGGAACCTGCACCGCAAAAGTATGCATCAATGCAGGAGGAAACACGGGCCAGTCCTGTCTGGATGTGGACATTTGCCGTGTAGGACTCCCAATAGAGGAAGTAGGATTAGCGCGCTGCGGTGTGCCCTCCAACTGTCCTGATGGCGAATGTGTCCAAGATGCATTCAAAATGACTGGACAGATGCAACGCTATACTCTTGGCCCCGTCATGGTAAGTAATAAACCAACGGTGAAAGAACTTCGGTGTTCGAATGACATCAATAGTAGTTGCGTCAACGATGATGACTGTTCGGAAGATGGCATTTGTATCGAGCTTTCCACAACATTACTCTTCTTTGAACAAAGAGCAGCGAGTGCAAACACACCTTTCTTAATAGATAATGTTTCCTTGAAACCAGTACTGGAAGTGAGTAAAATTGTTGGTCTCGTTTCGCGCAACTGCCGAAGTTATCCGCGAGAAAATGCTCTCGGTTGCGATTACTTAGACATTAACCGTATTACCTATCGCGGATGGTATGGTTATTGTCTGGAATATGACCCATTGAATAAAAATCAGTGTTTGGTCTGGTGGCCAGTAGATGTAATCGGTGGAGAATCATCGCTCGCACCGCGTGTTCGAGCGGGTTACAGCGAACGCACACCTCTGTACATGTGTGTGGCCTCCAGCGGAACGCGTATTCGGGACACAAAGTATTGTGTGAATCATGACAATCCTGAATATGCCGGCAAAGTCTGTGAGTTGGATAATCAGTGCGGCGGGGGTCGATGTATTACTATGCAGGATACTGGCGAATACTCTCTCTTCCCAAAAGATTATACATTCAAAGCAGCATATGATAATAATGGAAAACTTTTTTGCGGTAATACACACTCGCAGGTTTTTGCGTGTACAAGCAGTGTATTAACAGAACAACAAGCGATTTTGGAAGATATTGTAGATCGAAAAGTCTGTGTCACACAAACCGAATGTACAACGGACTCTGAATGCGCTGTACAGGTACCGGAAACAGGACACATAACCTATACAAAATGCCTCGATGGCTTTTGTGTTGATACGCGGACATGCGAAAATGATGGTGATTGTCCGAATTCGAGTACCTGCGAACCCTGGTATGATGATACGGTACCTGAAGATGAAATTATCATCCCCGGATATTGCGCCGGAAATATGTTTCGGCCGTGTAATATTCGTAATGAAATGAGCGGCGATGCCACTAATTCGGATTGTTTTCTATCGGTCGGTGAATTCGGTGAAGAATGTATTCCAGATTTTGATATACCAGAGACCAGAGTGGAAGGAAAAGTGCGAGTAGCCATTCCTGAATGCGATGAAGATAACCTTCCGGGCGACGACGTGACTATAGTTGATTGGGGTCCATGTATTCCGTCGATTTGTGACTATATGGGTGGCGTATGTGCTTCAGAACCAGAGAGTAGTGCAGGACTCCCAACGTATGGTGCTGTGTGTTTTAACGATCCAAGTTTGAGTTGCGGCGACGGTGTCAATTGTCCTGCAGACGCAGGAAGCTGTGTGTTCTCAACAACCACACGTTGGCAATGTGTTGGTGGAGCGAACGAGGGACTACCATGTACGCAGCACGGTGACTGTGACAGTAACCTCTGCTCAATGTGGCTACCACGTTTCGATGGCGTAACTGGCAGACTCTATAATTTCGCTGCTCAACTCGAACAGATCCCAGGCTATGCTGATATTCAACACGTTATATTTGACACATTTGTTGCTGGTCAGGTTCAACCGAAAGATACTATTATTATTCCTGTAGGATACGTCACAGACCCTGGTTGTAATCAAGATAATACCGAATGTGGATATGGCGGTTCAGGTCCTGGTCTTGGAGGCGATAACTATGATATACGCGCGGTCAAGGCAAATGGCGGTATGGTATCTTATGGATTGAACCCCACTGATAATCCTTTTAACGATATTCCAACAGGTATCCTCTATCAACCGAAAGAAGGTGAAAGCATTGATCAACTTCCACAAGGAGGCGCCTATGGGAGTGCGAATCCACAGAGAGATCCCCCGGATTTCCTCGTGTGGTCGCAGTCTACTCAGGGTTCAAATAGATGGAGATCTAACGGCCGAGTTGTAGGTCTCTGGCTTGATAGCGAAAACGGAAAAATAAAAAATGCTTGGGCACTCATCTGGAATGACGGATCTATCAATGAAATTCGCTTCAAATTTGTTCTGCGTGAATCGTGTCAGTATTTCGCGAAAGTTGTGGATTTCGATGGAAAAAATGTAGCATGGGTGCAACGCTCGAAACGTGGGAGTGCGTATCATGTACCTGAAGTACTCTTTAATTTTTATCATGATTTCAATCCTTTCGGTGGAATGACTCCGGCCACTGGCGATGATCCACAAACGTGGGATAGTCGAATTCTGACAGAAACAAGTCCTGGCGAAGTAGGGAAACAGCCCCCATTTGTAGAGCTTCCGGATGATTATCGTGATCCAGAGCAAGGCATTGATGATGCAGTAGGTGATCCTCCAGTTTGGCAATTCCGCGCCGGAAGGCCGTATGCGTGTGTAGGGAATTGCGGTGTAGGAAAGTGTGATAATTGGGTCACAGATATATCTTGTACAACGGATGCGCGATGTTATCTTGAAGGATCTCACGGACGATGCATTGGGGCCATTGGTATTTGTGTGAATGCCCAGAATCAAGCGGCAGAAAAACCAACATATTGTAATAACGATCAGAATTGTCGAGACGCAAATCTGCTCTTCCCGATTTGTAAAACGGACTTCCGAAAAAATGGTTATTATTACATCAATAGTAGGGATCGTTCCGCACAAGAACTGGCGGTTGCAAAAAATGCTGTAGTTGACAGACTGCGATATGTATTTGCGGATATTTTGGAAGTGCTGCGGTATACACAACCCGGAACTGGTGTTGATAATTTAGGAGGTTTCGTCACTCTCCCTCCGGAGACACTTTTTACACAAGCTGATGGGTTCACATATTATAAACTGATGCCTATCTGTTCAGCACCGCGCGGTAATACTGATTACTGTGGCTTGAGACCCGAAGTGAGTCAGATCAAAATGAATGAACTGCCAGAACAGGACAACATGGAAATCGATCTGGGAAGGGGTGGAGAGGTATCATTAAGTTTTGCTGCTCGTGTTGATTTGGAACAGTATCCATTGAAACATATTGTCATTGACTGGGATGATGGAGCCGATCCATTTGTGGATATTTGGGAAGCAGCGCCACTCACGAAACACACATATATTCATGCATATAAGTGTAAAGGACCAGAGGATCCAAATTATAACGCCTATACCGGCGGCAATCCCGATAGTCGTTGTCATTTTAATCCTAAAATTCGTATCGTCGATAACTGGGATTGGTGTAGTGGAAACGAAATTGCGAATATCGGGCCGGGGGCAGACATCGCAACAGATCTCACGAATTGCAGTGATCTCGCGCAAGATTGTCGTAATCTTCAGAACGCTGTGGATGACGGAAGTGGCAATAACGGTGATAACGGCGAGTGGACCTGTAACACCTGGGATGTGATTGGATCACCTGGCACCCTTGGATTGATTCACGTGAATCCGTAATCCGAAACATATATGGACGAAGTCAAGAAAACATTTAAAAAGAGAAGTTACAAAAGCCGTCTGAGGCGTTGGATACCGCGCATCACAGCGGCGTGGATGGTGTTGATTATCCTCGCAGCGTTTGGACAATTTTTTGGGGATCACATTATTCCAGCAGTATTAGCGCAAGATAAGCAAGAACCAGATTGGTTAGCACTTCAAATCGCGAAGATTCTGTTTTATGTATTTGTTATTCCATTAGGGACGCTCACGACACTTTTGCTAAGGGTATTAATTTATGTTTCAACGATTGGCACTGGAGAATTTACAAAGACTTCGGGCGTTGTAGTCGGTTGGGCGCTAGTGCGCGATATCAGCAATATGTTTTTTATTATTATTCTTTTGGTGATTGCTTTCGCGACGGTATTGCGCATCAAAACCTATAATTATCAAGCGCTCTTGCCGCGGCTTGTGATCATGGCAGTGCTCATCAACTTTAGTAAAACCATCGCTGGAATCTTCATCGATTTTTCTCAGGTGATCATGTTGACGTTTATTAACGCCATGAGAGACGCAGCAGAGGTTGGACTCGCTGGAGTACTGGGACTTGGAGACCTGTTGAATCTTGATCAGTCGGTCTTACAGGATCCAAATACCCTAAAGGGTATTACCAATACTCAGGTGATTGTGACCCTTATTGCAGCAATTCTTATGCTAGGAATCGCAGCTGTTACTATTCTGATTTTTATTGTTACGCTGGTGTTTCGAGTTGCTATGTTGTGGTTTTTGGTAGTACTTTCGCCACTCGCGTTTCTTTCCTGGACATTTCCTAATGCTCGAAAGTATTCAGCGCAGTGGTGGGGTGAATTTGGCACTTGGACAACCATTGGTCCCATTACTGCGTTTTTCTTGTGGCTCTCGCTCCTCATTGTAGAAGCATCAAGGCAAGTATTTGTGGATCCCAATAATCAGGAGAGTCTCTCACTTTCCATACCATTAGTTGATCCAAAAACAGTAACAACAGAGAGCGAATTGAATGTCGGATTGAGTCGCGCAACGAGTAGCGCAGGGGTTTCAAATTTTATCCTTGCAATTTCACTCCTCCTTGCAAGTCAGAAGTTTATTTCACAAATGAGTACACAAGCAGGGAGCGTGCTCAGTCGCTTTACCGGAAAAGGTGCGGCCTTCTTAGCAGGCGCCATGATTGGCGCATACAAATGGGGCGGACGCACCGTGGGTGGAGCAGCATACGGACTTGGTCGCGCTGGAGTACAAGGAATAGATTATGCGGCTGGCGGTATTGGTGGGAGAAATAGATTTCGGCCATTTTTAAGCGATAGAATTATTCATGGTGTTTCAGAAGGTCTTTCCGGGGTTCCTCTGATTGGAGGGTCGGTCAGAGAATGGCATGCGAATCGAACGCACCGTCTCCGCGAGGAAGCAAAGAAAGCCGGTGAATACACAAAATACACCACTTATGCTGAAGCAGAGGATTTGATCGGTTCAATACCATTTACGCGTCCAAGACAAGCAGCGCACCGAGCGCTCAGTAATAGAATGTTTCACATGATTCCCGGTTTGGATACTGCATTAGGACATTTTGAAAATATGGATACCGACGATATGAAACAGGCAATGCCTCATGCATACGCCGCTTTTCGCAATCGAGTTTTTACAACTGGGAGTAACGCACAAATCCAGCGATATCTCCAAGCACTTACTAACGACGCATCTTTTTTTACGCATCAAGCAGGAGCTGATCGAGCAAAGGCTGCGGGTTGGAATGCAGCAGCAGCGAGATTCGGGGAAAGAGAAGGCCTTTTGCCCCAACTTGGTGGTGTGGGTGGAGTACCAGCACCAGCGAATGCTGCGAGATCGGTAATAGGTAATGCTAACTTACCTGTTGGTGATCCTAGCAGACTCGTGGTAGATGAGACTCAGTTTGGACAGTATGATGCCCAGCTTAGTTTTAATCCGGCACATCCTGAAGCTGGACGCTATCACATGGAAAGGCCTTTTGATCGAGAAAAATATTTGCGAACTCTGCGAATGTCACAACAGCAAGGCGACGCGTTGTTTCAATCGCCGGAATTTAATGCGGAGATGTATTATCCGCAGGCTCAGTTTGGAGCTATGCAGAATCAGCGAAAAGCTCTGGGACTTGATACGCGTGATCAGCAACTTGCACTTCAGCAGGTTCGCGTTGAGCAACAACTCAACCGCATTGGCGGCGCTGATTCGCTCATCCGTAAAGGCGAGCGTGGGGACACAATGCACAGCGCAACACTTGCCGTCGATTTTAGCGATGTGCGGAGTCCCGAACTTGCACATATACAGGGCAAGCTTGGCGCAAATCTTTCGGGGACTGATAAACAAGCGTTTATTCATGAGGTCGCCGGCGCTATGGAAAATGTAGCGACGAACAAAGAAGCAGCTCAAAAACAATGGAGCGAGACCGCTGAACCTGAAAAAGAAAAAATTCTACGAACCGCACTGAGTGCGCCTGGAAAATCTAACGCACAAGTACAACAGGAACTTGAAAGTCTCACTGAAAATCAGGAGATCGAACTTTTTCAAAAATCTCAGAAAGATCGCGCTGCGAAATTCCGTACGCATGCCGGTAGTCTGGATACATTGAGTGTTATTAACAAGGGTAGAGAGATCGGAGACGCACGCATGATCCTGACACACGAAAAAGCGCATGATGAAATGCACGCGCTTTCAACTGAAGAAAAAGACGAAGTATGGAGTGCAATTCCACAAGAAGCACAGAAACATCTTACAGAGCAGGTGCAACAAAATTGGGCAGGTCTCAAGGTCGATCCTGCTGATACGCCCGAAGTCGTGCAACAAAAACAAGCAGATATAAAAGAAGAAGCACTCTCGGAAATTATGGCTTATAGTCGTTTGAAAGGAATCGGAAAGAAAGTGCCGGGTGGAGCGGCGGTTACACAGATTGCAGCAGGAGGCGCTTTTGCCGAAGTTTCAAAAGACGTCGCCCTGATGATCAAAGAAAAATCCGAAGCAAAAATGCAAAAAATAGCTGCGGATCCTGTGCATCAGTTTTTGAAAGGTCAAGGTTTTGGCGGTGCGCCAGAAATAAATTATTCCATCGATGTCGTAGAAAAAGGTCCTGAAGGCAAAGAGACGGTTGGTGCAAAGTCATTCAATAATTTCACTGATCTTGCTGCGTTCGTACAAGCAAATCCAAATAAACTGACTGAAGAAGCGCGAAAAAATCTCGCCCAGGGTGCTCCATTTAAAGTTGGAATGAATTCAGGCGCGGCTTCATGGATGAAAAATCTCTCAGAAACGCAAAGGGCAGCCATCGAAAAAAGTTGGGTGCAAGTGACCGAAAAATTGAGACTTCCTGGCATGACGCAGGCACCGAAGATTCCATTTAAAGAATTACAAGCAACTGCAGCGCCGCGCGAAACACTTCAAACTGCCGAAGTCACAAAGCAGTCACGTGAAGAAGTATTTGAAATCACAGGGGAAAGTGTAAAGGAGGAAGAAGGGGGAGAAACAGCAGGAGAAGAACTAGGCGCAACACGTGCTGACATAGAAAAACTTGGGGAAAAAATGAGTCGCATCGAAAGGGGTGTGCGCAAGATTGGACCGAAAGTCGAAGAGACGGCTGGTAGAGCGGAATATCTGACGCGACTGAAACTGCAAGAAAAGATGGGTGCACCTCTTGAAACAGCGAAAGAAGAAGCTGAAAAGAAGGAATCCGAACGCAAAGTAGGCGGTCGCATTAGCGCGCTTGAAGAACGCATGAGCGGAAAAGAACCGGAAACACCGCGCGTAACACCAGAAACCAAACCAGAAGCTATCGAAACGCCAGCAGGTGAAACTCCAACAACAACGATACCACCAAAAGAAACACCACCAACGCCACCGAGTGAATTATAATCATCATGCTTGACGCATTATACACACAATTCCACGCTCTTCCAGAGAAGATACGCGACGCTGTGAGCTCTGCAGAAGCTCTTAGTGTACTTGAAGAGATTGAAGAAAAATACGATATTCTTTTAGCGAAGTTCGTCATGAAAGTAATGATTCGTGAGATTCCTATAGAATCCATCGGTTCGCGTTTGATACAGGATTACCATAAGGATCCAGATGAAGCAGTACGCATCGCACGGGAACTCATTGATCGTTTTTTTAAACCCGTGTTGGGTTTTTTGACAGCACATAAACGTAGGGTGGAAGAAATAAAAAAGCCACAATACATACAACCAACACGTGCATCGTCAGAAAAAAAGTTGGAGCAAATGACACCGTCACAGGTGCCTTTATCGAGTAGAACAGTTTCTCCAGCATTTATACCGTCGCAATCATTTCAACAACAGGCACACATACCCGAACGTTCGCCGATAGTACCAAGCGCTCGTGACGTGACACAAAGAATGGGAGTAGACATCTTGCCGAACACATCAAAGCAGATGGAACCCACGCAAGATATCACAGCATTTACGCAAGAACTCATTCGTATGTATCAGCTGCCGGTGCAAACTCAGGATCAATTACGTCGATTTTATAATCTCATCGTGTCGCGCATGAAGGGGATTCGCGATGAACAGGAACTTCATGATATGTTGATCAGTCCTTGGAATCTTGGAGGTATGGATTTTACGACAGGTCTTGTACAACAAGTACAAAGTTCTATACAAAAACAAGCTGCGTTTCTTCAACAGATGACTGATGAACAATCTGAGACTTATGAAAAGAACGGTCAAGAAAAAATAGTCTTCGCTCATGGAGATGCCGCAAGTGTGAATATTCGTACAGAGCAGCCTACCAAAATAGCGCGACCCGTTTTTGAAAAACCGATCCATGACATCCCAGCGCCACAGGTAGCGACCCCAACGACAACATTAGAAGAGCAAAGAGGGCAAGACGCACGACAAGCACAAACAACCTCAATCTATACGAATCCTCTGCAACAAGGATGGCAATATACTACGAAAGTAGAGTACAAAAAAGACGCACCTTCAAGAACACCAGTAATTCTACCAACAGAGAGCAAAGAAATAGAGTCACAAAGCAAACCCCAAGTTGTCAGCGCGCCTGTTCCACAAGAGGTAGTAAAACCTAAGCCGCTAGAAGCAACAACAATACCCAAAATAATGCCTGCACAGAAAATTTTCCCAACCGTTCGGAAGAGCCTTTTACCGGATTCCAAACCAAAACTTTCAGACATTAGAATGCGCCCTACACCCATGGGACCACTGGAAGAGTTGCAAAGTTTCAGTGTGAAGGATCTGCGGCAACTTTCTCAAGATCCAAAGCAAGTTACGCAACTCTTACAAGGAAAATTGGATTTGCTCGAAGAAGAATCGCTCGAAGCAAAAAGCAAGGGCATCAACGCATGGAAGCGATCAGTACTCAATCAACTCTATATTGAAATGGGTCAAGAAAGTCTTGTATCTGGCGAATCTATTGAAAATATTATGCAGAAGCGCGCCGAACAAAAAAGGCCATATTTAACTGTAGAAGAATTTGAGGCGATTGCGGATTTTAATACTTCTTTGCGATTTTAAGAATAGGCGAAGAAATGGTATAATAAATGTATGCAATTTGTGGTTCCGCAGTTTATTGAAGTCGAAAACAAAATTATCGGTCCGATTTCAACAAGACAATTCATTCTCCTGGTAATTCTGGGAGTTATTGAATTTTTACTCTTTCGACTTGCGCCGGTATGGATGTTTATTATCGGTGGCGTCATTACGCTTGTAATGTTTATCACCCTTGCTTTTGTGAAAGTGAACAGTCAGCCTTTTCATTTATTTCTCCTGGCAATTATCCAAACACTCAAAAAACCATCACAAAGAGTGTGGACCAAAGCAGGACACTATCAAGAAAAGAAAAAGAGCAAAGAGAAAGAGTCGCTTCCAAAAAGTATTCCAATCAAGCCACATTTTACACGCTCAAGACTTGCAGAACTTTCGCTGGTGGTCGATACCGGCGGCGCATATCGTGATACAGAAGTGTTCAATCTCAATCCATTCAAACATCAATAAAAAACATGCATTCACAAAAGTTGGCACAAGGTCGCATCACAAAATCGGTGCAAAAATATATCGACATTTATGAAATTAAGGATGATGTCGTGGTATTGAAAGATGGTTCCATGCGAGGCGTACTGCTTGTTTCGAGTATCAATTTTGCTTTGAAATCAGAAGAAGAACAAAGCGCCATTATCCAATCTTACGTCCAATTCCTCAACTCCCTTAATTTTCCTTTGCAGATCGTTATACAATCCCGCAGGCTTAATATCGAAGCCTATCTCGAACGCCTCAAAAACATCGAAAGAGAACAAACAAACGAACTCCTGCGAATCCAAACAGCCGATTACCGAAAATTCGTCGGAGAACTCGTAGAAATTGCCGATATCATGAGTAAACATTTTTACGTAGCTATACCGTATTCCCCGTATCATAAAGGAGAAAAAAAAGGTTTTTTTTCAAGATTCGGTGAAGTGTTTTCGCCAGCGACCGTAATTACGCTCCAGAGACAAAAATTTGAAAAATACAAACAAGAGCTCGAAAGAAGAGTATCACTCGTAAGCGATGGATTGGCTTCTATGGGACTGACATCCGTCATGTTGGATACGCAAAGTCTTATTGAGTTGTATTACAATACCTATAATCCCACTATGTACGAGCATCAGCGTTTAACGGATCTCAACGCGATCCAAGTAGTTGAATAAATATGCCACAAGAGATTGTAAAAACAGTACAAACCACAATCGATAAAAAACAGGAAAAGCAAATTCTCGAAGCCGAACGCGTATTCCGGCGAGGAGAAATATCCGTGCGCGATCTCATTGCACCAGCAGCAATGAAAGTGAGTCCACGTGCTCTGGATATCGGTGGGAAACTCGCAAGCACACTCTTTGTGATCACGTATCCCCGATACATCGGCGTCGGCTGGTTTACGCCCATCGTGATCTTGAATCTTCCTATCGACATCGCGATGTTTTTTTACCCTGTTGCTTCCGATATCGTACTCAAGCAGCTGCGCAATAAAGCAGGTGCCATCGAAGCTCAACTCCTTTCGGATGCAGAAAAAGGAGCGCCTCGTGATCCCATTCGCGAAACAGCGTTAAAGGACATCGAACAACTCCGCGATAATCTTGTGCAAGGTACCGAGCGATTTTTTCAATTTGCGCTCTATGTGACCGTATACGCTGATAACGAAAAGCAACTCGAAGAACGTGTTGAAAAAATAGAAAATATCTTCGGATCACGACTCGTGTATGTGAAGCGGGTGCTCTATCAAGCAGAACAAGGATTCAATTCAACAATGCCACTCGGCAATGACGAAATTGCCGTATATTTCAACATGAATTCTTCGCCATGCGCATCGTCATTTCCTTTTACTTCAGCTGAACTCACGAGCGATGAAGGGGTGCTCTTTGGAATCAATCGGCACAACAATAGCCTCGTGCTTTTTGATCGTTTTTCACTGCAGAATGGCAATGCAGTCGTTTTTGCAACAGCAGGTGCTGGAAAAAGTTATGCGGTGAAACTTGAAGTTTTGCGAAGTTTGATGTATGGCACCGACATTATTATCATCGACCCAGAACGCGAATATAAATACCTCTCTGATTCTGTTGGCGGGACATTCATCAACATTTCGTTGAATTCAGAAGCGAAAATTAATCCTTTCGATCTCCCGCGTCCAGTGGGCGGTGCCGATAGACCAGCGGACATTATTCGATCCTCCGTCATTACATTGAAAGGTTTGATTCGGATCATGGTAGGTAATTTGACGCCAGAAGAAGATTCGCTCGTTGATCGCGCACTCATTGAAACCTACGCGAAAAAAGATATTACTGTTGAAAGCGACTTACATTCCATTGACGTACCGACAATGTTGGATTTCCAAGAAATACTTTCGGGTATGGAAGGGGGCGAAGGTTTGCTTTTGAAAATAAAAAAGTACACTGAGGGAACGTTTGCCGGACTTTTTTCGAGTCAGACGAATATCGACATGAAAAATCAACTCGTTGTGTTTAGCGTGCGCGATCTTGAAGATGAGCTTCGGCCGATTGCGATCTATACGATTATGACCTATATTTGGAGTGTCGTACGTTCGCAACTCAAAAAACGAATTCTTGTGATCGATGAAGCGTGGTGGCTTATGCAGCACGAAGATTCCGCGAAATTTATTTACGCGTTGGTGAAACGATGTCGGAAATATTATCTGGGCGTCACGACGATTACACAGGATGTGAATGATTTTTTGCGTTCACCTTACGGTCAAGCGATTGTGACGAATTCAGCATTGCAACTCCTCTTAAAACAATCACCGGCATCAATTGATATTGTCGCAAAAACATTTTTGCTGACACAGGGTGAAAGGTATTTGTTGCTTGAAAGTGGGGTCGGTGAAGGTATTTTTTTCGCAGGCAGCAAACATGCGGCTATTAAAGTTGTTGCGTCGTATGCAGAAGATCAGATCATTACCTCAGACCCACGGCAGTTGCTCGAAATCGAAAAAGCGAAAAAAGAATTCGAAGAATCTATAGGAAATAAACAGTAATGAATTAAGGTATGAATAAAAAATTTTTCATAATACTCATCGTTTTCGTGACTCTTCTGATTATCGGCGGAGGTATTCTCGTCTGGTTCTTATTGAAGTATCAAGAACTAAACTATGTAACGAATCAGCCGCAGAATGTAAATTCGAGGGCAGTAAATATTCCGGTAACAACAACAAATACGCAAACAGCGAATGCAAATGTAATTGAGCAAAATACGAATCAAGAGAAGAGTAACCTTGAGCAAAACACAGAAGACGAAATTACGGCGCTCAGTAGAAGTTTTATAGAACGTTTCGGCACGTTCTCGAATCAGAATGAATACGAAAATATTAACAACCTTCGTATTTACATGACCAAGAAAATGCAAGCATATGCAGATACGCTTATCAAGAATGCAAAGGCAACAGATGAAAGCAGTCCTTATTATGGAATTACAACAAAAGTCGTAAGCGTTGAAATCAACGAACTTGCTCCCCCACAAGCGCAGGTAAAAATTACAACCCAGCGTAAGGAAACGAAAGAAAATAGCGAAACGAAAGTATTTTATCAAGATGTTGAGATGGGTGTTGTGCAGGAGAGAGAAGTTTGGAAGATTGATAGTGTCACATGGAAGTAAGAGTATAGATAATTATTATGTCAGCAGAAGCAGCTGAAAATCTTCAAAGTATGCCTGTGTTGCCAGCAGCTTATCAGGCGCAGGCAGCGAGGCAACTTTCGCGGGAAAAACAAGGTAGACGTCTTTCCGCTGTACCAGCGCCATTAGGTTTGGATTATGGGGGGGCTGGAATGCCTTCTGCGGAAAGTGATGCTGCGGAAGCGTCGAACGAAGCAAGTTCCGCAACATCGGCAGAAGGTGCACTAGATCAAAAACCAGTTATCCAAGGAGCGCAACTACAGCAGGCACTGAGGCGTTCATTGGGACAACGAACAAAACTTGCGCGCGAGGGTTCGGAAGGCGCAGAAGAAGAAAGTAAAAAAGGGGCGGTTTCAGATGCCACGGCTACCGGTGTGCGACTTTTGACTGATAACGCATTGACATGGTGCTTCCGATACTGCGCAACGTTTGAACCTTTTGGAATTGTTTTGGTTGTACTGCCGTATCTGAATTTTCATTTTTGCCAAGCGCACTTGCGTGGATCCCAATGGTTTCGAAAATTCAAGTTGTGGGAAATCGTTGTGTTTATACTTCTAGATCTTCTCGTTATTGGTATTATCGCAAGCATTTTTATGCTCGTGATACTCGTCGTTGAGTCAGCACAAAAAAAAGCAGAAATCACGTGGCGTCTTATTATGGGTTTAGTCACCGGCGGTATATCAGGTCTTAGTGGGGCAGCAGGATCTATTCTCGGAGAAGAATTGACTCAATAATTAAATTTATGCTCGGCGTTAAAATAGAAATATTCAAAAAAATCGGATTCGTTTTTATCTTCTTGTTGGTTGCAATAGGTATGGGGTTTGTTATTTATCGTATCTTTTTTGGCCCACTTGTTCGTGAACCTGCAACGAATGTGAATATTTCGCTTCCTCCCGGAACACTACCGCCGACAAACGTCAATATTAACGCAGGAGTGATTATTCGTAATATTAACGGAGTGCAAGAAGTCGTACTCCCTGCAATCGATACGGTCGCACGTGGAGGAAATACACTTGCTGAAGATGTACCTGCTGAGGCCGTGAGTAATGCGGAAGTAACCGAACGCGGAATCGTATATTATAACGAATTCGAAGGAAAATTTTACACACTAGATAAAGATGGCAAACCGCAAACGCTCACAGACGATGTGTATCGATCGGCAGAAGAAATCACGTGGAGCCCTGAAGGTTCTAAAGCAATTTTAGAATTTCCGGATGGCAGCAATATTCTGTATGATTTTGATAGTAAAAAACAAACAACACTCCCAAAGGAGTTAAGCGATTTTTCTTTTGCTCCAAGCGGCGGCGAGATTGCATTTAAATTTCTCACCGATCGCAAAGAGCACCGATGGCTTGGTGTATCTTCTCCCGACGGTTCGCAAGCGCGCGGCATTGAACAACTTGGAGAAAATGCAGAGAAGGTGACAGTTGATTGGTCACCGTCTGGACAGGTGATTGCGACGTTTCGGGAAAGCGTCAATGCGGAGGATAACGAAATTACGTTCGTGGGTCTTAATGACGAGAATTTTAAGGGCCTTGTTGTGCAAGGAAGAGGATTTCAATCGCAATGGTCACCTGCAGGAGATAGATTATTATACAGTGTCTATAATGCCCAAGGGAATTATCAGCCAGAGTTGTGGATTACCGATGCGCAAGGAGAGAATATCGGTCGAAACAATGTTCCACTGAAGATCAATACCTGGGCGGACAAATGTACTTTTTCGGTAAATACCGCAATCTATTGCGCAGTGCCACAGACGTTACCGTACGGAGCAGGGATTGTGCCGGACCTTGCTGCGAGCACGCCAGATATTTTTTATAAAATTGATCTTGCAACCGGTACAAAAACTGTTATCGCATACCCCGTGGATAGTAGCGGAAATTCACGATTCTCTGCCGAGAAGCTCTATGTAGGCAACGATGGCAAAAACCTCTTTTTTACGGATAAGCAAACTAGAAAACTCCAGAAAATTAGATTAGAATGAGTGTATATGAAAAATATTGGCCGTGAAACATTTTTTATCACTCTCAGCATCCTTGCCCTGATTTTTATTGTCGTGCTCTACGCCTTTGGACAATACCTCATGCAACAACCTGTCAAAACGCAAGCACAACAAACTTCTGATTTACAATATGATCCTTTAATTACGCTTGTACCTGAGCAGTATCAAGTGCCGCCAGAAGGTAAATTTGAAATTTCAAATAATGATCCACAGCGTGGGGCCGAAGACGCGCCTGTGACGCTCGTGATTTTTTCGGATTTCCAGTGCCCGTACTGTTTGGACGCAGAAAATATTATCGCGCAGCTCGAGAAAGATTTTCCAGAAAAAATCCACATCGTCTGGAAAGACTTACCGAATCCACGGCTGCATGCGGAAGCAAAGCCCGCAGCAGAAGCAGCGCGCTGCGCACAAAAGCAGGGAAAATTCTGGGAATTTCATGATGCCCTTTTCAAAAATACAGACAACCTCGCTACCGAACTCTACACAAAAATTGCAACAGACCTTCAGTTAAACTCCGAAGATTTTACAACGTGCGTCGAGTCGCATATGACAGAATCTCTCATACAAAAAAATTACATCGAAGGAAAATGGCTCGGTATCACCGCAACACCGTATTTTTTTATTAACGACGTGACGGTTTCCGGTGCGCGAGACTATGAGTATTTTAAAGATGTCATAACGCAAGAACTCCAAAAGAAAGAGTCGACAATAGAATAAGTCTATGCAACAACAGAGCAAAAAAAATATATGGATTCAAAGATACTTAGGAAGGAGAGGCTATATTCCATTAGTTTTGGGCATACTTTTTGGAATGCTTTTTGCACTGCAGAACTTTGCACTCATTCCTGTTTTAGCACAAGGTCCGGATCAGCCCGCGAATACTGGTGCGCCAGATGCCGAAGCAGGGCCACTTCTCATTTCACTCGAAATTCCTATTGGTGGAAAAGCGACCGTAGGGAAACTCGATGAATATATTTCGGAACTCTATACATTTGCTCTCTCATTTATTGGTATTGTCGCGACGATCATGATTATGTGGGGCGGATTTAAGTGGGTAACAGCAGCAGGAAATTCAGGGAGAATTTCGGATGCTAAGGATACGATTTATAATGCAATTATTGGACTTGTGTTGGCGCTCCTTTCGTGGACTATGTTGAATGTGATTAATCCCGCGTTAACATCAAATACGTTTCCAGAAGTGAGACCGATTAAACCAGCATATTCGAAGCTCGCGGACTATGTCGGAGCAAGTTGTGTGGCAGCTAATGCCGTTGACTCCATGAATATTTGTGAACATTTCAGTCTAGAGGCAACCCAAAACAAAAGTACAGATAGTTTAGTATGTAGTTTTGACAGAAAAACTGGTGCTCAGGCATTCGATCATTGCACGATGAAACTATGTGCTGATACACTGGCGAATTGTGCTGGTACATACCCCGGTAACACTTATAATTACAGGAAATGCCTTTGTTTATTGTATCAAAAAGATGAAAGTGACTGTAAAAAAGATAGTGAAACTTGCAAATTTCGGTGTAGTTGGCTGGAAGAACCGATAACAAATTTAGAGCAAAGAGCAAATCCATGTTGGCCGGATGGGCTTACGCCAGTGATTTAGTTATTTTGGTGTGTTTTGATTTCGGATGGCAATCATAATGATACCGGAGAGAAATTCTTGAATAGAGAAGTTTGTTTTTAAATCAGTACAATGCAAAAAAGTATTTTTTTATGCACACATTGCGAGGCTCAGTATCCAAAGTGGCAGGGGCAATGCAATGAATGCGGTCAATGGGGCACTATAACACAGGAGATGCACAATACCGCAGCGTCGGTGCAAACTTCAGTGAGGCCACAAAAACTTTTGCGATTAGAAGATAATGTCGAGGAAAAAAGAATCACAACTGATCTGAAGGAGTGTGATCGCGTATTGGGCGGCGGCATTATTCCAGGGTCACTCATACTTTTAGGTGGCGATCCTGGCGTAGGGAAGTCTACACTGGCTTTGCAAATCGCTTTGAGTGTTGCTCGAGGCGGCGCAAGTGTTCTGTATGTTTCTGGCGAGGAATCAGCAAGTCAAATTGGATTACGACTCAAGCGTTTGGCGATAACTCACAAAAAAATACACCACGATCAGCGACAAGAAACGTACTTGCATGCAACCCAAACTTTATCGGAAAGACAAGAATTATCAGCAAAAAAAGCATCATTTCAAAACTTGGGTTTTCTTGGCGAAACTTGCGTCGAATCTATTATCGAAACACTCAAGCATGAAAAGCCAACGCTTGTCATCGTAGATTCCGTGCAGACGCTCGTCGGCCTTTCTGTCGCTCAAGAAGCAGGCGGCATCACGCAAATTAAAGCATGCACGACAAAGCTTTTGGAAGCGGCAAAAAAGTATAACGTCGCCATTATTCTGATCGGTCACGTTACAAAGGAAGGTTTCGTGGCAGGACCCAAGAGTCTGGAACATCTTGTGGATGTTGTATTGTATCTTGAGGGTGAAAACACTTTCGCGTACCGCTTGCTGCGATCAGTAAAAAATCGCTTCGGTGCTACAAACGAAGTCGGTGTCTTCGATATGTCCGAACATGGTCTCGTGGAAGTTGCTAATCCATCGGAATTTTTTCTTAGCGAACATCATATTCACGCGCCCGGTTCCGTAATTACAGGGATATTGGAGGGGAGTCGAGCGTTTCTTGTCGAAGTCCAGGCACTTGTGACGAAGACAGTCTTCGGATATCCGCAACGCAAAGGTTCCGGATTTGATGTGAATCGCTTACAGTTGCTTCTTGCGGTGTTGCAGGAACGCGCACGGATCAATTTTCAAATGTATGACGTGCATGTAAATATTGTTGGAGGGCTCAAAATCAAAGACCCGAGCGCCGACCTCGCCGTATGTTTAGCAGTTGCATCTGCGTTACAAAAACAGCCGCTCGATCCAAAATTAGTAGCGCTTGGAGAAGTTGGACTCAGCGGCGAAATACGAAAAGTTGTCAAACTCGCTGAGCGCTTGAAAGAAGCAGAGCGTATGGAACTGACTACAGTAGTTATGCCGAAAATGAAACTCCGTGCACGAACAAGTCTGATAGTGCGCGAAGTTACGCATATCTCTGAAGCAATCGTACTTATTCAAGGTGAAAGTTTTCCTGCCAGGCAGAAAGTTTTTGTGCAAGTAAAGGATAGTGCGTAAGCGTTGCATCTTCTACAAGAATATCTCGCGCTGCCGCACGAGCCGTTTCAATGAGCGGTAAATCAGATAGCGTTGCGATTTTGAGTTCCGGCACAAATCCGGATTGTTGTGTTCCATACATGGTTCCTGATCCGCGGAGTTTAAGATCTGCTTCTGCAAGCGCAAATCCATCATGTGAACGAACAAGCATTTGGAGTCGTACAGGAACGCGTTGTGCGTCAGTAACGAGAAAGCAGTATGAAGCAGCGTCGCCGCGTCCGACGCGGCCGCGAAGTTGATGGAGTTGCGCAAGACCAAAACGTTCCGCGCCTTCAATAACAATGACGGCAGCATTCGGAATATCGATGCCGACTTCAACAACCGACGTCGCAACCAAAATGTGGATTTCATTCCGACGAAAATGCTTCATCACTGCGTCCTTCTCTTTCGGTTTTAACTTGCCGTGCAGGAGTCCAACACAGTACGTTGGAAATATGTGTTTTTGCACACGTTCGTATTCTGTGCACGCAGCCGTCACGCCGAGTGCGTCGTTTTCTTCTATGATTGGGCAAATAATGAAAGCTTGTTTACCGGCAGCAAGTTCTTCACGAATTTTAGTGTACATTGTTTCACGCTTCGAAGCGCTCACAATTTGAGTAGTCACGAGCGACCTACCGACAGGTTTCGAGTGAATCTGCGAAACTGCAAGATCTCCGTACAGTGTAAGCATCAGAGAACGGGGGATCGGCGTCGCCGTCATAGAAAGAAGATGCGGCAACAATTGCGAGCCGTTTTTTGTATTATTTTTATAATGCAGCATACGCCTTTGTCCAACGCCAAAACGATGTTGTTCATCAATAATTACAAGGCCAAGATGATCGAGCTGTGCTTGTGTAGCAATCAATGCGTGCGTGCCGATAATAATTTGTGCAGACGCTGTCTCATGTTTTTCTGAACCGGTTAAAAGCGCGATGCGAACATCCTGAGGAAGAAGCGCTTGGAATGTTGCAAACGTTTGTCGTGCCAAAATTTCCGTGGGGCTCATTACCGCAACGCGCGCGCTTGAAAGTATACAGTTATACGCAGCAATCGCAGAAACGACCGTTTTACCGGATCCGACATCACCCTGTAGCAGACGATGCATTGGCGTTGTTTTTTGCATGTCTTGTAAAATGTGCCATGCTGCTTTTTTTTGATCATCCGTCAAGCGGAAGGGGAGTACAGCAACGAAGCGCTGAATCGCTTCCTTGTGAAAATGCAGCGGCTGGGCGGGATTGCGAGTAAGAAACTGTTGATATTGAAGGACGCCGAGTTGAATCGTAAAAATTTCGTCGAATTGCAGACGTAGGCGAGCCTGTGACAGTTTTGGAAACGTTGGTGGAAAGTGAATCCACTGCAGTGCTTGTGAGAGAGGAATAAGTTTATTTCGGAAGCGGATGGATTGCGGTAGCCATTCCGGAAGAAAACGCAGAAGCGGAAGAATGTGACGCACGAGCGTTCGTATTTGTTTTTGCGTGAGTCCTTCGGTGAGCGAATAAAAAGGTACAATACGCCCTGTATGCGTCAGACCTTGCCTGCTGTCTACCTTTTCATATTGCGGCGACTGCATGAATACACCAAATTTGTTCTGAATGACTTTGCCGGAAAGTGAAATTTTTTCACCAACTTTGAGATTTTTTGTAAGAAAAGGTTGATTGTACCAAACAGCACGTAGTAAGTCTTCATTGCTGCGTACAAGCGCTTCGGTGACAGCAACTCTTTTACGAGAACTGTTTTTATTTCCGATACTTTCGATCGTGCCGCGCACCGTGACCGGCGTATTGAGTGGCAGCGCTGTCATGTTTGGCATCGTACGAAAATCCTCGTAACGCAAAGGAAAATACATAAGCAGATCCGCTTGTGTCACGAGACCAAGTTTTTTTAAAAGCGATTCTGTGTGAGCGCCAACGCGCGAAATATTCGAAAGAGGGCGAAGAAAAATCGGTGGAAACATACGGCGTCCTTTGTTTGAAAATGCGCGAACCTTTTTTTTGAACAGAACTGACGGCGCGCTTCGCGCGCCAAACTGAACGCTCGGGCGGGGCGGGCAGAAAAAGGGGTGTGGGGAAAATGAATGCCCGCCCCGCCCTCGCTTTCGCCGCCGCCGAATTTCGTGCCAACGAAGTTGGCGCGCCGCAAGAACATTATATCAAACCTTTGCCGGTATTGACTATCAAAATTTTCTTCCCTTTCTTAACTAATCCCTTTTCAAAACGATCAATATACAAACCAAGTCCTGCGGCACCGGACGGTTCTGCTTCAATTCCCTGCGAAGTCAAAAGCTGATGGGCTTGTCGAATTTGTTCTTCAGTTATTTTATTTTTGCCAGTTTCAGAACCAGTGAATGAAAGATTTACAACTGCACTGATGTCCTCGTCTTTGAAAAGTAAAAATGGTTTGAACGGGGCGGCTAATTTATCAGCATCGCTCGGATATTCTGCTGGTTCTGCACCGAAAACATTCATTGCAATAACTTTAGAAACTGGAACTTTTAATCGTGGGTCACGTCTTCCTTCTGACTCATTACGCATAGAACGAGCTTGCCACACAAGATAATTCTCCATTAGCCGCCCCGAACCATAAGGAACATAAATCTCGTCGGGCTTTTCATTGAAAGATTCGTGCACGTGCCAATCATAAAATACAGACGATGGTTCAATCGCGCGAATAGAAGTTATATCTATTCCTTCGGGGTTATTTGAAATGTGTTTAATATCTTCCGGTTTAAGCTGGCGCGATAAGTCAGTTGTATACACATCGGCACGAAGCTTTAGAAGCTCGTTTAGAATTGTCGCGCGAGTGTCCTTGCCGGCAATCAATTTTGGTGGTGGTAAATCATATTGTTTGAAACATTCTGCAATCGCCTTGCCTTCATTACCAGCAGTAATAAGTGAAAGACGAGGCGTTACAAGTCGCTCTAATTCCTTTTTATCTAATGTTCCAGTTCTGATTTTAAGATACAAAGCCCTTGCGTAATCTCGATAAAGCGTTGCAAGCTCCCACGCGGCCCTATCCTTAATTGTTCCCGTTGGGTTACTTTCTCGGTCAGCCTCATTTTTTACAAAAATCTCTCCTAGGCCATCTTTTATTAAATCCAATGGAATTACTGGAGTTGATTTCCATTCTGGCGCGCGTGGGTCGGTCTCGGCGAAAGTAGGAATTCCATCACCCCACTTTTCTACTATTTCATAACTAACAAATCGTGGATATTCTACTTCCTTTTTAACCTCTCTTTCTAATTCGGTTTGTTCTGGCGGCCTTGGGCCTTTTTCACTAAACATATGATTGGTTAAATTATTTTAACAATTCGTCAGCCGACACATCAAGCGCGCGCGCCAGTTTGGTGCCCCCGACAGGATTCGAACCTGCGACCTTCCCGACATCAGCGTCCTCCACAGGGATCGAACCTGTAACCTCAGGCTCCGCAAGCCTGCGCTCTATCCAATTGAGCTAGGAGGACGCACATGTCGAGACGCTCTATCCAATTGAGCTACGGAGAGACAAATAAAACATGCCTTACTATCAGAATTTCATACTTTTATGCTACTGATTGTACTAAAAATGAGCGAAAACGCAAGGGTTTATTCAACTTTTGAGTACACGATATAATTGTTAATAGTGTTCAAGCGGTCACTGGGTGCAGAACCAACAGTCGATGGATACGGCAATGTATTCCTGAAGCCGTGACCAAATTTGAGTGTGAAACGATCAAATTGATAGATATCATAGAGTGTTTGGCCAGAATCAGTATCGGCGAGATCAATTTGTCCTGGCTCCGGGACAGTGTAGGTATAGTTGTCTGTGAGCGTATCATCGGGTCCAGAACACGTTGTTTTATAAAATGTTTCACGCTTGTGTGTGGCAGTACCATTCGCGGTAAAGGTAAAAAAGTGTTGTTCAGCATAGGGAGAATTTTTATCCGGTATAAGACAAGGAGATTGCCATGATCCAACGAAAGCATCGGCACCAGGCACGATCGGTTCTATGGGCGGCAAGTCAGTGCTATTCGTCTCCGGTTCGCTGGGTGAATTTGTTGCGTTCGTGAGCGCAGAAGTAGAAGTATCAACGGTTACGTTCGTTTCGGTTTTGGGAACCTCGGTCGATTCATTACTTGGAATACTCGTATTTGTTAGTGTACGACTGCATCCTGCTAATAAAAATAAAAAAGCAAACGAAGCATATATACGCGGCGACATAAATGAGGTTGTTAAGGATGAATATAGCTATTATACCTTGTGAAAGATCTTTAAGTAAAATTCAAATCGGATTTTTTAAATCTGTAGATAGAAAATTACCGTTCTTCGTTATCAAGACGCTTCGCCTCCTGCCAGGAAAGTTCGAAGATTTTTTTCATGGCTTCGGCGATTTCATTGCTTTCAATAATAATGCCGAGCTTTTCTCGCCACGAAGCGATCATAACTTTATTGTCATAGATATTGATTTCCGGTGAGAAATAAAATTTGTCTGGTGAAACGAGGGCAGTATCACGGTTTTCTGTTTTATCCTGGGCCGCACGTTCTTTCCCTGCGTCTGTTGCCGGAATAACCGCGCGAATTTTGATCCCGCGTTTGGTGCGGCGTTGATAGTATTTCGGAAAATAATCCGGAAGCGCTTTGTACATATCGTCTACTGCAGCATAGGCGCGGATGGTTTCGTGAGAGGTAAGGGTATCTTCGTATACGTGTTTCAAACCGTCTGTTCCTTCATAGAAACGGATTTTTGGACGATCACTGATATTGTGTAGAGAGGTGAGTTGGGGAATGATAGCTTCCGCATATTCAAAAAGTTCGTTGTCGCGTCGGATGCGCGAGCTGAGCAGCTTTCTTATATTCGCTGGCGATCCGGCGATGTATTCTTGTTTTGGCTCTTTGCCGGAAATGGTCACGAGCCCGAGATTTACGAGTGAATCGAGTATATCATAGCCAGTTGTGCGGTTAATTCCTGCTTCGCGGGCGACTACGGACACCGTGGCTTTTCCAAGGGTCAGGAGGGCGATATATACCGTTGCTTCCTTGTCAGAGAGGCCAAGATGGAGGAGGGCGACGAGGAATTTTTGATTTTCCTGCTTCATATTTTTATTCTATCATACAGAGTATATTGTGTCAATATATTCCCACAGAATTATATGGTAATATTTATTTTATTTTATATTAGCAATTTATCTATATTTTTTTGACGGTATATATTGACATTATTAGGATTTTCATATAAACTAGTGGCATTCAAGCTGAGGTAAGGGATTACGGAGACCGAAGTTGAACGAAATATTTCTTCAAGAAAGGAGAATTGTTATGTACATTCACAGATATACTTTGAGTGTGAATGACACTCAACGCAAGGGAAACTTCGATCAGATGATTGCGGCGGGAAAATACAATCGGGTGGACTTTGATATTAATCCGAAAAATTTTCCTTTCAATCCAAAAAATGTGGAAACTAAAGTTGCTATTGTGGATTTTTCAGATTCTCTTTGGATTAGTAATGACCAGGTATTGGAGGAGTTCAAGAAAACGAATCTTGGATTAATACAAGATCTCTCAACTATCCTTGCGTGCGGTGCACAACAAACAGAATTGCAGATAGAAGAGTGTTGTCTTATTTCCTTGAGTCCTTTTTGGACCGATTCACTGGGCTATAAACGAGTAGTGAGGTTCCTTACGGGGCGCCTTCCATTTCTGGAATTAGCAACTGTTCATTGGAATACTGTATGGTATGGTTTCAATCGGTTTCTGGTCACCTACTCGTGAGACTTATTAGACTGTATTGGGTGTAGGTTCCAATCTTAGATGAAGAATAGTTCATTTTGGAGTTACGGATCTTCATTATCAAAACCGTTTTTTATTTTTCACAAAAAATTTTACCCTCATACGTGAGTGGAAAAGTTTATCGAGCATATAGTTTAAAAAACAATATCTATTGTAATAGATACTCATTCACACAAGCCTCGTTGTCAAATATCAAGTTATGACTGAAGAGAACGCACAATCTTTGCGCAAGAACGAAACTGTTTCTTTTCTTGCTGCGAAAGGGGAAGTTGAAACCGAATATGAGCGCCGCTCCGATTAAGCACGACCGGTACGCTGAGAGTTACATCAGACACACCGTGATACTTTTTCAGATACACCGACAACGGAAAAATAGTATTGCTGTCATCAAGGATCGCGCGGACAAGCTGAGCAACTACGAGGCCAATAGCATAATACGTTGCACCTTTACGTGCGACAATTTCATAAGCAGCCCTCCGAGTGTTGTCAGCAAGGCGATTGAGTATAGCACGGTCCAAACCCTCCATCTCCAAAACAGGTACACCGCCAACACGAGCGGATGACCATGCGGGAAATTCGCTATCGCCATGCTCGCCCAGCATATAGGCATGGATACTACTTGGATGTACTCGCAATTTCTGTCCCAGAAAATAACGCAAGCGCGCAGAATCAAGGGTCGTGCCGCTCCCGAACACTTTGTCATAAGAAAAACCGGAATATCGAACGGCAAGATAGGTTAATACATCAACAGGATTTGTCACGATAAGAAGACAGCAGTCTTTATTGTATTTTTTGATATTCTGTATGATAGTTTTCAAAATTTGAGCATTGACTGAAATGAGTTCTAAACGTGTTTGCCCAGGTTTTGTGCGAGCGCCAGCAGTAATCACAACAACCTCAGCATTTCGAACTAAAGCATAATCACTCCCATAAGAAAGTTTTGTACCTGGAACAAACTGCATACCCTGTTCCAAATCCATAGCTTCGCCTTCCGCCTTCTCCTTATTGACATCCAGTAAAACAATCTCCGATGGCGCGCCATCAATAAACATGGCATACGCGCTGGTGGCACCCACAAACCCGGCGCCTATAACAACGACTTTTCCATTGTTTGACATATTTTTAAATTAAGATACATTCTCCTCCAAGAAAAAGATTGGTAAATGTAATGATATGTAACAGATAGTTTCTTTTTCTAAAAATTACTCTTTGTATGAATCTATTGAGTAGCTTGTGTCTTTACTGGTTCTAATTGAGGAATCAATCGACGAAGAACATCTTCTAACTCCGGCCAGCAAAGATTTTTCGCGTTAGAAGGTTTTGGTAAATCAGGACAATCGTTTGGCCAAGTAGCAACGATGCGACTTAATTCCTCCGGGGCAATATAGGTATAATTTATGTGAGTCAAGGGTATATTTCTCACGTCTCCAATAGCGTTTGCATAATTGAACTGAAAATTATTCGTATCAGTATTCTGACCGATGCTCGTAACATCGTTCCACAACGCCTTAGGGACACTCAAAAATTCTGAAGACGCAAATATAAAAATTGTTGGTTTTCGCAGCATCTTGTTCGGCTCGACATTCAAAGCTTTTCCACCAAATAGCATTCCTTGTTTGAGAGCATAACGTGCAATATCGGTAAGAAACGGCTCATAATATCTTGATGGCTTCGCTGATGACGTCTGGAAATCTACAATAACAAGCATATTTTTTACGCCCTGCGAAGAAAGTGCGGGAGTAAGATGATCAATACTTTGTTTCAAAAAATTCGTCCAGAAAATTTCAAAATCTTTCTCGTTAATATTTTGGTCATCATTAAAATCTTTTCTCAACGTCGTATGAGACGTAAAGGCTTCGACATATTGTAAATATATATCATCTCTCGTAACCGAGGTAGAATTCTCTCGACCATGCAGTGCTTCCACCCACGCAACGTCCTGAACAAGATTTGTTTCTTGTAGATGCTTGGCGAGCGCCTGATAGAGTTTGTCAAAACGATCAACAAAAATCGGATCCCAATAGATCGGCCAATAATCATGGATAATATCTTCCTGGTTTTTCTGACTCTTTTTCTGTGTACTTGCTTTTGTTGGCGCGTCGATAAATTGAACATTATAAGGGGTTTGAAAAAGCCAACCAGGAGAAACTGTATGGATGTTTGGGTGGGCTTCATCAAGCGCACAAGTTTTTGTCTCCGCGCTTGATGCTGCGGAAATAGCAATAATAGATTTTTTATCAAATTGTTTCCACTGGTGTATATATGTATCAATCGTAGAAAAATCATAATTGCCAGGAGTTTTTTCAATCTCGCACCAGCTGAAGTGCGCTCCTCTTCCTCCGGAAAGAAAATACGTCCCGCCAAATTTCGCAATGTTGCTCTTTTGATTCGTACGCCAGAAAATGCCAGTCTGTACCGAAGATGAGTTTGGTGATAGTTGGTTCATTAAAATAGACTGCTGAACGTATTGCTGTTCGGAGCGATTCCGTGAAAAAATGGCTGTGATATCTTTATTCCACAAGAAAACGAACAATAGAAAAAACGCAGAGAAGACAACAAGGATCACTGTGAATGGAATGAAAAATTTATTATTCATGGCTCTTGCAGTGATCATTTATTAACAATAATTTTTGAGAGTATTCCCCCAAGAAATTCAAATATCTCCAAATGAAAATGGCAGAGCATTCAATGCCATTGTATCAAATACCCCTTACTTATAAAAGACACTTCTATCGTGTTTTTACGAACACAAACAAGCGCCGTGCCTTGAGGGTCGTGCGCTCGAAGAAATTATTTGATTGCAGGGCCTGAAATGATCAGACTCTACAACTAAAGTAAAAAGGCTTCTGCAATGACTCGTACTTCATCATTACGAAGAAATCGAATAACGAAATGATCTTCTTCCTCGTAGACAAGCACGTCGATGATCTCCCCTAGATAGAGGGGAAGGATGCGCTGCAACGTAAGTCGCAACCCGCCCAGCACTCGATCAGGAACGACTTCCACGACCGCTCGCCACACCCAATCCATGTACATGATGAACTCGGGCAATGCACGTTCATAGCCACAACGTTGTGCAAAGTCATCGGTATGAACGTTGTTGATCCAAAGCGCCGGATCCCAGGTGTGTCGAAAATAAACACACTGTTTTCGATGGAATAGCAGTCGTCTCGATCGACGATTCGGATCTTTATGAACACGCTCGTGATAGAAGGGCAACGTGAGATCGTGGATGAGTAACAGTGTATCTTTTGCACGGAACAATACATTACCGTCGCTATTGCACGTTTCCGTTTGCACAGTCGCAATCGATAGTTTGCACCGCATAGCAACATGCGTAATCACAGATCTCGACTGAAGAAGAGCTTCTGGACAAGCTGTTCCGTAAATTTCCCACATCGAACCGGTCACCGCCACTTCGTTGAGCCGACCATAGCGTTGCGAAAGGACTCTCGCTAATCCCCAAAGTTCACTCGGGAGAAGATCGAAAAGGTCC
The DNA here is from genome assembly GCA_001818315.1 of Candidatus Kerfeldbacteria bacterium RIFCSPLOWO2_02_FULL_42_19. Lineage (GTDB taxonomy): Bacteria > Patescibacteriota > Patescibacteriia > HO2-48-17 > HO2-48-17 > WO2-43-9. Next base: position 86,562 of record MHKF01000006.1, read on the forward strand.
AGTCTCCAGCCTTCAATGAGTGTATGCTCCTTGAGGAGTCGAACTGTTTTGCAATGAGAGCGATGACTCACAGAAAATCGTACGCTCTCAAAGGAATCATTAGCAGTAAGGTTATGGATCGAAAGAGGAGTATACTCAATGGCCATCAAAGAACTACTTACTTGACCGTGCATTCTTTTTCACCTCCTTTACATTGATTGTAGAGCGTGTAATTTGGAGAAAGAAGTAGTGCCAATAGAAAACATCCTAATCCAACTTATTAAATTCCGCAAGAGTATAGCTGATCGTTAAAATTAAAAGAAGTCTTATCGCAGGATTTTAACCCTTGCGGCATTTCGAATGAACTCTCCGTACTTATCTACATCCACCTTCGTCGTGAGTTTGTATTTTGCAAGTTCACTCCCCAAGGGCATCGCACGTTCTGATTTATATTTTCTTATTTCGTCAATAGCGGCGATTGCTTGAGTAAAATCAGAAACATCTTGATCTGTATGTATTTCAATTACAGAAGGCCATTGAGAAAGATGAAGGCTCTTTGCGCGTTCATTTTTTTTGTAAATGAGTTGGTAGAGTTCCTCAGTAATGAAAGGTAAAATCGGCGCATACATTTTGATAATACCAAGAAACACCGTTGTAAGTGTGTATCTCGCGGCTTGTTGAGATATTGCATCATCTCCGGAAAGACGATACTTAATAAATTCCAAATAATAATCAGTGAATTTTGACCAAAAGAATTGATCAATTTCATCTTTTGCTTTCGCGTAGGCATAGGCGTCAAACGCATGCGTCACTTTCGTAAGCGTCTGATTGAATTCCTGAAGAATCCAAATATCGGCGCATTCCAAATGACGTGATACTTCTTTGAATTTAAAATCTCCTAAGTTCATCAGGATGAGCCGACCGACATTCCAAAGTTTAATCGTTGTCTTCCGACCTTTTTTAACTTCCTGAATATTAAAACGAAGATTTTGTCCTAACATGGCTCCTGTCGCCCAATAGCGAATAGCATCCGCTCCATACTCTTCAAGAAGTTTTTCAGAAGGAATGTAATTACCGAGGCGTTTCGAAATTTTTCTTCCATGTTCATCAAGTCCATGACCAGAAATCATAACATCTCGAAAGGGTACACTCTGAAAATGATAATGACTTTTGACGATCGAATAAAAATCCCAGGTGCGAATAATTTCGAAAGCATTTGGACGTAGGGTTGCTGGAAAAAGTTTTTTCTTTATTTGCTTATCTCTCACAAGTTCGCGAATAATGAAGGGTGTAACAGAAGAAGTCGCCCAGGTGTCCATCACATCGTTTTCTGGAACAAATTTTTTATGTCCGCATTTCGGGCATGATGAAAGAGGCGGCTTCACTTCAGCTGGGTTAACGGGCAGCATTTTTTCGTGCGCTAAAATTGGTTCCAAGCAATGTTCACAATACCACACCGGAAACGGGACGCCATAATAACGCTGTCTGGAAATGCACCAATCCCATTGAAGAGAATTCACCCATAATTCATAATCTTGTCGCTTTGTTTCGGGATACCAATGAAGCTTCTTGCCATACGCAAGCCATGTTTTTTGAAGATCGGCGATTTTAATGAACCATTGTTTACTCAGTATAAATTCTACTGGGGTTCCGCAGCGTTCATGAACATTCAACGTATGAGATATATCTTCTTGTTTTATGAGATAACCCTTTCTTTGTAGGTCGGAAATTATTTTTTTTCGAGCTTCATAAATTTTAAGGCCGCGGTAGGCTATTCCAAGTTCATTGAGTCGTCCATCTTCACGAAGCACGGCTCGTGTCTGAAGTTTATCTGTCTGCCATTTTTCTAAATCCTCTTTATCGCCCCACGTACACACCATCATGAGGCCAGTACCAAAAGCACTGTCCACTTTTTCACTCGCACGGATGGGGACTTCGTAATCGAACAAAGGTACCAACGCATTTTTGCCAATGAGATGTTTATATCGTGTATCCGTTGGATTCACATACAATGCCACACATGCGGAAAGCAATTCAGGGCGTGTCGTTGCGATTGTCAGTTTTGTGCCATGACTCGAAAAATAAATAGAGTTGATTTTTGCATCTTCTTTTTTATCTTCCAAATCGGCTTGCGCAATCGCTGTTCGGCACGAAGGACACCACAACACCGGCGCTTCGTTTCTATATAATGCACCTTTTTTATGAAGGTCAAGGAACGACCATTGAGAAACTTTCGTGGCCAGAGGGCTGATCGTGCTATATGTTTTAGTCCAATCAACAGAAATGCCAAGATCATCCCAAAGTTTTTTGTACGTCTGCGCACCTTGTTCTGTTTCTTGTAGGCAAATTTTAATAAATTCGGACTTCGTGATTTTGGATTTATCAATTTTATATTTTTTTTCCACAAATCTTTCGGTGGGCAAACCGTTGTCATCAAAACCCATGGGATAGAAAACATTGAAACCGCGCATACGTTGGTAGCGTACGATGAATTCCGCCTGTGCATAGGACATAATATGTCCCGCATGGAGGTGATCAGCAGAAACATACGGCGGCGGTGTATCAACAACGTAGAGCGGGGCCTTACTTTTTTCAGAAAATTGAAAAATTTTTTCTTTCTCCCAAAATTTTTTCCACCGTTTTTCGGTGGCAATACGGTCATAGTTTTTTGATTCCATGTTCAATGGGATAATATTTTTGAAAGTAATATAAACTGAGTGTACCAGAAATTTCAGCTTGAGCCTATCTCCAGTTATTTTCAAGAGAGGGTCTGACCAAAGTCCTAAGAGTGTCAGCCATTCCATCAGTTCGCGACAGCCGTCGCGATGGCGGTATGTTTTGGGAGAAGGGTCTTTCTGATACAATAACCTTAACTTTCACACATCTTCTGGATGCTGTTCAAAGGATGTTCGAACTCCCGTATTGCCGACCGCACGCTCTCGTGCGATTTCAAAAATGCCTTCAAAAATGTCGAAAAATACCATGCCGGGGCACTTTGAGCTGAGGCAACCTCTTTCAATTTCGCTGAATGTAAAACTTGGCGGTGTTTGTTGGACAAAGTTCGAAACTATTTCGGGCAGAATCCAAATGATTAAAACTACTAATGCGGACGAGGCAGGGCGA
>MHKF01000007.1 GCA_001818315.1 Candidatus Kerfeldbacteria bacterium RIFCSPLOWO2_02_FULL_42_19
TAGGGCTGGCAAGGGCGCAGTGGCGAGCGAAGGGGTGAGGCAAGGGCAAGTGCCTATAATGCGCATTATAGGCAAAGGCGGTTTTAGCTTTCAGGGTGGAGAAATTGAGGCTCCGCCCTGAAAGCGTTAAGAAACCGCCTGGCTTGCCTGGTCTTTCATCCGCCACAGGCGGATGAAAGATGCCGAACCCCTGAGCCGCTTCCCCTGGTTTATGAACCCCTGGGGGCGAGCGACATTCCTTATTTCTTTTAGGGTGGCGGGCAATATAAGCAATGTATCCACCACAAACCAAGTGACCGTAATGAAGGAGTGAAGTGAAAACAGTTTATCGGTGCGCATTTTCTTTTTTGCGGCAACCCGCAAAAAAGAAAATTGTTGTCCCCGATGCAGTTTATCGGGGTCAGCAAGCACGAACCTCTTAACGCTTTATGTTAAGAGGCGATAATCTGTTGAAACGGAACGACTGAATGAAGGGAACGGCGCATAACCACTAACTTTGCGGGTTTCTGGTGGGACGGGATAACGGCTGCATACGAGATGAGCTGGCATCTGCCCGAAGGCGTAGCCAAATTGGCGAGCACAGGCAACGGAAGACACACGAAGTGTGGCTAAAGTCCGAGCACGCCAATTTGAGCGAAGCCGAAGGGCAGAACTGCCGTAAGGACTGGCAGCGCAGGGAGCGGAAGCCAACAGGGCTGAAGCCCGAGCAAGCCATTCCTGGAGGCAGTTGCCCCGTAGGGGCAAGCCAGCGGGGATTGCATTTAGGGGCAGGCGACCCAGCCTGCCCGCCCGCTGACCTAAGCGGGCAAATGAGCGAGCGCCAAGCGAGCGGAGCAGTGAAGCCGAGCGACAGCGAGGCGGAACGGTGCGGACACCACCAACGCAACCCGCCCCAGCGGGTGGTGCATTAAGATTACTTTAAGTTTTGTATGAGAGATTCGGAAGGGTTGAAATCTACGGTAATTCTTTCCGGTATGGTTATAATCTTGCCTGTTTTGGGATGGCGGACTTTTCTTGAGGATCGCTTTTCTTTATTGAAGGAGCCAAAACCACGCAAGGATATTCTTTCCCCTTTTTTAAGGTCCCCGGTTATTACGGCCTGGATAAATTTTATGATTTCCTGGGATTCTGCCTGGGTGAGAAAAAATCTTTTAGCAATGGTCAGGGCTAACTCTCCCTGATTCATTTCTTCCCCTGGTCTTTTTCAATGTAGTCGTTAATCGCTTTGGATATCTTGCCAAGGTCCGTAGGATTATGACGGATAATTTCTTCGGCTGTTTCCTGCCAGGTTAGATTTCTTTTGCCTAAGTGTTTTTCTACGGCTGAAATTATATCCTGATCCATAACCGTGTTGCGTTTGTCTTCTTTGGCTAATTCACCGGCTTCTTGGAGTACTTTTTCTATTGCTGAGTCAAACTCGCTCAGGGATTTTTTAACCGCGCTCTCTGAGGAACGCATTTTTAGGGTATTGTTAATGTATTCTTTAATGGCATTGAATTTGATAAACTCTGCTTTAGTAGACATACTCCCCCCTTATGTTACCTTATGAATTATTAAGTCTTTTATGGCTCGGTCTAATTTCTTTAGTTCGAATATTTTGAGTAAGTCTTCACTCTTGCCGATTAAGGGGACCATTTCTTCTTCTAGTTTTTGGCTTAGGCGAGTGCCGGATATGGACTCGGCTTCTAATCCGTAGAGGATTTTCTTGTCTTTTTTGATTTCTTCCAAGTGTTCCTGGTTTTTGTAATTTCTCTTGTGGACCTCTTTCAGCCAGTTTAGATTTTTAACCCGCATCCCTTTTGTCTCAGGGATACGATAGCGGGCGAACTTAATTTCTTCCGGGGTGAGCATGTCCGGATGAATTAAATCAATTACCTGGGTGTTAGGGATGCCGTAAAATCTAAGATTGTCCATAAAGGCATCTCTGATGATCCAGCCGCTGGTGTCATAGTCAACTATGCTGAATAGGTAGAAAGACCGTTGCAGGTTAATCTTTGCTTCTTTTAAGGTGTCTACAAAATACTCTACGTTCAAGACTGACGGCTGGCCGCCCAGGGCAAGAATAGAGACATTGTATTTGCCGGCGATATCGGATAAGAATTCCTGGTGGCCAAGTTTTTCGGAGAAAAGGATTATATTGGCATTGGCCCCCATTTTTCGGTGGGCCTGGTTATCATCGCGGAAGCCGATGTCTTTGTATTCCATGGCTTCTATTTCTTTGACCATGAAGACGATGTTATCAATGAGCTGAGCGTATTGGTCTGCTTTTGTGGCCAAGGCCCCGGCCCGGGAAAGGGTTGGCTTGATATACATATACCAGAATGTTCTCAAGAGTTCTTTTAAGGGCGGCTTCTCCCCTTTTAGGATCCGCTCTCGGGTTTGCCAGACGATGTTACGCATTAGGCGGGCAACGTTGACCGGATAATCGGTTGCGCCCTGGCTAAAGTTCTTGATCAGCCATTCCTGGGGTTGGTCGTGGATGAGCTCGTCATAATGCCGGATGCCGGCTTTGCGTAATCTATCTTTAAGAGAATCTCTTTTAGGCATAGCATTAATATACGAGGGATTTTCTTGTTTTGCAAGGACTATTTTGCCCTAACGGAAGAATATGCTGTTAGAATGTAGAAATTGGCCGCCTAGGAATGAGGCTTTGAATTGCCGAATGATAGGGATGTTTAGAGGCGCTTCTACCTACTGCTCGAGCTATCATACCGAAAGATGTCAAAACATAAAAATGGCTTGACAGTAATCTGCATTTATACTACAATGCGATTATGCCCATTATTGCAATAGCAAATGGAAAAGGTGGCGTCGGAAAATCTACTGTCGCTATCAATCTGACCGGCGCCCTTGCACGAAAAACAGAGGCAGTTTTTCTTATAGACGTGGACCCCCAGGGCACAGTAAGCGATTGGTTTAAGAGTCGACAGGAACAACTGCCGAATCGTCTTACCCATACGAATCTTCAAATAACCTCTCTCCCCTGGTCTGCTCAGGACCTTACAGCAAAACTTTCTGAAGAAGCCCAAAAATTTACCTTTATAATTATTGACTGTGGTCCTGCTAATGATAAAATCACAAGGACGGTGTTCGCGCTTTCCGATTTCGCTATAATTCCGGTTACTCCCAGTCCATACGATATCCATTCTGTCAGAAAGACTATTGATATGATTCATGAGGGTAAAAGTTCGGCTGGTATTGAGGTTAAACCATTTTTACTTATCTCTAGAAAGATTGTCGGGACATCCCTTGGGTGTGAGGCTCGCGAAGCACTTGCAGTCTTCAATGTACCTATACTAAAAACTGAAATCTGCCAAAGAATTGCCCTCTGTGAAGCCGGTATTGTCGGGCAGACTATTTATGAGTATGCGTCTGATAGTCAGGCAAATGATGAATTTGAAAGTCTTGGAAAGGAGATCTTAAAATGGCAAAAGCAAAGCTCGCCACATTAACTGAAAAATGGATTGACGGTAAGACTGAAAAACAGCTTGCTGTAAAAACAGAAAGACAGAATACCGCTGAGAATGACCAAAAGATAAAGCAAACTCTCTACATGTCTAGGAAGGCGGCTAAGCTGCTCGGACATAATCGCGCTGAGACAGGAGAACCTATGTCTCATACAGTTGAACAGCTAATACTGAATCATATAGGAAAAAAGTAAAGGGGGCTTACGTGAAAGAAGAGGTCCCAAGATGAAACAGGATGTTATGAATAGACCGAAGAGAGAGTTTCTTGATTTAATAGTGGGGAAGAAATTTGAAGAAGTTAAAGAAGATATTGGATTTTCTTCAAATATCTTTATGGTATTTGGACTGCCGACGCATAAATTAAAAGATAATCCAACTTATTGGGCGAAAAAGACCTCCTTATGCGAACTTACCATTACCCGTCATGAAAAATACGAGATCCCTTATGGCTGCTATGCCCGAATGAATCAGATCTTTATTGATACAGAAGTAAGAACTAAAAATACAAATATCATCGACGTAGGCAAAACGTTTAATGACTATGTTAAAAAAGTTGGATATCACGAAGGTCGAGCGAATAAAGCACTTTTGAGACAATTAATCAATTACATTACAAGTGTGATCAGGGTAGAACCTAAAAATCCCATGCCTGGTCGTATTATTGGTATTCAGTCTGTGGTTGCGCGAGCCTGGGATATCTATTTTGATGTTCAAAATCCAGAACAGCTAACATTTTCAAAAGGACAGATCATTCTCGATGAAAATTATGCTAGATATATTCATAAACATTCTGTACCACTTGACATGAATGTTGTGCGTTGTTTTAAACGAAATCCATTAGCCCTTGATTTTTATAGATTCCTTGCTTACAGAAATAATAATCTCAACAAAACTGTGGCTTTTCCCGATCAATTACTCTTTGAACAATTGGGGCCAGAAGAAGAGAACGAGAGGAAAGTCAGAATGAAATTAAAAGGGCTATTAAAGATGATTCAGATGTATTGGCCGGTTAGGGCAAAGTTTGAAGATGGGTATTTTGAATTACAACCATCACCCCCTGCGGTTCAGCGTAAGATCCCAAGCAAGAAGCCAATAATTATTGTGAATAAGTCTGGGGAAAAATAGAGTTATGCACTTCCCTTTTGGAACGGTTGGAGTTTTAGATTTTAAGTATAAAATTGGAGTTATGCACTTCCCTTTTGGAACGCTAAAACTTCCCTTTTGGAACGCTAACTGAAGCTAACTTGTTTATTCATAAGAAGATAGGTTCAGGCTAATAATACTACTAATATATACTACTAATAGTAGAAGGCAGCTTTGCTGCCACTACTACTATTTTTCTTTAAGAAATCAAAAAGGATCAAAAAATGAGTCCAGACATTAAGTGTCTTACTCCACAGGAAGAAGAGAGGTTTTTAGATATCCTTAAGAATCGCAAGGACGCCGAGAGGGCTTATATGCTTTACCATTTAATGCTTATTACCGGATTAAGGATATCAGAGGCGTTAAGTCTTAATGTTGAACACGCCGGCCGGGCCAAGTTAGAAATAAAGGTTAAAGGATGGACCAAAAAAAAGGAACGAAGTCCTGAGAGAAGCGAAGGGAAGAAGGATAGATTTAAAACAGTGTATTTCCCAAAAGCTCTACAAGAACATTTAAAAGAGTATCTAAAGGTCAAAGCAAGAAGAGGGGAATCTCTTTTACCAGGAGCTCCTTTGTTTGTTTCTAGAAATAGCGCCAGGATCAGTCCGCGCCAGGTGCAAAGGGATTTTAAGAAATGGGTAAAAGAGAGCGGTATTGAATCAGATCTCTCACCACACAGCTTAAGGCATACCGTGGGGACAAGACTTCTAAAGGAATTCAAAAACGCTAAATTGGTGCAGCGGTATTTAGGGCATTCAGACGTGGCGACGACGTTGAGATATTATGTTGATGTGTTTCCGGAAGACCTGGAAGAGGCGGCAGAGATGCTGGCGCAGAAATAACAAAAATATGAAGAAGAAAACGCGGGAATTATGCGAAAAAAAAATTGCTCTATCAATATTTTTTTTAACCCTCCCTTTAATTTTATTTTCTGAAGACGCAGTTGCACAAAACGATCTTTCAGACAAGAAAGAAAATAAGTGTACAGTGTCTTCTAAAGAAAATGTAGAAAATCTAGAAGAAGGCGAAAAAATAGTTTTCTGTTCAGATAGCTTAAGATATATTCATTCACTATATAAAATTGCAGTAATATTACCGGCGTATTGGAGCAAAATTCATATTAACGAAAGAGATTCTGACTTGGGTAAGATTACAAGTATAGCTTTTAGTCCTGCGGATGGCACTTTTGTGCTTTTTCACATTATTATGAAAAAGAGTCAACTCAGAAACATTCAAGATGTGCTAGAAGATGAGCTTAAAGAAAAAAAGAGTAGTTTAGAGGGTTATAGATTGGAATCCGAACCTGAAAGTATAAGAATTAAGGATTTAGAAACCGTAAAGTATGTTTATTCTTCCAATGTCATGGCTAAAGTAATTTGTTATTTAATTTTGAATGATAGTTTTGTTTATGAGTTAAGTCTTGCTTGCAATAATGTAGATGATTGTCAAGGCTATTCCAATGATTTTGAAAAAATTATAAAAACTATCTTAGTCGGGACAGGAGCTGAGTCTTCTTTTTTGCAAAGTAATAAAGTTGAATTTGTTTTTTAGGGTGTAATTTGGTTTTGTGGTCATCAGAGAAAATACTTGAGGAACAGATATTTGAAATTGGCAAAAGAAAAGTAAGAATCATACAATAACGTCGCAAAAGTAACACTTTTGCGACGTTGGGGCGGGGGGTTGAGCACGGAATAGAGGGGAATTGGGGGACTTTTGCGACGTTGGAGAGGGGTTGTTGAAAAAATTAGCTTGATAATTGGGTTGCGCGAAACCCCGGCCTTAAGCTTTTAGCAAAAATAAAAACTTGACACCACAACTAAAAAGTTGTATACTCTAATCAGAAAGGTCACATGCAAGAATACACCTGTATTTTCTACGAGACTGCGGATGGAAGAAGACCAGCAGAAGAATTTATTGAGTCTTTAGATGTAGAAACGCAGGATAAGTTTATTATTAAGCAACAATTGCTCCAAGACTTTGGTCCACAATTACGGTATCCTCATACGGATCACCTTGGAGAAGGAATATTGGAATTAAGATTTAAAGGCAAAGAGGGCCAGATTAGAGTTTTATTTTTCTTCTTTTACGGGAAGAGAATAATATTTACCCATGGTTTTGTGAAGAAGACACAGAAGGCCCCGCGAAAAGAAATAGAGATTGCTCAAGAAAGAAAAAAAGATTTTTTAACGAGAAATAAGTAAGGAGGCTAAAAATCAATGAGAAAAGTCGATGATTATATTAAGGAGAAGATAAAAAGGAATCCGGATTTCAAAGCTCACTACGATTTGCTCATGGAGAAGACAGCGGTAGTGAAAAAAATTATTGAATATCGTATCCGACATAAATTATCCCAGGAGCAACTCGCCAAAGAACTCGGTGTAACTCAACAGTACATTTCCAAAATTGAAGAGGGTGAGTTTTCTAATCTGGACACTATTGAGAATATTCTTGAGCATACCGGATATAGGTTGAAGTTAGAAGTAGTTCCCGCGTAAGTTATCCACCACCGCTTTATTCCTAATACACAAAAGCCACATAAACAACACAAAAAAACACTACACATACTCAACGAAAACCCGTAGAACGCAGCGTAGGGGCATTTCTAGGGCATTCTAGAGGCCTATGGCCAACCGCTTTGAGGCTTTTAAAAGGCAGTGTGTAGCTTCCCTTTAGGGAAAAACCGCTTTTCCAACGATAAACCACTAAAAAAGCGCCCCTAAAATCCCCGCAGTTACACGATCATAATCCTGTCCGTATAAAACCACTATCAAAATCTCGACGATAAATCGACTAGAAGCTTTACCGCCGACCCCCCAAAGACTGGGGGGGGCGGCGGAATTTTGGGGGTTGAATATAGGGAGCGAGCCTTGCGCGGTGAATAAAACAGGGGAAGTTAACATAACGATGTTATGTCTAACCCAAGCCCTTGCCAGTCGTTCCTTAAATGGCTTTATTTAGGGCTGGCAAGGGCGCAGTGGCGAGCGAAGGGGTGAGGCAAGGGCAAG
>MHKF01000008.1 GCA_001818315.1 Candidatus Kerfeldbacteria bacterium RIFCSPLOWO2_02_FULL_42_19
AAAAAGGCTTGGTGGTTCATCTGATAGACACATGTGACTATTGTATAGAGGGGTGGGGAAATCAAGTTATCATCCAGATACAGGACGGGAACTTTATTCGGCTCTCCCATTTTCAGGATGTATTTATAAGACTAGGAGAATAGACCTGTCCCTTAATAATATTCTTGGAAAAGCATAGTCACCCCATCTTTGTGAGATGTCTATGCCTGTTCAAGATGGAAGTTCCACAGTCCCGCACAGACCATATTCATGCGGTCATCGAAGTTCGGTAAACGATTGCGATAGATATCACTCACTGCTTGAAAGCGTTTCCAGCCAGCAATGGCATGTTCTACGATAACGCGAATACCGGCGATAAGCCGGTTGTTTTGTTTTTGTGCGAATGTAAGAGGTTTTCGTTTGGTTGCTTTCTGAGGCATCATCGTGTTCGCGTGTTGGTGTTGTATTCCCTGAAATCCCGTATCTGTCCAAACCGTTACATCCTCGGGTATGACGGATATGAGATGATGTTTATCCGTAATACGCTTGTCATGACGTCTTCCACTTTTGGTTTTACTGAGGAAAAGTATGCGTTTTTTTTCAGTCGTCAGGAGTATATTCTTTCTGGTGGTCGCTTTCTTTTTTCCAGAATACAATTTCCTTTGCTTTTTAGTGTTTTTTGGACGTTGTACCCGTCTCTCTGTGCCATCCAGAAACACATCTTTCAGTTCTGGAATCTTCTCAAACACCTCTTCTAAAGAAGTGGCCTTACGTGCAGGAAGTACGAGCTTTCTCCCTAATGTTCGTTCCAGCACGGGTAAAAGGAGCTGAACAGAGTCACCACATTTACTGCGTTGATGCTCAGAAAGCACGGAGAAAACATCATAGGTGGAGTATATTTTCAAATACATCAGTATATACAGCAATTTATCAAGATCTGTGGGCAGATCGCCCTTTCTGCCACCACCAACCTTTCGTTTTCGATGAGGATGGAGTTCATAACGATACGCGAGGAGACACTGACTGAAGAGGGGTAATAATCTCAATATTTCCTCCCGACTCATGCCAAATATTGCTTTACAGAGACGAGGATTTTGTAAAATTTTGTCTTTGTTGTGCAGCATATCGAAATATTTATCTTTTTTTCAGTATCTCATACTTTTTTATTGAGGGACAGGTCTACTGGTTGCTTTGATCGCCTCGTGAGCATTGCGTTTTGGTCGGTAACCATATGAGGAATTAAGGAATAAGGGCTCAAAGATTGGTTCTAGAATTTTAGCCACTGCGAATTGAATCACTTTGTCCATCACCGTGGGTATGCCCAACGGTCGCAGTTTCCCGTTGCTCTTGGGAATGAATACCCTGCGCACTGGTTGCGGTCGGTACTTCCTTGCTTTCAATTGTTGCACGACGTCTGCGATTGCCTGTCTGATTTCTGTTTCGGTGTAGCTCTCTTTGGTACGCTGGTCTACTCCTGCGGCTTTGCCGCGTTCAAGTTCTTGAAAACACTCATACAAATATTTCTCGTCATTCAGAAGATGAATGAGTGAGGTGAACTTGAGGATACGGTCAGCCGCTGTTTTCTTGGTTATCAAAGAAAGTTTGGCTTTGGTTGTTTTGTCCATCACTGGGTATGGCATAAAGTTAGTCCTTTCCTTGGTACTGTTTAGACAATCCCTTCCCCGTGCCCCCACACCTATTCATAGGTGGTGGGGGCGTGCTAAACCCATTACAGGCAAACGTTGGGTACTACGGATTGTTCTGACTCCTTGCCTGTTCATTCGCCTCTCCCTTGATCTTTTCGAGCTTGTTTGAGGCGGTTCTCGACCTTTCCCGAAACAGACAAGGTCTCCCAAGTTCCTGAACACTGCTTTCGTGCGCATGCCGTGGACTTCGACCCCGAGGGGATAAGAGAGCGCTTGCCTTAAACGCGCTCCCTCATAACTGACTTCCCCATGAATTCACAAGGTCGTCTCCCCTGATAAGGGGTATTACGGGGCTCAATAACCTTCACGCTTTCGCATTACGGCCTGCGTACTCCTTCCCTCTGGCTTCACCACATCTGTTGCCAGTATGTAGCGCAGAGTTCTGTACTATCCTGTTGGCTGGACTTTGGATAGGTCGGACTTTAACCGACTGCATTGTTCAAGCTTGCTTGGCACACGAATTCCTTCCCCCTCCCCCCAGTATGAGAGAATGGGAGTAGTGGGTGTGAAAAAGTTCTGTGGTATGGTGAAGGGTGGAGATACGGAATGCCTACCCCAGACCTGCCACATTTTGTAGGGCTCATAGGGGATTGCAACGTGTCTCCTCCCTTCACCACCATGAACCAATAGCATATTGCCATCCGCCATTGACGGACAAGGCTCAAAATACTGGGTTTTCAGTGGTGAATGTTTTCACGCCTTGGTAACACGTGCAAACTCTTATTCACCATTCACTTTCTACGCCTATGCACAAATGTGACACCCCACCTCGGCATCAACTCCTGTATATTGGTGTTGATGTTCATAAAGACACCCACACCGCGGTCGCTACCAATGCCTTTGGAGAAAAACTCTTTGAAAAAGTTATCTCCAACTCAAAAGAAGATTTTCAGACCTTGGTTGCCCTGTCGAAAAAGGTATCCGCTTCTCACTCCTTGTTCCCGGTTTTTGGACTCGAAGACAGTTACGGTAATGGTATTCGTCTGGCTCACTATCTTTCCTCACAAGAAGTCATGGTAAAAATGGTACCACCCGTGCTCACCGATGTGTTCCGTACATACGAAACACATCCAGAAAAAAATGATTCACTGGATGCGTTCGCGGCAGCAAAAGTCTTGATCCAGAGGATTGACACACTGCCTTCCTACACCATAACAAAACAAGACGAACTTTCCAAGGATATCAAAGAACTGGCTTGAGATAGGGAATTTCTCATAAAAGAACAGACACGAATGAAGAACCAGTTACACCGACTCTTGCATAAGGCATACAATGGGGGGTATCGGAAAAAATTTAAGGATCCGTTTTCCGTAAAGGCTCTGCGATATTGGAAAACACATCCAGTGCCAACCGATACCAGCGACATTCCAGGGGATGTTGTCATTCTGAAAAAACAGATCAAAAGGAAAGTGAAACGCCTCATGGATATTCGGGAAGGGACACAAGAGTTGGAAGGAGAACTCGGGGAGCTCATGAAGATGACCGGACAGAAACTAACAACACTCAATGGATGTGGAACGGTGCTCGCAACCAAGGTGATGGCAGAGGTGAGAGATGTGAAGCGATTCCATTCACCGTCAGCACTTGCGAAGTATGCCGGACTTGCTCCGCGAGAACGCTCATCAGGGAATACTTTCAGACATGTGAAGACGAAAGCAGGAACAGGAAATAGAAGACTCAATATGGCGATTCACCGAATCGCACTCTCACAGATTTCACGGTCAGGGAATCAAGAAGCAAAGACCTATTTTCAGAGAAAGATTTCTGAAGGGAAGACCAAAGGCCAAGCGTTGTGTTGTCTTAAACGAAGACTCGTTGACATTATGTATATGATGCTCAAGTACCAAAAACCTTATCAGTACAGAGCATAAAAAACTCACCAATCACAGAACAATTCTTCTTATCCACAGAAAAAAGTTGACATAGCATATCCCCTCCTTCCGCCTCGCCCTCGCTTCGGCTGGCGGCGAAAAAATTTAGAGTACGCTATCGAAGTATCCGCACTCGGTTTCGACAGCCGGATAGAATTTTGCGTTTCTTAACCTAAACCAGCGGTCGAGAGCATCTTTCCAAAATATAATCGGATGATCGGCAAGAAAGGTAGCGTAAGAGATTTTATCGGGATTGTAAAAACTTTGATAAATTTCGTTGTACATAGGATCGTTAGAATTACTCAACTCGTAGAAATCTCCAGCCGAATCAATCGTGCCACTTTTCTTGATTTTACCCTCAATGCCTTTTTGGACATCGTATTCTCTTGGCGGACATACTCGCGGTGATATTGGCGTGTAATTTGCCGTAAAGATACCGCCGCCAGCAAGGCGTAAATTTAACGTGGCAGATTGAACAAGAAAGCCAGTTTTGTTGTCATCTGAGAGTGAAAATGGAAATTGTAAGCGATAAAGTTTCAAAGTTCCGTCTGGTAATCTCGCGATGAAATATCCATCATCTGTTTCCTCATACAAAATTCCATATTGGGGGTGTCTAATATCAGATTTTAGATTGCGCGCAGTATATTTTTGAGTGCTTTGGTTCCAGTTACCTCTCTCAATATAATCTTTAAACATGGTAGCCGGACTAAAATCTTCTGCTTCAAAATTCAGAGTTTTGCCAGCATATTGTACTGATAACTTTGTAGGAAATCTCAAGGCGGGAACATCATATTGGCCAGTTTCGACAAAAAATACTTTATCGGATTGGTCAATTTCATTTGATAAATTGGTGAGAAGAACCAATCCCTGTTTTACCCTATTATCAATAACACGATAGTAGAACGAACCGCACGGACCCAGACAAGCACGAGCAATCACATAAAATTTATCATTCTGAAAGGGCGCGCTTGTAACTGTGCCAACTTGATATACAGCATAGAGATCGTCAATTTTTATACCTTCCCATGCGTTAGGGTCTTTTACGGATAGACCAATCGTTGATGGGCTAACTTTTACTGGTTCTGATAGCCAGTTGACCGAGATATCTCCTACCTTGGGCTGAGTTGTGGGTGGCGGAGTTTCTGTGACCGGAGGGGTTTGAGTTTCTTGATTTACGATTGGTGTAGGCGTAGCAGCTTCTTTTTGTTTATAGAAATTCATTGCCGCAAAAACAACAACACCGCCCACAAGAGGAAGAATTACATAAGGCAAGTAGCGCAAAAATTTTTGTTTATTTTCAGGCGTTAGTTCTGGAGGAGTCATTTGCGGCGGTGTTGTTTGATTTTCCATAGTTTTATAAAAATTAATTCCTAGGCACTACTATCATACCACTTTTTATCTCTTCAATCAAAGCAGAGTCGCTACGGGTTGATAAGTCACCTAACCACTCCTGCGCTCTTGCGCCAGTCATAAGCGATGGTTGGCTTTGAACAATATTAATTGGGAAAAGTCGGTATATTACTTCTTGATCATTTAGTGTTGTGCCGATAGTCAATCCCTCTTTGGTGTATTTTGAAAAATACTGGTCGAAAATAAAGTTGCCCAATGAGTAAAAAATAATTTTGTTTTTATACTGCTCTATTTCCTGAACCACATGCGGGTGATGGCCGATAATTAAATCTGCGCCACTGTCAATCAAATTATGAGCAACAATCTTTTGAAAGTCATTAGCTTTCAAAGCATATTCTTCGCTCCAGTGAATATTGACTACAACAAAATTATTTTTTTCTTTAAAATTTTTGACAAGCTCGTACGCTTCTTGTTCTTTTGGATACGGCCCAGTGAAATTAAACGAGGCAAACGCAATTTTTTGGCCACGAACATCCTTTGTCGCGACTTTAGTTCCTTCAATTTTTGAAGGATGGCCGGAAGTATCTATTTCAAATTGCTTGAGAAAACCGCTTGTTTCTTTCAGTCCATTTTCGCCATAATCAAGAGCGTGATTATTGGCGAGAGAAACTAGACTAAAATTATTAAGGCGAAGGGTTTTTGCCACTCTTGGCGAAAACGAAAATTTAGTAGAAAAATCCGGTGTTTGCTTATGGTCTGTTATAATCGTTCCCTCAAGATTTCCAGAAACAATATCTATGCCCCTTAAAAACTGACTGATTTTTTCAAATGGATAGTTTTCGCCAGCACTATTCATCAAAGTTTCTACATATCTGCCAAGCATAATATCCCCGACTGACAACAATGTCGCGGTAGAATCTGTGCTGTTCTGTCCGCTCTCACGAAAAACTAAACCTACATAGCTCGTCGTTTCAGGAGCCGTATTTTCTGATGTTGAAAGTTTTGCGGAATTGCTGTGTCCAACCAATTCAGATTTTTTCGCATTCTTTAATTCTGAAACCGATGAGACAATATACAGACATTGCCAGCAATCAACCTCTAAGTTTCTGAAATTACTCCTATCAAATGCAGAAATAACGGCGATACTTGTTGAATCGTGTAAGTCAGCGGCTAATGAAGGGAGATAGTGCGAAAAATCACTACTTGCAATTATAACAACATTACTGTCAGTTTTACTTAAAAAATGGGAAATTTTATCTAAAGTAATTTTGCTTGTGATTGCGGAGACGGCAATAGGAACGATTTTAGTCTGCGGAGAAAGTTTTTTGATATATGGTACTAATCCAGTGACACCGTGTTCGTGGTTCAAAAGTTCATCGTCAAATTCAATATTTGAGGGGAGTTCATTTATCAATTTTCCTCGAAAAGAAGTGTCAACCAAAACACCACCAAAGTTACTTTTGGCGGTAGTCGTGAAATTACTTTTGGCCACTCCCCAATGATCTGGGCTGACTAAAATTATTGTTTTTGGATTTTGGTTGCCGACTATTGTAAACAATTTTTGTATAATTTCATCAGCAACTAGGTGGTGAGGAACGATTCCACCGACAACCACATCTATATTTTTATCGGGCGTATTATGAGGTTGCGAATTGAAAAATGTGGCAATTCCAAAATAGCCAACGCAAAAAGAGACTAGTATCAATATAAATTTAGAAAATTTGTGCATAACCATCTCAATTATACGCTTTTATTCTGATTTGATTAACTCCGTCGCCAAGATTTTTTCGCCGCCAGCCGAAGCGAGGGCGAGGCGGAAGGAGGGAGTTGGGGGAGGAAACTTTTTGCCCGTGAGCCGTCCGAAGCCCTGCCGCCTGCCGAACGTTCTCGGCAGAGACCCGCAGAAAAATGTTCTCATCCTTTTAGAAAAAAATCGGGCGGGCGCAAATCAGAAAAGCGAAGAACATTTTTCTGCGGGGCACGCGAGCCCCGAAGCAAAGCCGAGCTTGCTACGGGGTAAACTCCGCGAGCGGCGGCGGGGTTGACGCTCGGACGGCTCGATAGAGTAGATTCCTCGTCCTGCATTTGCAAGACTGGAACCCCTCACTGAACCGTACGTGAAGATTTCCCTCATACGGCTCTTCGATAAACAGTGTTCACCAAGATGGATAGAGTGCGCACGTGATTTTCGGTTGAGGCAATGGATAGCGTTCGAGGTATCTGCGAAACTGTTCCCAATTCCAGCTTTTCCTCTGACTCCTACGATTAAGCCACTTGAAGACCAACTGTTCTGTTTCGCACTCAAAACTGCGCAGTCGTCTGAGGTTGCCACTCACGCCGTAATACTGGTAATGCCCTTGGAGTTTAAGCGAGAGTGTGTTCCACAGGTCGGGTAATGCTCGCATATTCTTCATTGATCGCATCCATTCTTTAAGACGTTTCACCGAGGATTGATACTTCTGTTTACTGGTTTTGTGCCTGACCACGAATGTTCCTTTTCTTGTCCGACTGCAATAGTGCGTGAATCCCAGAAAGGTAAAGGTCTCTGGCTTGCCCTTTCCTCGTTTGGCTCTGCGCTCTCTGGCGAATCTGCCGAACTCAATCACGCGGGTTTTGTCTTCTGCGAGCGTAAGATTGAACTTCGCAAATCGTTCCTTGATTGACTGGACAATCCTTTGAGCCTCCTCGGGGTACTGGCAGCCCAGACCGTCCGAGAACTGTTGTGTCAATCATGCACAAGGGGTGTCTTTGGGACAGTGTTGAGGTTTGCGTCCTTCGTTAGGACACATACCCCAAGATTGTTCCAAGCTGGATGCCTTTTGTTCTTCCGTCCTCATATTCCGCGAGTCTTTTGAGCCACTGCTTCATCTTTTTGATGTTATGGGCAATACTCACCAGACCCAACTCCATGAGGCATTTGGATTTTCCTCGTAGGTGGAAGGTTCTGAAGTGCATGTTGCGTTTAATGTCTCCAAAGGTAGGTTCAACATCTTCTCTTCTTCGTTTCATCATCTTTTTCCCTTCATCCGACAAGAGCCGCGTTCTCTGTCGTGCCTTGTATGTCTCCAACTCGACATCGGGGTCTTGTGGAGGGTGATACACTCCTTTTCTCCGTTCGATCATTTCGTTGTTGAACGTGTTGTACGGAATAAAGGCCGCGATGCGTTGATTCTTAAGAAATCGGTAATTCATCTTTGATCCATACCCTGCGTCCGCGATGAGGATCTCCGGAATGTTTCCGGTGTCTTTTTTTAAGATCTTCATCATCGGCTTTAAGAGTCGTTGATCATTTCGGTTGGAGGAAAGATCGTACGCCAGAATGACCTGGTGTTCACTGGCAACTTGAGCGTTGTATCCTGGAGCGATGTATCCTTCCTTCATGAGCATCATGGTGGCATCGTTGTCGGTTGAACTCATGGAATTGCCGTCTTTTCGCATGGTTTTGAGCTTTTGACGGAGATCGGTTTTCCTGGCTTCAAGTTTGTGTTCGTTCCTCCGGAGGGTTTCTTTTCTTCGTTGCATCTGGTGGAGTTTCTTTTGGATCTCCTTCGCATCTATTCCCGTCGACTGCTCGGTTTTATTCCCCAAGAGCTTTTCCTCTTCTCGATCGATCTGTTCCGCTTCAGCCAACATCTCATCCACGCGTTGTTCCAGAGAGGCTTTGGTTTTGAGAAGCGTCTTTCGATAGCGCATTTTGTTTCCGGAAGCATCGGCTCGAAAGCTCGTTCCATCCAGAGAGACCTTCCCGATCCTCACCATTCCCAATTCTTGGCAGAGTTTCAGTACCTCCAGAAAGACGTTTTTCACATCCACCAACTTCACTTTTCTGAAATCTGCGATGGTCCGGAAGTCTGGAGTTTGTCTACCCGAGAGCCACATGAACACAATATCTTCGTTCAGTCGGTTCTCAAGCTTTCGGGAACTCCGGATACCCAAAGCGTAGCCATACACCAGAACCTTCAACAGCATCTTGGGGTGATACGCATGTTGTCCCATTGCGGAATATGTTGTTTCAATGAAAGAGAGATCCATCTCCTCGATGACCTGATGGATGAGTCTGGCAATGTGATCTTGGGGAATGGATGTTGCAAGGTCTTGAGGTAAAAGCTGGATTTGATTTTGAGCGTACGTTTTGAACATAGGGTTGATAGAATGAGGCGAATAATAGCTTCATTATATCATGTTTCTGTTCAGAAATCTTGGTGAATGAGGTGAAGTTTTCGGACAGTCTGTACGGCCTGCGTACTCCTTCCCTCTGGCTTCACCACATCTGTTGCCAGTATGTAGCGCAGAGTTCTGTACTATCCTGTTGGCTGGACTTTGGGTAGGTCGGACTTTAACCGACTGCATTGTTCAAGCTTGCTTGGCACACGAATTCCTTCCCCCCACACCCAGTATGAGAGGAGAACTCGAACCTCAAAACATAAAACCCCGGCATATATATCCGAGGTTTGGATGAAGAAAAGATCAAGGTTCTGTGCACAGAAAGTGCTATGCGAGCGTTTGTATTTTTGTTACTCTGGTGGGTTTTTACGGTCCAAACTTCATCTGCTGTATTCTGGCATTATTACCAGAGAACAGCACAAACTGATTTCCTGAAAAAGGATGAAGAAAACTCGTGAGAGAAGAAGGGAGTTGGGCGTATTCCACCGGTATCCGTGAGGTCAGATCTTCTGAAGTCCAGACGTGACTCACAGGATCAAAGATGAGATGCTGCACACGGGCATTCTCTCCTAAGAAAACAACGTGCTGCAGACCTTGAAAAGGATCAGTGAAGCAGGATGGGTGTGAACCAAGGGCTGCGTAGGCTACAGCAGCCTGCGCAGAAAGGTCCAGACTGCTCCACTGATGAGTGATGGCGTCTTGTTCCAATTGATAGATTCTTTGATCAATACCAGTGAACAGAACGCGTTGGTTTCCAGTGAAAGGATCGAAGTAACCAATGGGTTCAGAGGTGGGGTCAGCGTATTCCACGGGAGCAAGGGAGGTAAGATCGAGGGAAGACCAGGAACGAGAGGTGGGGTGAAAGAGAAACTCCTGTATTCTGCGATTTTCACCAGTAAAGATCACGAAACGCTCTCCGGTTGTTTCATTGCCAAAGGCGAAGGGAGAGGTGCCAGAGGCAGCATAGGGTACTGGGGCTAAGGAAGTGAGGTCAGAAGCGGAAACCGCAAGGATGTTTCCACGAGCATCTTCCTCAATAGTGAACTCCTGGATTCTCCTATTCTCAGCGGTAAAGACCACATAGCGAAGACCAGGAATCAGAGGATCGGGATAGCCGTACGGCTCACTCTGAAGATCACCATAGGGTACCGAAGCAAGGGAGGTAAGGTCACGAGAGGTCCAACCGGTGTTGGGATGAAAATCAGCTTCCTGAATCCGACCATTCCTTCCCATGAAAACAAGATGATGTTTTCCAGAAGCGACATCAACATAACCAGAAGGAGAAGTGGCAGGAGCGGCATACTCAAGAGGAGTTTGAGCGGTGACATCGAGACTACCCAGCACTGTTCCTACACTATTGAGCGTGAGCAAGTATATTCTTTGGTTACGACCATTGAGGAGAACATGCCACCTCCCAGAGAAAGGATTGATGTAGCTAGCGAGAGAACTGTCGGTGTCGATATATTCCACAGGAGTAAGCGACGTAAGATCAACAGAGGTCCAGATAAAGGAAGAAGGATCGTACAGGGAAGATGAAGTATCAGGCTCAGCTTCTTGGGCATAGACCCTACCCGCGGTATATTCCACAGGCACTGCTATGAAACCATATTGAAACGTTTGCTTCCAAACCGTGCCGTCTCTTCGAGCCACGGAAGTCGCTTCGCCATAGACATTCCTTGCTTCATATCGTTCATACTTTTGAGCGATACGATAGCTCACAGAAGGATCCCAACCCTGTTCGGTCCATCCCGGAGCACACACCGGGTAGGTGTGAACCGTGATCTCAGGATTGGCGCCTTGTTTGTAATAGAGATAGCCAAGTTGAAAGTCCTGACGTGCCTCAGAATAGGGTGTTTCAGAAGGCCCTTGAGTATATTCGTTGGTAATGGGCATCCCCAACGAAGAGAGTGGACCTCCTCTATTTGTCCATGTGACCCAGAAGCCAGAGCGTACGAGGTAGGTTCGACGAGCGCCACCTCCTGAATCGAACAGGATCGCGGAGGTACCCCACGAACTCCCCGAGTTATCATAGTTCTGGATGCAAACGGAGGAACCATTGCTATAGAGGTGTGGGGCTCCAGTTGCGCTGCCGATGAAGTTGCCGTAGGCGTTCTTCATGGCGGTGAACTTGGAGAGGTAGGAGGGGCAGTTGATCACTTCGCTTGGAAGGTGGTAGGAATCGTCGGGATCCATCTTGAACAGTCCACCTGCGTAGGTGTACGGATCTACCGGCGTGTTGTTGTGTCGAACCTCATAGTGAAGATGGTATCCCACATTGGGAAGGCACTGCATGTTGTTATTGGTCGTGTACCCAGTGTTGCTCGTTTCACCGACTTTCTGGCCAGCCTGGATAGTTTGACCTGCCTCGAATGGAACCGAGTTGGCCAGGAGATGGGCGTAGCGCACGGTGTAATTGCCGTACTGGATGCTGATGTTGTTCCCGTAGCCGGAGCAGGACTTAGTCGTCTCTCCGTCGTAGGCCAGGGTGACCGTACCCGTCACGGAAGCATAGACTGGCGTTCCTTCCGGGCACGCGTAGTCCACTCCCTGATGGCCAGGGTACGACTCCTCGAGCACCCACCTAGCCGTGTAGGCATTGGTCGACTCGAACGGGAAGACGAAATCTCCCGCGTACGATTCCTTGATGAGCCCGAACATCACGAAGATGCCGAGCAGAAAGACACGAACGAACCGTTTCATTTTTTTTACCTCACTTGATTGTAAAGGTGCGATTCTAGTCAGGAGGATTCCTGAGCTAGCTACTCCCTCAGATTACAAAATATAATCAGAGGGAATGAGTTAGCTTAGGAATTATTTACCAGGGAACTAACTAATAATTCTAAAGTTTGTTTTATCTCTTTTTTCCCGAAAATTCTCATATTAAGAGTTTGAATTGCATGAAACCTTGGAAACAAATATTCAATATAATATTGTTCCTCACCTCCCAAACTTTTGATAGTTTCGTCTACCACAAGACCATTCATGTTATTTGCCGTCGTGATTTTCGTAACGACATTATCAACAGTGGAATTAAGTTTTAAAACTTCTTGTAATTGATCTTCGGTTTGAGTCAGATCTACTTGAGAAAAAGATATATTATCACCGTCGGTGGGACCAAAAAACTCATAATCTAGTGTTTCAATCTTTATAACTGCTGTTATAACATTGCCATTTCTAGATCGATCATTGTCAAAAATGATTTGTGTTATTGAACCAGTATGGTATTCATCCGGCTCCCTAGTTGTTACAACAGTTTTGCCCCATTCCTCTGGATACCTAAAACTAAACCCATAATCCTCATTGGTATAGGTCAACCAGTCCGAGGTATCGACATCAGATTCGATTGTATTGGTGTTGGTGACAACAGTGTTGCTGTTCTCATTCACTGGTGAGTTCGTCGTCGTAGAATC
>MHKF01000009.1 GCA_001818315.1 Candidatus Kerfeldbacteria bacterium RIFCSPLOWO2_02_FULL_42_19
GAACACTGACGATGGAAGTGAGTTCATCACTACCCCAGGAATTGTTGTGATAATCCGCGATCAGGTCGATCTTGAACAGGCATAGACATCTCACAAAGATGGGGTGACTATGCTTTTCCAAGAATATTATTAAGGGACAGGTCTAATGAACCTTTCCATGATTGAACCTCACTTTCAGTTATGAACGAACTGTCTGTTTCCAGTACGAGTTAATTCCCGTTCCGGCCATTTCCTGCTTTATTTCAAAAAAGGAAGCGGTCGAAACACGAATTACTACATCGAGAAGGATTTGCCTATGGCATCCACAATGTCATAAAAAGGTTCAGTATTTTCACCATCGATTGTAAACCAAACCCTGAATAGATCATCTTCATTTAAGTATGTATATTCAATTGCGGTGCGAGTCACCTCGTTAAGTTCATCTGCAGTAAAAATAGACTCTCCCTTTTTTAATTGCCTAAATGCTCGATAACTAGATAATCCATTAATCGAGATGAACTCTTCAGAAACCAATGAGAGTGGCTCCCTGCCATCTTCAAATTTTAATGCTGTTGCATCGTCCATATCTGCTTCAACAACATTTTCTAAAACTACAATTTTAGCTCTTACATGAGATGTTTCGTTTGTTAGTGAAACTAATCCAGCATCGTTCACTTTTAAAAGCCACGGCATCGGATACTTAAAACTAAACCCATAATCCTCATTCGTATACGTCAGCCAGTCCGAGGTATCGACAGCCGTGCTAGCGAATGATTGACCTATTAAATCTATGATGTCGTAAAATTTTTGATAGTTTTCGCCTTGGATGCTAAACGTTAATCTGACAAGGTTACTGCCATAAAAATATCTATATTCAATCTCTGTCCATGTTTGTTCTGTCTTCTCTGTAGAGCCTGGGGCCGTAGGATATAAAAGTTCACCTTTTTTTAGTTGTCTGAGTGATCGATACGCAGGAAATTTATTGATTGTTAAAAAATTTTCTTCCATGAGTGGCATTGTTTCTTTTCCAGGCTCAATCATCAGAATTTCTTTCTCAGACATTTTAGAAAACGACTCCGAATTTTCTATAACAATTTTTCCATGTACGTACTCAACCGGAAAATCATCAAACGAACCTTTACCGTAACTATAGACATCACAAACAATACTAACATCAGATATGCACCCGATATTATTGTCGTTGGCACTTGTCATCCAATTCCCAGGATACCTAAAACTAAAGCCGTATTCCTCATTGGTATAGGTCAGCCAGTCCGAGGTATCGACATCAGATTCGATTGTATTGGTATTGTTGACAGGGGTATTCACGTTCTCATTCACCGGTGAGTTCGCCGTCGTAGAATCATTGGCATTGAAAACCGTCTGGTTTTGGGTGCAGCCAGTGATGACCAACAGGGTGGTCAGGAGGGATAACGCAAGAGTTTTATTATTGTGCATAGAATTAAATGTTGCGATGTCGTACCTTTTTCTGTACTTTCATCGTATCATCGCAAAGTCACATGTCAATACGATTTTTGTCCACAGCCGTCGCGATGGCATTTTACTATCACATTATGGTGACAGACATAAGCATGTCGGCGACAGTCCTTTCATTTTGAATTTTTTTGGGAAAAGCGTGGTTGACGCGCATTCAAAAGTGGTATAAAATGGATATAAAGATACAAAAGGTGGATAAATGTGGGGAAAACTTTGAAAAACTGTGTATAACTTACCATGTTCATAGGAGAATACGCTCACAATCTGGACGAAAAAGGCCGACTCGCTATTCCTGCGAAATTTCGCGAAATCTTACGAAAAGGGGCCATCGTCACACGGGGATTGGACAATTGTTTATTCGTCTACACGCAAGGCGAGTGGGAAAAACTTGCGAATAAACTCGCAAATCTCCCCATCTCGCAAGCCAAAAGCCGAGCCTTCGCGCGTTTGATGCTCGCAGGGGCAATGGATGTGGAAATGGATAAACAGGGGCGTGTCGTAATTCCGGAGTACCTCAGAACGTACGCGAGTATCAAAAAAAAGGTAGTTGTCGCCGGTTTATATAATCGTCTTGAAATCTGGGATGAAAACACATGGCAGCGCTACAAAAATAATACAGAAAAAGAAAGTGGAGATATTGCCGAAGCACTGCACGATCTCGGAGTCTAAGCAACACAGCACATGAAGTTGTTTCAGCACACGCCCGTTCTTTTACAAGAAGTGATACATGCATTGAATCTCAAATCCGGTGACAATGTTATTGATGGAACAATCGGAGGTGGGGGACACGCAGAAGCGATACTGCAAGCAACAACACCGAATGGAAAACTCCTCGGCATTGATCTAGATCCTGATGCAATTCAAGCAGCGAAAAGGACTTTGCGGGAATATAAGGATCGATTTATTCTTGAGCAGGGAAGTTTTGCGGATATAAAACTTATATGCGAAGCCAATGCTTCGTATATGCAAAACATATGCGCAATTCTCCTGGATCTCGGAGTATCAAGTTATCAGTTCGAAAATAAAGAAAGGGGGTTCAGTTTCCAAGCAACAGGTCCACTCGATATGCGTTTTTGGCAATCCGATGATCCAAAGAATTTGAAAGAAAACCGAGCATTACAAACGCTCAGCGCAGAACGCATCATCAATACATGGTCAGAAGCGATGCTTGCAAAAATTTTTAAGGAATACGGTGAAGAACGGTATGCACGCCTCATTAGTCGAGCGATCATCAATGAAAGAAAACGTATCCGCATTGAAACAACCAAACAACTCGCCGATATCGTCAAAGCAGTGTATATGCGAAAAAGTCGTGCGAGGCAAAACTGGCGCATTCATCCTGCGACACGCACGTTTCAAGCATTGCGCATCGCTGTGAATGATGAGCTGCATACACTCGAAACCGCACTTCCACAAGCCGTTGAGATTCTGAAAGTTGGTGGGCGACTAGCAGTTATTAGTTTCCATTCTCTGGAAGACCGCATAGTAAAACATTTTTTCCAGAAGGAAAGTAAAGACTGCTTGTGTCCATCATTTTTTCCCGCTTGTCGTTGTCAGCACGCTGCTCGTCTCAAGATTATTACGAAGAAACCAATCACATCATCCGAAAACGAGCAGCGTGCGAATCCGAGAAGCAGAAGCGCAAAACTGCGGGTTGCTCTGAAAATAAAGTGACACAAAGAAAAATATGCCAAAATTTTTTTTACTCTCACGTTTGAACATCGCAAGACACGCGATCATAGCCAATCGCTGGTGGCTCACATTGCGTCTCCACACTCTTTTGGTGCGGGTAATACTTTTAGGCGCCATCGTCGCAACGGGTATCGTATATCTTGGGTTGACAAACACAATCACAACCACAGGATTTCAGGTAGATCAATTAACAAAACAGACAGAAGAGCTGCGAAGAGAAAATCATAAACTGCAACTCGATGTCGCTCGGTTTTCCACACTGGCAACCGTCGAAAAGCGCGGAAAAGAACTTGGTCTCGTTTCAACGCAAGGAATAGAATATTTGAATACAGAGACAGATATAGCCTTACAATTTCAGAAATAGTCGGAATTACGCGTAATTCCGACATAGTTCAGGCTCGCAGTAATTTTATGCATAGAGTGACAATATCAATAGGACGCAATCACAAACCAACAAAGAAACATTTTTCTACTCGGAATCAAGTAAAGACTCCACGAATAGAACGCACAACTATTCTGCGCGCAGTATTTTTACTTTTCGCGTCAGTATTGATCGTACGACTGTTTGTGGTCATGGTTCTGCAGCATGAAGATTATGTTGCGCTCGCGGAAGGTCAACGTACGCTCAGGGAAAAACTCATCCCGCGGCGCGGCCGCATCTATGTCCAGGATCCAAAATCAGAAAATCGACTCTATGCAATCGCGGAGAATCAAGAGCTCGCCATGATATATGCGAATCCAAGGCAAATCGTGGACCCAAAAATGACAACAGAGAAACTTGCGCCCATGCTTGGCATTCCACATGAAGAACTCTATCAGAAGCTTTCGAAACAGAATGATATCTACGAGCCTATAGGAAAGAAAATAAGCGACGCACAAAAGCAGGCGATAGAAACAATGGCACTGCCCGGTATTGATTTTGTAAAAGAAGAATGGCGTTTCTATCCGGAAGGTGGAATCACGAGTCACATCACTGGCTTTGTTGGTTTTAATGAGAGTGGCGAACAGATTGGACAGTATGGCCTCGAGCAGTATTTTGATAAAGAACTTAGTGGAAAATCAGGATTTATTCATACCGAACGCGATGCATCCGGTCGATGGATCGCGCTTGGAAAACAGCTGATTGAAGAAGCACAGGATGGATATGATTTCGTGCTGACGATTGATAAAAATGTTCAATATGTCACCTGCACGAAGCTGCGAGAAGCAGCAGAAAAATATAATAGCAAACGTGGTACTGCGATTGTAATGGATCCAAAAACAGGAGCATTGAGAGCAGTCTGTAGTTATCCGGCATTTGATGCGAATACCTACAATGAGACTTCGGATATAAGCGTCTATACGAATGTCGCTATCGCTAGTGAATGGGAACCGGGATCAGTTTTTAAAGCATTCACAATGGCAGCGGCGCTGGATCAAGGGAAGGTCACGCCAAACACAACTTATCACGATGAAGGTTTTGTGAAAGTTGGAAAATACACAATACGAAATTCCGACGGTCGAAAGCAAGATCGCATGGTTGATATGAAATTTGTGCTGCAACAGTCACTCAACACCGGTGCAATTTTTGCGCAGCAGCAAATTGGCAATCAAAGCTGGCTCGATTATGTCAAAAAGTTTGGTTTCGGCGAAAAGACAGGTATCGAACTCATCAGTGAGGCAGCCGGCAATGTCAGTAACTTGGAAAAATTAAGTGACGTATATGCTGCAACCTCTACATACGGTCAAGGCATTCAAGTGACGCCGATGCAGATGATTAACGGTTTTGCAGCGATTGCCAATAACGGAGCGCTCATGAAGCCCTATATCGTTGAAGAGGTACAACTGAATAACGGTTATCGAGTACAGACATATCCACAAAAAATTCGCGATGTTATTACACCGCAGACAGCGAGAACGCTTTCGGCAATGCTCGTGAGTGTGATTGACGAGGGACATACCAAAAGTGCGCAAGTGAAAGGATATTTTATGGCTGGAAAAACAGGTACAGCGCAAATTGCCAAAACCGATGGAAGGGGTTACGATGAGACTAAACATAATGATACGTTTATTGGCTTTGGGCCAGTTTCTGATCCACGTTTCGTGATACTTGTTCGTCTGGATGAACCGGTCGGTGTGCAATGGGCTGATACATCGGTAGCGCCAGTTTTTCGAGAGATCGCTGATTTTTTAGTTGATTATTACGGCATCCCGCCTGATAAAGTAGAAAAAGAGTCATGAAAATACTCCTTCAAAATATTTTGCGATACCTCGCACAGAGTATCCTGAAAAAATATAAACCAGAGATTATTGCTGTTACTGGCAGTGTAGGAAAAACTTCAGCTAAAGAAGCAATCTACACTGTTCTGCACAAGAATTTTCAGGTACGCAGAAATCTCAAAAGTTATAATACTGAAATCGGGGTGCCGTGTACGATTATCGGCAGCGCTGCACCTGGTAAATCCCTGATCGGTTGGATGATGATAGTCGCGAAAGGCTTGCGGCTCATCATGTGGCACACTGGATATCCAAAAATACTGATTTTGGAAATGGCACTGGATCACCCCAGGGATATTGAGTACCTTACAAACCTTGCGCCGCCATCGATCGGGGTCATTACAATGATCGGAAGCGATCAGCCAGTGCACGTGGAATTCTTTCGCAATGTAGAGGAATTGATTGCCGAGAAGATGAAAGTACTCACCAAAGTAAAACCAGATAGCTTCGCGCTGTTGAATCGCGATGATCCGCGTATTTGGGAAAGACGGCAACAAGTACGAGCGCGTATCATGAGCTTCGGATTTTCAGAGGAAGCAGATATATATGCATGGGATATACGCATCGCTACGACGCTCGCAACCCATGATGCCGTCGGTTTGAATTGTAAAATTTCGCACCAAGGCGCTACGGTGCCAGTATTTTTACCGGGTGCACTCGGAGAGCATCAAATCTATGCCGCACTTATCGCAATTGCGGTTGGGCGAATTCACGATATGAATCTTGTGACTCTTACTGAACGTTTGCGCGACCTCAAGCCTTTGCCAGGGCGCATGAGACTTCTATCAGGCATTAAACTTACACACATTATCGATGACACCTATAATTCATCGCCAGTGGCATGTCAGGCGGCCTTGCGTGTGCTGGGGACAGTTGCAACGACTGGGAAGAAATTTGCCATACTAGGTGATATGTCAGAACTTGGCAAAGAAACCGAAAGTGCGCACGAAATGATTGGGCGATATGTCTTGGCACAGAAGATTGATTTCCTCATCACATGCGGAGAAAAGGCGCGTATAATAGCGAATAGTGCGCAGGCCGCGGGTATGTCACGTGATAGAATTTTTGAATTCCCTGATGCCGAACAAGCAAAAAAATTCGTGCAGGAACGCATAGAGCAGGGAGACGTCATACTCGTGAAAGGTTCAAGGATTATGTGCATGGAAAGAATCGTAAAAGAAATCATGGCAGAGCCGTTACGCGCGAAGGAACTTCTTGTGGAGCAGGATAAGGAGTAGTGTTGGGGGTCTGCCGCCGAATACCATTTCTGCGATTTCACAGGCGAAAGCGTATTCGGTGACAGACCCGTTGGGTAAAATTTTCGAGCGGTGGCGCGGTGGCTGTGGATAATTCACGACTTGTTTTCTTATTGGGTATCTGTTACAGTAGGAAATAAGGCGTCCTCTTAGAAAAAGTAGGAGGATTTTTATTTTGAGTGTTTTCTCTTACTGTACAAAATTATGGGACTTCAACAGAAAAAAATCGCGGTGTTGTTTCTTGATTCATTGATACGCGAAAAAAAACTTACCAAACCAATGGTTGATGCCTGGTTGCGACATTTGTCGGAGACAGAAATTCTTGCAGAATTGAACGCCGAAGTCATAGAGTCGGCAGCTTCTGGAAATATGTATGAAACATGGAGGAATGTCGTGCGCGCTGTTACGAAGCACTACAAACATTGTGATGGGTTTGTGATTGTGCATCCACAAGAGCATCTTTTGCGTGGAATGCACATGATTGCCTTTATGCTTGGTCAAGTTGGAAAACCGGTCGTATATACTACCACTCCGCTCGAAAGAGATGAGAAAAGCACTCTTGCGCAGAATACAGCAAAGACTCTTGATCATTATTTTTTTCTCGGACTTGAAATTCATTTTCTCAATGCGCTGCAGTACGCAAGTTTTTCTGTTGCAGGGTATACCTTTGTCTTTGGCGATACGATTTTTCCAGCGCTCCGAACGTTTGCAATACCTTCGGATCTGAATCAAAAATTTGATACACTCGATAAAAATTATTGCGGCGTCGTGAATATGGGGGTACAGCTGCTCGTGCAACCTTCTTTGGAAGATTTGGAGGCGTTACCGGAAGTACGACCCGACATTGAATCACATATTAGTATTATCGATACCCTGAATCTTGATGTTTTTATCCCAACAGATGTTGCAGGAATATTAGTTAAAGCTGATTCAGGAGAACAAGAAAGAAAAACGATTTTTCGAGGATTACAACAATGCGTTCAACAGCGCATCCCAACGAGTGTGTTTCTCGGTAATGCGCCCGACGTCCAGGACGAACTAAAAGAAATACACAATGGCTATATTATTCCTTTAAGCGGAATGATCTGGGAAACAGCCATATCAAAATGGATGTGGGTTTTAGGGCAATCGAAAGATCCGCGTGAAATCGCGCGTCTGCTCTGGGACAATCGTGCGGGAGAATACAAACAATAATATGCAATGGAGGATATGAGAATTTATATTTGCAGCGATTTTAAGAAAAATCCAGCCACAAGCAAGCTCCTTGTGCGTCTTGTGAGTGAAAAAGGATTTCAAGTGTTGACGAACGAAGAGGTAATTGATCCAAAAAAACACGAACCAAAGGGTTGGTACGCGCAACATGAAGCTTTTCATATGTTGAGAGGGTTGATTTTGGAGATCACCGAGATTACTCCACAAATTACGTATTTACTTGCTCAGGCGATGTTTATGAAGAAACCGCTCTTATGTTTGTATGAAAAGAGCAAGCCGCCTCGAGAGTTTCTTATGCTTATACGCAAGAAGCATTGTCCGGATTTCATCATTATGAAGTCCTACACGTTACAGAAAATAGAAGCAACACTCAATCCATTTCTGGCGAGTTTAAGTTCTGAGGTGATGCAAACTGTTGCAAATATCAAATTTACCCTACGTATCAGTCCCAAAATTGAACAATACCTTCAATGGAAGGCAAAACAAGAAGGCATGACGAAAGCGAACTACTTGCGTAATTTGCTTCTTGCGTTACAACAGGAAGATAGGGAATATCGTCAATGGCTTGGAGAAGACGAGCCGACAGTTGACAGTTAAATATAGGATATATACAATGAGCTATATTCGTAGAACGTAGAACACAGTCGGTGTAGCCAAAAGGGAAGGCAGCCCACTGCTAGTGGGTCATAAGAGAGTTCGATTCTCTCCGCCGGCTTGTAACAGATTTTTTTGTTCTTTCTCCTCCTTTCTTGATACGCGTTGCGGACGATCGTGATGGCGGGTTACGTGGTTGAGTCACCCGCGTGATTCTCCTGTTTTTCTCTCCTCCTCCTTGAATTGCTTGTTTGCTGCATTCTTTACGTTGTACGTTGTTTCGGGTCACAACCAATGTGGCCCATTTTTTTATCATTCACCAGCGGAAAGCAGTGACTTCAAGACACATTTTCCCCATCTTTTGTGTTGTACATTACACAGGAAACGATATTCGGTGACAGTCCTATGAGTTAGGCAGAAGTAACATCTTCGAGTCTTTATGAATATACTGTGATAGAGTCGTTGAATCTTTGCTTTTTTATTTAAATTGCGTATATTGAAGAAAAGATTTTTATCATCATCTTATGAAAGGAGTCATATTAGCAGGAGGATTGGGCACACGCCTCTATCCTCTTACTCATGTTACGAATAAGCACCTTTTGCCGGTTTATAATAGACCGATGATTTTTTATCCGATTCAGACGCTCGTAAAAGCCGGTATCACACAAATCCTTATTGTGACGAGCGGTCCACATGTTGGGCATTTTCTTGGAGTCCTGAAAAATGGGACTGAACTTGGTGTTAGACATCTTGAATATGCCTATCAAGAGAAACCTGATGGAGGGATTGCCGATGCACTTGCGCTCGCAGAAAATTTTGCCGATGGAGAACCCATCGCCGTGATTCTTGGTGATAATACAACGGATGCAGACATTAGCGATGCGATTCGACGTCACAAAGAGGGCGCTGTGATTTTTTTGAAAGAAGTACCGGATCCACAACGTTTTGGTGTGCCTGTGTTTGATGCAAAGGATCCAAGTAAGATTGTGAAGATCGAAGAGAAACCAAAACAACCAAAATCTCAATATGCCGTAACCGGACTATATTTGTATGATCCAAAAGTTTTTGATTATGTACGCCAGTGTGATCCGCAGTACGCAGGGCGAGGAGAATTGGAAATCACAGAAGTGAATAATTTTTATCTTGACGCGGGGAATTTACAGTGGGAAGAATTGAACGGATTTTGGACCGATGCAGGAACTTTCGATTCCTTATCTCAGGCAAATAAATACTGGGGGCAAAAATCTCAAGCGAGTCATACTCCTACGCAACACGCGAGAAGTGCATCGATTGTCAGATAAAATATCACTTACAAGCGCCGTCGCGACGGTCAAAGATCCCGATCTATCGGGGCTGTGGGAAAAAGGTACAATGATTTGAAAAAAATAATGTTCCGTGCTATATAATAAGTGTCCTTTGAAAAAGAGGTGTTGTATGGAAATAATTTGGATGCCTTATTCCGATAGTGAGAAAGAAATGGAAACGGCAACATTCTCCTTTGATCGAGTAACAAGTAATGTCAAGCTCCTTGCAGGATTGCTGGTAGGTCATGAGACTATGGACTATGTATTGTCGATTTACCAAAAATTTGCAGGAGAGTGTGATATTATTGCCTCGGCATTGTCCATTGAAAAATTGTTGCAACAAGAAGATTGTTCAGCTCGAAATGGTGGAGTGATAGCATATTCTCATTCACATAGCACGACGTTTCATTTGATATCCGATGTAAAGAAAAGGGCAGAAGATATCAAAATCGGCGTATTATGTCTTGACGCACATGCTGATGTATATGAAACTCATCAGCCTCTGTGGAAGGGAAACGTGTTTTCTCATCTGCTCGAGAGCGGGTTAATCGAAGTCCTAGTTCTGTTTGGGGTTCCAGCATTCCGGCACGGTATTATTTTTGAAACTATTCCTCGATTTAAAACGCAGGTAGTTTTTGTCAGCCATCTCCTATCAGCTATGGAGATGTGTACTGTTTTTGAAGATATTTTTTTCAAAAATAAAGTCACACATCTCTTCATTTCGATTGACGTAGATGGACTGGATACGCAACTACAAAAATATACCGCCATGGAGTACTGTGAATTTAGTGTGTTGAAAAATTTGGATTACACACTTCCGGGAAATCTTAAAGAAAAGACAGCACAGGAAATTGTTCGAGACGCCGTATGGCCAAAAAATCCTGATGGGACCGTGAGGAATCTGAAAGATTTTGGTATTGGTATCTCGACAGAAGATGTGAGGAGAGTAATCAGTATTGTCCAGAATTATGCTCAGATGAAGGGTATCAAACTCGGTATCCCTGCTGGGGAACGGCAGATTCTGGGGGATATTGTTGAACTTTGTGGGATGGATGTTGGTGGAAGAACAGCGCAAGCTGTGCATTTACTAACATCTCAAATAGTAACCGTCTGATAGAGCAAAGAAAGGAGTAAAGCCTTGGAAAAGCAGAAAACGCAGACCAAGAAAGAAGCTTTCCGGGCGAAGGTTGAGCAGCTCAAGAAAAATGGGCCTGTCTACAACTGCCGCCGTGGCTAGATCGTTTACCAAAGGGGTTGTGCTGATGAGCATCACCCCTTCGTCATATCTGGAGGCAACATGAAAGATGAATTGAAAGTTATCGCGCTGAATCTGACGAACAGATGCAATCTTGAATGTATTCACTGCGGTCGAGATACAGATCCAGAACTTATGCGTTTTCAGAAAGGCGCTGAATTTTTTCTGGATATTCTCAAACAAGGCCGAGCTCTCGGTGCAGAACGTGTGAACATGAGCGGCGGCGAGGTATTTGTCAGGCGTGATATTTTCGAAGTGATAGAGGGTGCCGTGAAGCTGGGCTATTATGTGAGTCTGGAATCCAACGGAACACTCTTGAACGACGAGAAAATTCAACGTCTAGCAAGACTCGGTGAGAGTATTCGACTGTCCCTAAGTCTGGATGGTTTCAATAGTGAAGTTCATGATCCTATTCGCGGCAGAGGAACTTTCGAAAAAACAATGGAAGCGATCAGAAGGGTAGCACAATACAAAGTGCAGGCTCGAGTCATCACGGTAGTGCATGAAGGAAATATCAATCAAATTCCTGAAATGGTACGCTACGTCGTGGACGAGCTAGGGCTGGGATTTAGACTTCTTCCGAGCATCATGGAATATGGGCGTGGAATGTATGCATGTTCGACGCATGGAATTAATTTTGAAGTCATGACTGAACTCTTGGAAGGATTTTATTATCCTTTTTTGAGAGAGAAAATGGCCCAAGGCGTCAAAAAGGAAAAGCTCACCGTAGAGCTCAACACGGCGTTAATACCGCCGGATATCCTGAATCATCACATGTGTCCGTGGGGGCAGTATATGATCGGTATTGGTCCTACAGGTATTGCGGCGCTTTGTCACGTCTCTTCTACAAATCCGCTCTTTCGTTTTGGTGATCTGGCAACGGAAACACTCGCAGATGTCTGGTACAAAAGTGAGGCGCTCCTCAAGTACAAAAGACTCAATCCGGATGAGTTGCATGGCGTGTGCGGAAATTGCCTTGCAAGAGAAATTTGTCGTGGGGGATGCAGATTGCATGCTATTACAAAATACGATTACGACTTTCTTGCGCCGGATCCGCAGTGTCAGGTGGTGTATGATTTGGGGAAATTTCCAAAATATGCGCTTGAAGACGAAGAGAGAGACTGCTCGTATGGCAAGACGGAGGTGAAGTCATGAATTTACAACTCTCACAATTTTGCCATGTCTTTCCAGAGAAGGGAGTATTATGGCATTCGCTGAAGCGGCGCATTTTCAGGTTTCCTTCTGCTGTGCTGGTCAAACTCCAACGTAGCAGAATGCAAGGCGTGGAAGAAGATTGGCGCAGATTGGTCGGTAATGAGTTTGATGCGCTGCGGTCGGCCGGATACATAGTTACTGAGGTGGAGGATGCGTTACTATTGATCGAAGCGCAAGAAGCGTCTGGTCCGCAAGGTATTCAGGGTCTGTTTCTCATGCTGACCGCCATTTGCAACCTGGTATGTGATTACTGTTTGTTTGCTCAGAAAGGGAGTGAGTCTTTGACGCAGCCGGCGCGGTATATGAGTCCGGATACGGCACGGAAGGGCATTGATCTTTTTGCGAAACTCACACAGAGCAATCAGAAAGACGCAGATGGATATTGGGAGCAGATAACTTTTTACGGAGGTGAGCCGCTCCTCAATCCACATTGTCTGACTGAAGCGGTCAAGCACATCAGACAGGTTCAGAAAACCGGATTACTCGTTGAAAATCTTTCTCTAGTCATCAATACCAACGGAACGAAAATCAATGAGGAATTTGCTCGTTTTGCTCATGCCGAGTCAATCGAAGTGCAAATTTCAATTGACGGAATCCATGCACACGATAAGCGCCGCTTTGATAGATCGGGAAAAGGGAGTCTCGAAAGTGTGCTTGCTGGTGTCGGGTCTTTAGTCAAGCACCAGGCGCGTTTTCTGCCCATGATTACTATCAGTCCAGCCAATGTGGATCATCTCACGGAAACAGTTCTCTGGCTTCACGAAACATTCGGAATTGCTGAATACGGAGCCACGATTGTGATGAGTGGCACGGATAAATTAGAACCGAATTTTCCAAAGCGCGTTGCTGATGCTATGCTGCAAACCTACTTTGAGGCTAGGAAAGTCTCGGTTCGTGATGCAGGGTTCGCAAGTATTTGGGAGAATCTGTTTCAGGCAGGAGTGCGTCGGGAAGAATGTGGCGCCAGCAGAAAAATTGTCGTGTTTCCGCAAGGTGAACTGCATACATGCCAGGCGCTTGAAACGAGCGGACTTACATCGTGTGGTACATTACAATCTCCTCTGATGGACTCAGAAAACAGACAACAGTGGCGCAGGCGCAATCGGTTTAACAACCCCATCTGCAAAAAATGTCCGGCAGTCGGCGTATGCGGGGGTGGTTGTGGAGCCGGTTCTTATCATGTGGCGGGCGACATTCAAGTCATTGACCCCAACACCTGCGGCATGACACTGGAATTACTGCAGCGTTGGTTGGATTCTCAAATCAGTTGATGAAGTAGGATGCTTTTGTTTGAATTTTAACTTGATCATTCCGCGTCAGCTTGCTACGCGGAAGTTCATTGGAGACCGTTTTGCTCACTTTCTCTCATGAAAGCGATGTCAATCTCGGTCTCTTTTGCTATACTGATGCATATGACATTTTTTAAACCCCTGAAAAAAAACGACCAAATTACTGTTATCGCACCATCACGACCTATTTTACATTTGCAAAAAGATATACAAAAGAGCATGGCGCGTCTGAAAAAAGAAGGTTTCCGTCTCATTATGGGACGCAATATTCATAAAAAAAATTTCTATGCAGCCGGCACGGTACAAGAAAGAATTGATGATTTTCAAAATGCTTTTAATGATTCAAAGACTCGACTCGTGCTCTGTGCTACCGGTGGATCAAGCTCTAATCAGCTTTTAGGAGAGATCGATTTCACAGACATAAAAAAATACCCAAAACTTTTGGTGGGTTATAGCGATAATACAACGTTACTTTTAGCAATGTACTCACAGACAGGTATGGCGGTATTCCATGGGCCAGATATGGCAGAGTATTTTCATTTGAATACAAAGGCAAAGAAATGTTTTTTGGAAATTCTAGGTGGCAAGATAAGAAAATATAACTACCCAAAAAAAATGAACGTGATACGTTCCGGAACAGCTGATGGTATTTTACTTGGTGGAAACCTTACATCATTCATTGCTCTCCTCGGTACAAAGTATTCTCCAGATTATAAAAATGCGGTACTTTTTTGGGAAGAAGTCGGTGAGTCACCGGCTGCCATACATTTTAAACTGCAACAATTCAAGCTTTCCGGACACATGAAGCATCTGGCGGGTATGATTATTGGTCATCTATCGGAATATGAAGATAAAAAATACCCGGAAGATTTCCGAAAAATAGATGATATTATACTTGAAGTGGCAGGTGAATATACTTTTCCTATTATTAAGGTTGATTATTTTGGACATAATATCGATGATTTTCTCACATTTCCTATTGGAGCAAAAACACACATAGACACTCAAAAATTTTTATTCACTGTGGAAAATCCTGTAAATAAAAAAATATCTCATGAGTCTTGAGTCATATGTATGAAAAAAGCATATGATTCAAGTATGAGATATAGGTCAAAAGGTTCTCTCTAATGTGCCTTTGGGGAGTTGGATGGCCCATGGAATACCGATTTGTTGAAAAAAATCGAGGTCATGACTGACTACAAGCATAGCACCTTGATACTCGGATAAGGCAGTTATGAGGCTACTGCGCGCAAAAGTGTCGAGATGATTCGTTGGTTCATCAAGGAGCAGAACATTGGGTCCTGCGAGCATAATCTTACAAAGCACCAGCCGAGCCTTCTCACCCCAGGAAAGCGTATACACTATTTGCTCGACCCTTTCTGCAGAAAAGAGAAAGTGCGCTAGAGCAGCACGGATGGATCTTATATTGTGATGCGGAGCTGCACTCACAGCTTCGGCAAGGACAGTAAGATCAGGATGGAGATCTTCCTGCTCTTGCTTATACCAACCTACCTGAGCTTTTTTATTGATGTGGACATTTCCCTTGGTAGGCACAAGATCACGTCCAACGAGACGGAGTAACGTTGTTTTGCCAACCCCGTTTTCTCCAACAACGCCAAGTCGTTCTGTTGGACCTAATGCAAAGGTAATGTCAGAAAAAATCACTCTCTTTCCATACTGCATTTTCACCTCTTCAAACCTCAGAGCTTGAGTTTGTAGGGGATCAGCAGCGCGAAACTGAAAAGAAATTTTTTTCTCCTTTCCTCTTTTTTGTACACCGAGAGTCTCCGAAAGAACGTGCTCAAGTTTCTCAACCACCTTTTGTCGGGATTTTTTTTGCGTTGATTGAATTTGACGAGCATCTCTGATGAATGCTTCCTGTCTTTCAATTTCCCGTAAAAGGTTTTTTCTCGTCCTGCCTTCTGTTTTCTCTTCCTGCTGGCGAAGGAGGAGAAATTGTGAATAATTACCATGATAAGAAAACATGCTCCCTGTTTGTTTTTCTAAGAAAAGAATCTTCTGAACCACCCGATCCAAGAACGCTGGTTGATGGGATATAAGCAAAATAGTTTGTCTACTTTGCGAGAGGTATCGTATAAGCCAATCAACCGAGCTTTCATCTATATGATTTGTAGGTTCATCAAGGAGAAGAATATCTGAGTCTTCAAAGAGCATCCTTGCAAGCATGAGTCGCGTTCTTTGGCCACCACTCAACGTTCCTACCGTTTGATCGAAATCAACGATTTCGATTTCTAAACCAGCCCACAGTTGCAAAATATCATCATCAGCCCTATATCCTTGTCTATTTTTGAACGCGTCCTGCAATTCAGTATATTCTCCAACGAGTCTCATCATATCTTCTTGACTTTCGCTCCCATCGCATTTCTCGAAAATATTTTCAAGTTCAGCCAGTCGATGTTTAATGCGAACCAAATCCCTCCCTTCCATCATAAACGAAAGTACATCCATTGAGAGTGTTGCAGTAGAGAAAGAGAGAGATTGCGGTATATAGGTTATTCTTACTCCCTTATCACAACCACGAACTATTCCACTATCCGGCAATATCTCACGATTCAAGATTCTAAGAACGGTGGTTTTGCCGGCACCATTCTCACCAACTAATCCGACTTTTTCTCCGGTGCGGATATTGAAAGAGATATTGTGGAAGATACTTCTATTGCCAAAACTTACAGACAAATTTTCTACATGTATCATGAAGTGTCCCTCCTTTATTTTTAAATGAGCAATTATGGTATAACATAAAGAAGCAATGTATACAAACTATCCTAAGCGTAGTCAGTAGGTTTCAGAAAGAACGTTCATACCCATACGTCTCGATACGGATACTCCCGAGCTTCTGACCTCAATAGTATTACAGGATAGATTTGCGCCGTCGCGACGGTCAAAGATCCCGATCTATCGGGGCTGTGGACAAAAAATCTATTGACACGAGTGAATCAGATGATACGATGAAAGTAGAAAAACAGGTACGACATCGTAACATTTAATTCTATGCACAATAATAAAACTCTTGCGTTATCCCTCCTGACCACCCTGTTGGTCATCACTGGTTGCACTCAAACCCAGACCGTATCGAATACCAATGATTCTACGACGACGAACTCACCAGTGAATGAGAACAGCAACACCCCAGTTACCAATACGATCGAATCTGATGTTAACACTTCGGACTGGCTGACGTATACGAATGAGGAGTATGGGTTTAGCTTTAGGTATCCCAGTACTTCAAAACTCGTAGACAATCAAGAACAGGATTATTCAACAATAAAATTTATTCAAGATACTACGGTTGATAGTACGGCAGTAGCTGATTACAAAAGCGTTACTGTCCATTTTGCAATTACAGATTTAGCTTTCACTACATTGACTGAAAAAATTGAACAGTCAGATTCATCAAATGGGGTTACACTGGCAAAGGTTGGGCCGATTCAGACTACTACGCTCAATGGAATAAGTGTTTATAAAGGATTACATACTACAGCAATAGGTATTGCAACAGATTTCTACTATGTTCCTCTAAAAAATAATAAAGCAATTTTTATTTTCCACAATGGAGACAAAAATCACTTGAATGAAGATGTTATTAACACTCTAAAAATCAATAACTAACTCTACTCTCTTTTAAAGGTCTAGTGCATAGACCTTTGGCTAGAGAACAGAATAGTTCTCTACAAGAGCAATCTCGCTCTTTGAAAAAATCAAGTGAGGTAAATCATGTTCTGGTTCTACGAGTGCATCATCGTGTTCACGATGTTGTTGTCAATGTTCGTTCCTAAGGTATTAGCTACTACGACCTGCGCCAACAACGTCGCGACGAACTTCGAGTGGCCGCTCGATGGCTGGGTCACCAACTGCAACAACTACTGGAGTAGTTGCAACCGCGACTATCACCTCGGATCCGACAGTGCGCCTGGTGGAGACGTGATCGGTACTCCGGTTCACGCTCCCTGTACTGGCGTCATCAAGGAATCCCAATTCCACAACGGCTACGGTGGGACCGTGATTCTTGAGTGCTATACGGGTAGCGAATGTGTCACTGTTCTCATCGGTCATATGTTCCCGGAAACCTACACTTACAGTGGTGTGACGTACACCGGGCTGCAGGTCAGTGCTGGCAGCAATGTCAGCACGGGTGATCTGATTGGGTACATCGCTGATCGGGATGATCACCGCAATGGTGGTTACGCTCCTCACACTCACATTGGCATCCACAAGGGTTCCTACTCTTCTACGCCTACCTACGCCTGTGACGGTAACTGGAGCTATGCTGGTTACACTTTCAATACCTGCGTAGCAGATGACTGGTATCCTCCAGATAACTTCATCTCCTCCCACCAACTCAACTGCCCCTCCTACCTCTCCAAGTTCACCGCCGTGAAGAACGCCTACGGCAACTTTATCGGCAACGCAACTGGAGCTCCTCACCCCTACGGCAGTGGTTCCTTCATCTGCACGCGGAACTATGACAACTCGGGGAGTTCGTGGGGTACCTCCGCGATCCTGTTCGATTCAGGAGGCGGTGCTCGTCGTGCCTACCTCGTACGCTCTGGCTTCTGGGTCACATGGACAAATAGAGGAGGTCCACTCTCTTCGTTGGGGATGCCCATTACTCAATCTCACCTCTGGCAAACATGCACCGTTGCGACGGCTGTGGACAAAAATGGTATTGACATGTGATTTTGAGATGATACGATGAAAGTACAAAAAAAGGTACAATATCTTATGCACCACACAAAAATTCTATCTTTTTCTCTCCTGACCACACTGTTGGTCGTTACTGGCTGCACTCAAACCCAGACGGTTTCGAATATCAATGATTCTACCGAGATACTTCATCATCCCTCCCACTACAACCCTGTAGGAGGTGGACGGTTTCATACCAAAGTTAGCCTCTACGGATATTTTATATAGTGAGCTCATCGAACTATGATCACATCTAAAACCATCGTTATCACCACCCTGGCTGCTAGTTTCGTGCTGTTAGCTGGTTGTTCAACACAAACAGCTACAAATACTAATGCAAACGTTGTAAATGCCAATACTACTGTTGAAGTTGCGGATACTACTAATGAAAATACCAATAAAAAAGATGAAACTGGGGAAGTAAACACCTCAGATTGGCAATTTTATTCTAATAATATATATGACTTATCATTTCAATACCCACAAAATTGGTCAATCAAACAGGAATGGTTAGAACAGGGTCAAATTGGAGAAAAGTATAATATATTCTTGCAAAATGAGCATGCAGACAGCATCTTACTATTCCTCACTACCTCTGATTTTGTGGCCGATGAAGGAGAGGGCGATCCTCTATATCTAACTGGTACAATAATTGAAGATAAAAAAGATATCATTGAAGTTTTAAAGGATCGTGGACTACCCATTTACAAAACTTATGATGTTCAAAGTAAACTATATAATATTTACTATACTGTAGAAACTTATGGTGGAACTAAATTGAGCTTGTTGACCCTCTTCCAAAATGAAAGTAGGAAATTTCCCTTTTTCACTGTTCATTCCCCTTTGTTGGCTGGTTGGAGTGATAGAGTAAGCTCTGCTGAAGTTGATAGCACAATACAGAAATATGAATCCGGAAACTTAAAAAACCAACAAACAATCAATGAATACATTAAAATAGTAGCAACTGTGAGATATTGATTCGTGGATTGACTTTCTCACCTTATCCTTTTTAAGGTGAGAAGCTAGTTCAGGAATTCCCCTGACTAGAACGCTCTTCGACAAAGGAGAACTCCAATGGAACGGTACATTCGTTTCCTCCTGCTCGGCATCTTCGTGATGTTCGGGTTCATCAACAACACCTTGGCTGGCTACGCCGGCCCCACCCTCAAGATGCCGCTGCCTGGTGGCTACAGCTGGAGTGTCAACACCATTCCCGGTAGCTACTCCACCCATTCCGGCAACGATTATTACTCAATCGATTACGACGACAACATCGAGGGCGACACCAATAGCTCCGGACAGCAGATCGGTGATCTTGGTAAGGGTGTCGTGGATGTTCTGGCTGCCGCAAGTGGTAAAGCCAGCATCCATCCCAGCTACGGTGCTTACGGCAATGCCGTGATCATCGATCATGGCAACGGGTACACGACGGTCTACGGTCACCTGGACAGCTTTACCATCAGTGATGGTGAAGTGAACCAG
Organism: Candidatus Kerfeldbacteria bacterium RIFCSPLOWO2_02_FULL_42_19; assembly: GCA_001818315.1. GTDB lineage: Bacteria > Patescibacteriota > Patescibacteriia > HO2-48-17 > HO2-48-17 > WO2-43-9. The sequence goes on from MHKF01000009.1 coordinate 19,736, forward strand.
GGTGAGGTTCTCGGCAAGCTCGGCACTACGGGCATGTCCGACGGTCCCCACGTGCATTTCCAGATTCAGCACGACGATGACAGCTCGAGTGACAATGAGTATCTGGCTGGTGTGACCGTTGAAGGGATTCGTTTCGTCGACTACCAGATCAGCGGACCCTACTACCCGTCGACGAACCACCAACTCAACTGCCCCTCCTACCTCTCCAAATTCACCGCCGTGAAGAACGCCTACGGCAACTTCATCGGCAACGCAACTGGAGCCCCACACCCCTACGGCAGTGGTTCCTTCATCTGCATCCAGAACTATGACAACTCGGGGAGTTCGTGGGGTACCTCCGCGATCCTGTTCGATTCGCAGAACGGTGCTCGTCAGGCTTATCTGGTGCGCTCTGGTTTCTGGAATCACTACCGCAACGTTTGCGGTGGTCCGGCAGGAGACTGCCGTGACAGTGTCAACGTGGATGAGTGCGGTCCACCCATCGGTGACGAGTACTACAACGGCACCAACGCAGCCAATGACTATGGTACGGCTCGCCAGGATTTTCAGACCTGCTATCTATACTGGAACGGCAGTGTGGCTTCGTCCAAATTCTACCCCGCAGGAGCTCCTGGTTGGTTCGATGGCTCTCGCGGCTGGCAGGGAGCTATCTCCTACGCCTTTGCCGAAGCCTATGCACGCAACGGGAGTCGCAATACCATGGGCGAAGCAGTGGAACAGTTCGGCAATCCAGCCGGTGTCCACCGCTGGGGAAACAATCCCCATTTACCGCTGGTGCAGGACTTTAACAACGGAAGCTACGGTTGGGCTATTCTTATGTACAACGATGACCTCGAGAAAGCCTTCGCCATTCACACGAACTTCTGGAAAACGTACCAGGATGAAGGTCCTGGAACCTACGGTGTTCCCTGTAGTGACGAGTACGAAGGAAACGATGGTTACACGTATCAGGAGTTTACCAGCTCTCTGTTTCAGTGGACGGGCAGTCGTACCCGCATCTATGACAAGATTTTTGACGATTGCGCTTCCATCAGTCTCAACAGCACCTCTGCTGGACTCACAAAAGTCATCGACCTCTCCACCTTCACCTACTCCTCCCTCGATCTCACCAGTCAGGCTGCCGTAGATCACGCCGACTTATCCTCTCACCCGACGTGTGCAGTGGACGAAAGAGGCTCTCTCTACGTCGTCCTGAACGGTCAGAATGGTCGCATCTACGAACTGAAAACCACCAACGACGGGAATACCTGGAGCAGTACAGGACTTACCAACATAGCTGCGGTTCCTCTGTCCGCCCCGGGTACCAGCCCCTATTTATTCATCAATCCAGCTACAGGAGACCGTTACGTCACCTTCGTAGGCAACAATGCCCGCATCCAGCTGTTCCACTTCAACGGAAGCATCTGGACAGCTACCGAACTCACCAGTGTGGTATCAGCTCCCTTAGCTGACTCTCGAGCTTCCCCCATAGGCTACATCGCCAATGGAATCGTCTACGTGGTTTTTCAGGGAAATGACCAACGTATCTGGCGGTTCAGTGTCAATGGTACCAACTATGGCTCCCTTGACCTGACTGGTCAGGCCGCCGTGGAATACGCCATGCTGGGCACCTCACCCTTCGCCGTCTACAACGATCTGACCCATAAACATCACATCGTTTTCCAGGGCATCAACCAGCGGATTCAGAGACTGACCTACAACGGATCTGTTTGGAGTTCAGTGGAGATCACCTCGGTGGTCAACAGTGATCTCTTGGATTCCGCCAGTAGTCCCTCAACCTACTTTGATCCCTTCACCTCCTATGTCTATACGATCATCAACGGAAACAACGAACGGATCGACCTGATCGCGGATTATCACAACAATTCCTGG
>MHKF01000010.1 GCA_001818315.1 Candidatus Kerfeldbacteria bacterium RIFCSPLOWO2_02_FULL_42_19
AGAATATATGCATTACTACAATTATCAACGCTTACACCTGGGATTGGGGTGCAAGACTCCGATGGAAATGTTGCAAAGGTGTTGACTGTTGTTCGGTCAGGGCTGTGGAAAAGTCTCATGATGACGCTGGTTTGTGCACGGGAGAACGGTTATGGGAGACACCCTATCGGGCTGTACCCTGAACAGTGGCACAGTTCAGCCCGCTTTTTTCTTGTGGAATTGTCCGATTGCCGGCGGTAACCACCAGGCAGAAGACGCGGTGATTCTGGCGTTCGAACTCAAGCGATTCAAAGAGCAAATCGCGTCGGAAGAGAAAGAACTGATAGATATTGCCGCGGAACTCGAATGGGACGTTTACCTGCAACTCAAACAAGGATACGACTCCGGTGAGATTGCCAAGGATCTGAAAAAGACCACCAACCATATAGCACAAATCATCTTCCGACTTCGGAGGAAAGCACCTCCAGAACGGTTTCCTTGCCTTCAATGCTTCCTTGAGCGTCGGAAGTAAAGTAAGGGGATTCTCCCCTGGGTAAGTTCGTGACATCGATTGTGCTACTCTTGTCTTAGAAAGCCACAGAGCCATGAGAAGAATGTGGCTCTGTGGTTCAGCGAAAAATTTTCAAAGAATCCCATTCTACCCGCAAGCTGTCGAGGCTTGCCAGGTTTCAGGTAATTTCAATTTACGAAATCCCCACGACTGCTCTTCACTTAACATCTCAATATCTGATGAAGCTAAGAGAAAAATAGCATCATATTCTACAACGATAACATGAGAGTCTTCAGCTAATATGTTCCGAATTGACGTAAGCTCTGAGAAATTACTTGCTGGCACCTCGATGCCATAAAAAGCAATCATAGGAACATGAGCAACGATTCTACCACCAACTGAAGCGCTCACTATCTCCATATCTTCCCAAGTGGTATCCTCCGTTGCAAGGACATTCAGCCGGTTGACGATGAGTTGGTTACCATTGTCATCTGTTGTGATAATACCATCTTGTTCGTAATTTACTGGCTCATAGAGCAGCCCATCCTCTGTAGTAATTGGCGGTGAACTACGTGGACACTGAGGACCAAGCAATAAAACAAAAAGAGTGAGAGCAAAACTTGCGTAGTATATGAAAATACTATCAGGCCAGAACCGTGAGGTCATAGGTTTACCCTCCTATAATAACGCTAAAACCAAACGCAGACTGAGACTTTTATATTGTTAAAACAGGAAAAACAATCTATACTCAAAACAGAGCAATAAGTCTTGCACAGCACCCTATGATTCGATGGAACTATAAATTTCAAGGTAAAACGTATATCGCACTCCCACTTCTCGCTGTTGAATATATACTCTTCGTTCTCATTATTTTTTCTATCATCGCATGGATTACAGCAGAATTCAACTGGCCAATACAGGCCCCAATCCAATGGGGTACGAGCGTCAAAAATGAAAACCAGAGAGTGCTCTTTAACATTGTTGCGTTTGACCTCCCAAATACATTCGCTGGTGTAGTCTCTATCTATACGCTTTTACTTCTCAGAAAACGAAAAAAGAGCCATAATTTTTTAGCATTAGCAAAACGAGAAGTAGGCTTCCTATTACTGCCAATCTGGTATTTCCCCATCCTTATTTTCTGGGGCTATCTACTTTCCTGGACAGTAGCCCCAAACGAAGCGAGAGCTGCCTTATCACTTGACTTCGGATGGGCTTCGTCATGTTGTCAACCAGATGCAAATTACATAATTTTAATGCAATTCTTTCATCGTGTTTCATTAGCATCTTTAGTGATGATTTTCACTCCTTGGTTCTCTTATTTCGATTACTGGCGCAGGAAGACAGAAGATTCTCTGAAGAACTCACAATCACGCTCATCGTAATTCTCTACTTCAGCTTCTTGAGTCGTTCCTCAATTTCTTTTTCTGTCGGCAGTTTCGTCCTATACTCCGCCACAAAAATCTTTTCTTCAAGTCCACCGAGGGCGTAATGCACCTCTTCTTTGTTGCGTTCCTCGCAGATGATAAGGCCGATGGGATCGCGTTCCCACTCGAATTTCTCGTGCTCTCGAAGATACGTGAGATACTTGTTCATCTGTCCGACATGCTCGTCTTTGAATTTTTCCTTTTTCAGATCGACCGCAATAAGACACTGGAGTTCGCGGTGATAGAAGAGAAGATCAATCCAGTGATACTGACCAGCAATGAGGATTTTCACCTGCTCACCCATGAAGCAAAAATTACGACCGAGTTCTAACAGAGTCTTTCGGATGTTGTTCACGAGGGCAGTCTCCAGGTCTTTCTCTGTATAACCCGCTTCGAGCTGAGGAAAATCCCAATGATACTCATCTTTGAAAATCTCTTCTGGTGCAGGTAATTGTTTGAAGACTCAGGTCTATTTTTCCTCGTTTTCTTGCCTTGTCGTATTCCTTCTGCTTCATCCGTTTCTCAAGTTCACGTGATGACCATCGGTTTCTTACAACCTGCACCTCATAAAATTTCCGCTCCTCGGGATTTTCAAGCCGTATGAGCGCAAAAAAATGCGACCAGCTTAATTGTCCAAGCACTGCTTGGACAATTGGGTAAGTCCTATGAAACTGGACAATGGCGAACATCGTAGTTCTCGAAAAATTTAGGTCTCGGGCCAATTGATCAATAAGCCGCTTCCCATAATCTGCGCGGTCTTTGTGCTTCAACTCCTCTCTAACCACTCTTTCTCCTATTTGCCAATACGTCTGCACACGGATGTTATCAACGGCTTGATACGCTCGACCGAGACCCTTATCAATAATGGATCGAATATCAGCGAGTAGCTGATCGTAACCTTCGAGTTTATCGGGTTTTTGAAGTGATTTTTTCTTTGGCATAGAGAAAATCCAAATTGTGCAAGCACTGCGTGCACAATGAACCACCGTGCAGCAAGCTGCGCGGAATGATCAAATTCAATGAGGTGAAATTCTGCGGACAGTGATCGCATTTTTCGTCTGTTGTAAATTGTCCAGGCACTGCCTGAACAATCGGATAAACTGTAAAGGGGCTGACGCCGAATACGCTTTCATTTTGCAACAGAAATGGTATCCGTCGGTAATTCCGTGAAATAAACCCCGCCTACTGAAAGAGCAAAATCAGTGCTTGAGGATACCCCACTTGCGTTTCGAAAAAAATTTCCATCGTTTTTCCATGGAATATCCAATCAATACAATAATCCCTAAGGAACCAACGAAGAAACTCACAAAAAGCAAAGGTCTTACGGAAGACATGTCACGAGGGAAAAACATTGACCATGACTGAGAACTTCTTTGTAAACCTGCCATATCTTGAGATGCTGTTGTGTACACTGACGTTGGTTGCGTTGCACCTATGACTTGAGTCTCAGACTCCTCGGAAACAAGATCAGATTGATAACGAGGCCATAATTGATAGATATCTTTTTGCTGCGTCAAAATCCCAGTAATAGTGATAGGATCGTCCTGTTGAAAACGAGACATATCAATCTGCGTTTTTTGTTTGATCGCAACAATCCACTGATCATCGATGAGTAGTTGATAACGACTCCGCTCAGAAAGAATTCCTTGCAGTTGTATCAACAAACCTTCCTCTGATTCCGTAAAGATAGAAACATTTTTGGCGAGAAGAGGCCTCGGCAGACTATCTACAACCAACACGCTCTCCGGATTTGAAATATTCACCTTCTTCTCACTATGCGCTTCTGAAAGTTCGCCTATAACACGCACCGTGAAACCTTCGACAATTTCTGGCCAGACTCCTTGCGAAAACGCAACCTGAATCCCAGCGGTTTCATCTGCCACATAGAAAAAATCCGAATGAAATACACCCGGCGGGGCAGTCACGATGCCCATAAACTCTACCTTGGAACCCAAAGGAAGTTCTTTTATTTCCGCAATAGAAGGTTGCGACTGTTCAGTATCATTCATTTGCGTAGGTGAAATTTTCTCCGAAACATCGATCAAAGAGGGTGTCTCACCAGAGAGAGCTTGATCTGCTCCCGGAATATCCTGCTGTACAATATCTTGAGGAAAAACATTGTCTTGCCCAGGTGTTGGTTGTGTATTCCATTGCCACTGCCCAATAGAAGTGCGAGCCCAGGAGACCCCCTCTGTTACATCAGTTGGAAAAGTTATAATATCCACAACTTCACCCAAAGGATTCGTTAGCGAAACAGCATCACCGGTATTATTCAAAGCAATCGAAACTTCCGGCTGTTTCACAACAAAATAACTACGTGCGGCGATCGTCGTATCTTCGGGAAAAACATACGTCCGCGCTGTATCCCCTATCTGCCAACCAAAAAGACTTATGGAACGATCCTCTTGATTCCAAAGCTCTATCCATTCAAAAGGAAAATCAGTCCCAACAGGATTCGGAAAAATTTCATTCATGAATACACGAGCTTGCACATCAACCGGCTGAATTTTCGAATCATCCTCTGGCGCTGGCGTTTCATCTTCTGAATCATCATCTGTTGGCACTTCGTCAGAAGGTTCGGTTTCGTCCTTATCTTCTGGCGTCCCCTCATCCGTATCCTTATCATCATTCGGATTCGGCACGACACTGTCGTTATTTTTCTCTTTTTCATCAGAATCGTCTTTGGAGGTATCGGTATCATTTTGATCATCATCTTGTGTCTCATCAAAAACATTCACTTGTCCAGGTGTGACGTGTGAAGTCCACTGCCATTCCCCTTCCGAATCCAAACTAAAACTTTCCCCCTCAACGACACTGCCGTTATAACGCATGCTGTCAACAACTTCCCCGTTGGGATCAACAAATGTCACTTGATCACCTCCGCTATTATTCAACACAATTCCTGATGTCGCACGATACAAGACAACATAGCCCCGACTCGAAACTAACGATACATTTCCAGAAGGAATCACGAAAGTTTTTCCACTCGCATCAATAATTTTCCAATCTTTCAAATCAATCCCCTGACTTGAATAATTGTAGAGCTCTATAAACTCATTCGCAGTATCATCACCAATGGGATTTGGTAAAATTTCAGAAATCTGCAAAGAGTGATTATAAACAACAGGAATCGGATGAATGCTCGGCTGTGATGGCGATGGCTCCGTCGGAGGATTTGGAGGTTGCTGAGGCGTAGTGGGTTGTGACTTCGGAACAGAAGGGGGCACTTCATCACAAGCTGAAGCAACACGCGAAGGAACAATAAGCAGGAAAACAAAGAGAAGGAGAAAACAAATACGTACATAAAACATACAATGAAAATAAAAATAAAAACGCCCTCTTTTCAGAGGACGCACATCTCTTACTTACAACGTATCATCCAAAATCACTCATGTCAACAGTCGTTTTATCCACAGACGGCGCGACGGCTCACGGTTGCATAAGCCCCTTAGGAGTAGCGACATGCGAACCGCCGCTGACCTCATCAGTGCCAACTTCAAGTTCATAACTCAGATCATAAAACTGCGCCGGGAGACTTCCAATAGGAGTATAAATATAATCACGTCCGCCGGGAGTAGAATTTTGAGGCAGTGTCTGTAAAAAACGCGGCACTAATCCATCCAGTATATCGGGGTACGATCCATCCGCTTCAAAATGCGCCCGCAATGCAGCCTGAAGACTTTTAATGTCGACAACACGCTGCTCATCACGAGTACGCGCTTGTGGATCATTCGTCGTTGGTGCGGTATTCACATTCAATTTATCATTCACCTCACCGTCCTCGTTCGTGTTATCTTGCGGGACATTAGTTACAGGTGCGTCATTCACATTGAGCTCAGTCGCATTGACGTTTTGATTCGACGTCAATTCTGCGAGATCATCATAAGTAAGTTCAGGATATTGAGGGTCATCGTTATCCGGATTGCGATTCGAAATCTCACTATTACTCTCCTGCGCTGAAGCTGAAGGCGTGTTACTATTCGAAGCAGTATTTCCTGAAGATTGCTTGCTGCGATTCAGAACGCATCCCGCAGAAAATAAAAGCGCGAAAAAAAACAAAGTGAATATAAAAAATTTCATATATTTGCTGCAAAGCCATTTTCCCGTATTATACTCTACGTACCTCAAACATGCTACTATAACGAAGATGCAAAAACCTGCGCTGCACGCCGAGGTGGCGAAATTGGTAGACGCGCCAGGCTTAGGACCTGGTGGGGAAACCCATGGAGGTTCGAGTCCTCTCCTCGGCACCAGTAAGGAAATAGCAAGGGGTTTTGGTTCGCCTCGCTTCGCTCGGCGACTAATTGGTATTCAATTTCGGGGGTAAAAACGAATTCACGATTTCGCATTTTGGGGGAAGAAAATTTTTTAATCCTTAATCCAAATGCAATATGAAATACATACTTTACACTCGCAAATCTACCGAAGAAGATGACCGACAGGTTTTAAGTATTGAAGCGCAACTCGTAGAGTTGCAAGAGTATGCCGCCAAAGAAAAACTTGAAATTGTCGCCTCGCTTTGCGAGGCCAAAACCGCCAAAGAGCCCGGAAAAACAATCGGCTCGAACCATGTTTTAGGAGAAAGAAGAAAAGAAAAATTTTTAATCATATGAACCAAAAAGGATTTGTAAATATCATCATACTTATCGTTGTGATCGTTGCTATTGCCGGAATAGGCGGTTATGTCGCTTTGAATCGGCAATCTCCATCGCCGGGGCCCGCTCCAACACCTACGCCAACACCAAATCCAATTCAGAACCCAAGTCCTACTCCAACCCCTACACCGACGCCAAAACCAAAGACGGAACCGACCACTTCTTTTACTCTTCCTCCGATCACCAGTAAAGATTCAATATGTATTTTGCCTTATGGCAACGAAACAAATATTACCGACCCGAATCATCCTTTGGTAGTAGAGTCTAAACAAGTGGTGCTCGGTTTTGGTATAAGCGAGGACTACTTCAATAAACATTTTAAATTTCTGTGCGCGGTTGCCGACCAACCTTCTCATCGCCAAGTCAGGTGGCAGTATACGATTGGAGAGTTTACAACGATTATTTACGACGAGATCGGGTTTTCTGGTAGTACCAACATTCACGGTATCAACAATGATTTGTATGGGTTGACAGAAATTCAGAAGGTTATTTCTAAAACCGAAGCGGGACAGTTTATGCAATCGTGCATAGGAGATTTTAAAGAAGCTCGCGTAGGATTTGTATTTCCAAATGGATTTGATCGCAGAACGAGCCACGCTAAACCTTACTTGACAGCTAGTTCTGTTAAAGAAGAACGAGGGCTGGATATCAGTTGGGACGTAGGTAATGTTAATCTCCAAACCGGAGAATGTATTAAAGGTAGTGGTGGTGTAATTCATGCTCCTTTGTAATACTTTTTATTGCCGCCAAAGAAAAATTGGAAATTGTTAAATCTCGCGGCAAAGCCGCTCCGAATTCACGGGGGGCTCCTCGCCGCCGCAGGCGGCGAAATGCGTTCGAACTAATTCAAGAATACAGCACCAAAACTAACTTTGTCGGAATTGGCTGCTCCGCGCCCCGCCTTTGGCGGGACTGCGCCTCAACAAAATTTTCTTCTCCAATTTTTAGATTTCGCGCGCCCCCCAAAAAAAATTTAAATAAGGAAGAATAAAATTTTGTTTCGGCGTTCTACCCTATCGGGCAGACGGAGACGGTCTGGCGCTCGCGGGCAAAAAGTTTCCATCCCCCTTCAACCCCTTTCCACTTTTTGCTCGCTCGCTTGATCTGGCGGAAAAAGTTTTTCGCAGACTCTTGACAACAATTTACAATCGGTTATTATCATAGCGGATTAAGGTAAAATAATTTTACCCTATATAGCACCTTGACATAGCCCAAAACCAACAAAAGAAAGGAGGGCCAGTTATGACGGCTAAACTCAGTGCACCCGTAGATGTGCAAATCGAATTGACGCAGGCTTGCAACTGGCGATGCCGCCACTGTTACAACTACTGGCGTTCGGCTGGGACAACGACCAAGTCTGGTCGACATCTTTCGTGCGACGATCTTTTTCGCATTGTGCAGGAACTGACTACCAACCGAGTTCCGTCGATCACAATTACGGGCGGTGAGCCGTTTTCACGACGCGGAGAAGTTTTTACGTTACTGGAAACAGCCAAGAAGGCGGGTATCCACGCGTCAATCAACACAAACCTCAGTCTTGTGAGAAAAGAAGACATCGAGAAGCTCGCTGATGAACACGGCGGCGTATCGATTCTCTTCTCGCTTTTGTCAGCAGACGCGGCAGAGCATGAACGTCTCGCTGGCGCCCCGAACGGCTCCTACGTCCGAGTAATCGAGACAGCGGCCTTGGCCATCCAGCACGGGATTCCGGTGAGTCTCAATATGGTTCTCATGCGAGAGAACCTCCACGCAATGGAGGTTACGGCACGCCTTGCTAAGAATCTCGGTGTGCGCACGTTCTGTGCGACAAAAGCGCTCCCTAATGCTCACGCACCTGACGGCGCATTTCTCCTGTCAGCAGAGCAGGTGCATTGGTCTCTCGCTGAGCTCATGCGGATTGAGAAACTACTCGAGATTCCCGTCGACATCTTGGGTTGTTACCCCAGATGTCTCCTTGTAGACACTCCTGCGTACCAACGTTTCTCACACCGCACCTGTGTGGCTGGCTATACAACGGTTACGATCGGTGCCGATGGGAACGTGAGACCATGTTCTCACATGGAAACAAGCTACGGGAACATCCTCCACAAACCGCTCGCCGATATCTGGCAGAAAATGGGTGGTTGGCGCGAGGGTGAGTTTATCCCCGAGGAGTGTCATGGTTGTCCAGTTGTGGCTGCCTGCAGAGGGGGCTGTCGCGTCAACACGCTCACGCCAGGTTTAAAGAACATGGATTGCTATGCTGACACGCGGCGTTTGGTCGGTTTACCACAGGAACGTTTGGCTTCACGCTTGCCCGAGGAGATAGGCAACATCCCGACCAAGGTTATAGTGTGTCCGCAAGTAAGGTTTCGAGACGAGCCATTCGGGGCGTTGGCTTACAGAATCGACCCCCTTGCCATCGTCCTGATAAACCACAGCGCTACGGCTTTCCTCAGAACTGTAGCGGAAAAGAGAGAGAAGTTTGACCTTTCCTCCTTCCTTGAACGATCTGGCGCAATGACCGAAAGTGAGCGCAGGAGCGTAGAGCGTCTGTACCAAAAGTTGATTCGGAAAGGTTTCCTAATGACACCAACAAATCAGCAAGAAAGGAGGTGATAGTGATGGAAGCAGACATCCGTAACGACACAGTCGCGGAGAACGAACAGCCCGAAGTGTTCGCCGAAGTATCGCTGTTCGGCGCAAAGATGGCTGGCAGCGACGAAAGCGGCGACTGCAGCTGCTTCAGTTGCGACGGGAACCCGTGTAACAAGTGAGCCATTAGACGCGCGTTTCCCGCAACATCAAGGGGGAAGTTAACCACACTCCCCCCTTTTTTATTTTACAAACTGTTTTTTGAAGTCGGTTATGAACTGTTCGAATTTCTCGTCGAAGTATAATGGGATGCTTTTAATAGAAATGTGCATTGAGTGACGGTAGCTTATCGCGGCAATAAATTTTTTCCATCCATACCGCCTTACAGAGAACATAACTAGCAACCCAGTAATATTATAACCATTATGTTCTGCGGCAACTCTCCAAGATACACGCTTGAAGGGCACGCCTTCTCGTGTAATCTTTTCCCAATCCGTAGTTGATATTGAGGGCTTAAAAATTTGGGCCGCAACATATACCGATACCCCCTCTTTTAACCAGTCCGGTAAATTGGGGTTTAATGTGTTGGTATAAAGGTGTGTTATTTCATGCAGAAGTATTTGGCTCATTACCTTCCTCCCTGTTAATTTCTCGTTGGTACTAAGTACATAAATGTGAGAGGTGCTCTTTGGAGGCACGTAAGCAACAAGCCAGTCTGGCACTTTCTTTTTGTGAATCGCCTTTAAAAAGGATGCTCTATTTCGAAAGACGTGCACTACAACAAAAAAGGGAGAAACAGAAAACAATCTAGTTAACTTCTGGATATTCGAATGAGTATTTCTGATATAAAAATTCTTTTGCGGTATCACCGATTCAAATATAAATTTGATTTTTGTACCTCGTCTTCTCATAGTTCTTAATTTTACTGGCGATGTATAACATTATTTATACCAAAGATACCAAAGATACCAAAGATTATCATTATTGTAAACAGCATGGTCAAGAGTCGTCAAAAACTTTTTCCGCCAGATCAAGCGAGCGAGCAAAAAGTGGAAAGGGGTTGAAGGGGGAGGGAAACTTTTTGCCCGCGAGCGCCAGACCGTCTCCGTCTGCCCGATAGGGTAGAATGCCGAAACAAAATTTTATTCTTCCTTATTTAAATTTTTTTTGGGGGGGCGCGAAATCCGGAAATTGGAGAAGAAAATTTGTTGAGGCGCAGTCCCGCCAAAGGCGGGGCGCGGAGGCGTTGCGTTATTGGCGTTTTTCAAAAATTTTTATAAAATGAGTTTAAGAAATGTCGCTGATTTTCCCGTTCAAAAAAGGTTCGCGCAAAGTGTATAATTACAGCACCAAATAAAAAATGCTACAATATCCATAGCTTATTCTTACTCCTTAATATATCTTTATGCGATTCTTTAAATGGGCTCTTTTGTATAGCCTTCTCGTATGGATGATACCCTTTGTCATTGCTTTTCTTATTTTTCCTTTACGCAATTCTGATCGCGATTTTTTTGAATCCATCATGCCTGTGGCGGTCGTTCTCGCAACGGTTATATTTTCTGGCCTGTATTTTAAGAAGGTACATCATGAGTACTTAAAAGAAGGATTGCTCCTCGGCGTCATTTTTCTCCTTGTTAATCTCGTGTTCGATCTCGCTATGTTCAGTCAAGGACCATGGGCTATGCCTCTCGGAAAGTATATCAAAGATATCGGATTTACCTATCTGATGATCCCGATCATCACGGTTGGCTTTGGCGCTGCCCTGCAAAAGAAGCAAAAATAAATCTTCGTGTACAAGTGTTTGATTTTCCACCCACTTCTATTATAATGCTCATGCAGTAACAGAAAGTATCTGTTCTGTGGTGTGTCAGTAGCACGCCAATTTTATGGTTTGCGCCAAGAGTCTAAAAAACTCTAGCGCCAGCTTAGGAGACTGAAAAGCATGCTCTTTACAAAATCTCGTGCAGAACTCAAGGCAACGTTCTTGGGTTACGAAATGGGCAAATGGCTGTGGGGAGGTCATTTCGATCCCAGGGTCCCTGTGTACATTCCTCTTGCTTCTTTTCTTCAGAGGGAGCGCGATGCCAAAGAACCCTGCCACATATGGCGGGGAGAGCTTGTAGTACGCCTCGCAAATGCGCTGACAGAAAAGGTTGTAGAGCCACCTGCTTCCACTCCTCTTGATCTTCTGAGGCAACTCTCTCCGCTGGGAGTGCCGCTGAAGGATCTTCACTCTGATAGTCACGGAGATTGGACGCGCAATCTCATCGACTGTTTGGAGACTTTCTGCCGTCCTTCGGTAGAGATGAGGATGGTGGAATTTGAACCGGGCACGATACTCGTTCTCCTCAAAGAGAGGGAAAACGAACGCGTCTGGGTTGTGAAAAATGGATCGGGACAAACCCTGGTCCACAGCCACGCAGATTTTTCATGGTACGCAGCACTACAAGTGCTGGTGTACCTGTGGGATCATCATGGTCCAGGATGGGAGCAAGCACGCAGCATGCTGTGTGATGTACTCGAGAAAGTGGCAGATAACTACCGCGCGCAGCAGACTGAGGCGTTTGATTCCGCCGTGGCGGTGTCCGTCGATGGTACACGGATTGTGTGTGCTGATGAAGTGCTTATCGTAAGTCTCGGACAATGCTGGCATTTTTCCCATTCCATCTTCTCTAATGCCAAAATCGTGCTTGATCCGAGCTATGAGAAGACTGAAGGACAGCAGTTCACTCCGCAATTGATCGAAACGTTAGCCGGTGATTGCAAACTGAATCCTCAGTACCTCAAACGTCTGTATAAGGAAGGTGGCCACCGAGAACGGCGCATCTTCATCACCGGTCTGCAACATTGCCCACCGGATGCACTGAAGGCGGCGGGGATCTCTGAGAGCGCAAGATAAAACTGTCGGCAGTTGACCGAGGATCTTTCCAACAACAAAGGGCGCGGTGCTATACACACTATACACGGCGCCCTTACAATTTCTATCCATTAAAATGTAGGAACTCATCTTTTCATCTCACTTCAGAAAGAAACCACGAAAAAGTTCGATGGATACCTTCCTCTAAACTCACGCGAGGCTTCCATCCAAGATCGCTTTGAATACGAGTACAATCCAATGCACTACGCAATTGATCTCCTAAGATACCGGCGGTGTGTTTTGGTGTGATCGAAACTCCCGCGACACGAGAAAGATACTGAATAATTTCAAGTAACGATGTCTCTTTTCCTGTGCCGACATTATAACAACCGGTATATTGACTATCATACGCCAACAGGAACGCATCAATAGCATCACTCACAAACATATAATCTCGAGTCTGATGACCGGCACCATAAATCACAGGTTGTTCATCCTTGATAATCTTCTGACTAAAAATAGCAACCACACCCGATTCCCCGCCGGGATCCTGACGCGGGCCATAGACGTTCGCGAATCGCAATGAAAGAGTCTGTAAACCATGTGTCTGCCTAAAAAAATCCAGATAGTGCTCCGCCGTCAATTTTGAGAGAGCATACGGCGAAATTGGTTGTGGCGGATACGATTCTGGTGTCGGAATAATCTTTGCATCGCCATACATCACTCCGCCAGTAGACGCAAAGATACATTTTCGTACTCCGTATTGTACGCACATCTGCAAGATGTTCAGACTCCCCAAAATGTTTATATCCGCATCGATGTGAGGGTTGTCAACTGAAAATCGAACATTCTTTTGACCCGCAAGATGGAACACTGTATCAATATCATGTGCTTGAAAAATCTCCTCGATATCGTTCCAACGAATATCTTTCTGAAAAAGTAATGCTTGTTTGTGAATATGCGTCCGCTTCCCAGTCGAAAGATCATCGAGAATGAGTACTCGATAATGACGCGCAATACACGCATCAACTAAATAAGACCCTATAAAACCAGCGCCGCCAGTAATAAGTACCGTTTGCATAATAAGGAATAGAGATAGTACTTGTGCTCAAACCGCAGGCTCAATCACGGTAAAAGTTTGAAGCAGCGCATCAATCAATTTTTGCTGGAGCGCATACGTCTCGGGTGAAGAAGCGCGTGCGGTGATCGCATACACATCTTTTCCACTATCGACATACGTTGTGGTGCTATATCCATACTCATATTCCGGATCACGTGGATCGTTCTCAACTTGCTGTACTGCTGGTTTACCTTGAATCACCAACGGCTGCACATTGGAAACCTCACTGAATTTTGATTTTTCAGCAATAATGTCCTCAAAAGTTTGATCATTCTTGGGAGTAAGTTCAATTACGAAAGTAAGGAGATCACTCGTGATATTACTAAACTCAGATCGCGGAAGACGGCTAAGATACTCAATATCCGTCGATCGCTCCTCGAGATCAGTATAAAAATCAGATCCTGTCCAAGCGTCCCATCCTTGAGGATACTGCAGAGTGTAATCCATCTGTTTACTCTTGAACGTCTGCCAATTTTCTGAATTCTGTTCCTGAGCAACGGTCTGAGTAAGCTTTGTGAAATCCGCAGTATTAGTCGCTGTTTGATTTGTTTGAATTTGATTCGTAGCAGGAATCTCATTCGTATTCGACAAATTTACAACATTTGCATTCTTACGAATACATCCAGTGAAAAAAAGACTGAGGCCGAAAAATGCAATGGAAAAAACCCATTGTCGTGCATGTTTATTTTGATACATAAAAAGAAATAAATGTTAATTGTGAAGCATGAATGAATTGTAACAAAAAGCTGAAAGAAAACCAACAGAATACGCGGAATTCAAACACAGAACTTTATGAAGCAAAAGTAGATCGCACCAAATCAAGAAGTAACAATTTCCGAAAATGTTCGATTGCGTTATACTGTACGTAGAAAAACAAAAAAATCTTCACCATCAAACTATGCACGCGAGTACGAAAAAAGGGATGATCATTATCGGAGCAGCATTTTTAGGCATCATCGCTGCTGTTTTTATTTTCTTTCTTTCTACAGACGCTGTTACTGGCACCGTACGAGACCTCAGCGGCCAAACGATCGCAGGCGCAAAAATTAAAGGTGGTTTACGAGAAGCAACAACCGATGCACAGGGACGCTTCGAAACTTGGGTGACCGAAGGTACAGAAGAACTTACGGCAGAATACAACAGTGAGATAACAACTATCGCCTTAGAAAGAGATCCGGACAAACAAAAAATCGCGAAAGAAACTACGGCGCCAAAGATTACGGATGTTTTTGAAAGTGAGGACGAGGCATTCCAAGGATTAAATCCGGAAGAAGTCGACCTCATCCGTGAAGAAATCAACAATGGATATATTCCAGAACCGCAAAATGCAACTCCACAGGATTCAGAAGCAATGAATATTACAATCCCCTCACTTCCCGACGACATCAAACTTCCACCACCCGTAGATCCGAACGCCTTTATCATCAATGAAAATGGACTGGAAGTTGTGCCGGGAGAAATCCTCGTAGGTTGGAAACAAGGCACCACAGAAGAGGAACGCAAGGAGCAAGTGCAAAACGTCGGTGCAGCAATGCGTTTTGATGATCCACAGGGACTGACGAGCATCCTCTATATTGAGGATCAGCAGCAAGTGAAAACGGTAGTGCAGAAACTCGAAAAATCTGAACTTGTCCTAGGCGCTATGGAAAATTTTAAACTCGAAACTGACGCTGCGCCGAACGACCCCGATTGGAAAGACAAAAATAAAAACTGGTGGCTGCGAAAGCTCAATGCAGAACCTCTCTGGGCAGGAACAACAGGTCGGAGCAATGTTATTGTCGCGGTCATTGATGTCGGATTTCAATTAAGTCATCCCGATCTCGCAAGCGCATTCACAAAAGCAAATCTCAACTATACCACAGGCCTAATAACAGACACACCGAGGCACGGCACGCACGTTTCTGGTATCATTGCGGCGCGAAAAGACAACGGGCAAGGGCTTGCAGGCATCGCGCCAAGAGTGCGCGTACTACCAATACGATTGTATGATTTCGCACGACTCCCGGCAGTCTATACAACACTTGCCCAATACCCACAAATTCGCATCGCGACAATGTCTATGGGTTGGAACTGGAGGAAAAAAAATAAGAATCGTGTTACTAACGGGAAAGCCGTACTCACAAACGCGCAGATGCAAGCATACACCGATACATATGATCGAATCATCCGAAAATCGTTCCTGCAATATTATCGCGCCGGAGGCGTGATGTGTAAATCAGCTGGAAACGATTTTGGCCTTGATGCTCGTCTCAATCTCCTGAACTACGCAGAAGTAATTACGGTCGGTGCGAGTGAATCCACTGGGACACTAACGAATTTTTCAAACATCGGACCGAAAGTCGACATCATCGCTCCCGGAAGAAATATTTGGGCACCGCTCCCGCCCAGCACATACGGCTATCTCTCTGGAACATCTATGGCAACACCAACCGTATGCGGAACGGTTGCAAGTATACGCTCAGTGCGTCCTAATTTCGGCGCACTCCTCATTAAACGTATCTTAACGTATTCTGGCTCTCACGAATCAGTGAAATCCGCATCTGGATATCCGCATCTTGATTCGTGGCGTGCAGTTTTGCGGGCAACGAATCATTTTGGCGCGAAAGGAGATCTTATTGATGAAGGGTTTACACCGCTCAAAAATGCGCAAATCACAACGCGTCCAACGCAGTGGAACGTGCTCAGTAACAATGAAGGTGAATTTGTACTCCCCTTTCTTAAACGACAAACATATACGCTCAACATCCAAAAAGACAAGTTGAAAAGCAAACATACGCTTACATCCCCGCCTGTGAAAGGCGATGAAGTCGTGGATCTTTTGCTCATGGTAGAAGGTGAAGACGAAGAAACAAATGAAAACACAAACACCGACGCGAATGAAAATACGAGTAGCAGTGAAAATGTAAATACGGATGCAGGAAACACGAATGGCAGCGATAGCCAAGGGAGCGACGGCGCTGAATCAACTGAAGAAAATCAGACGTTACCTAACGGCATTGTCGTATCTCCTGAAGGCTGCGCCGTGTCTGGATTTACTCTTCCACCAGCAGAAGGAGACTGCGCGCCAGGATTTTACTTTTCACGAGAAACCATTGCGTGCGAACAAATAACATGTCCGGAAGGCGTTGGACGAACCTACACATTAGAATGCAAGTGTCCGGAAGGGACTTCAGCTGTTCATGCCTGCGGATCAGGATATGTTGTCGCGTGCGTTCCATCAAAACCATAATATATGCCAACAAAAAAAATAACAACTGACGAAAAAACAACGTCACAAGAAAGTGACGAACAAAAAATCAACACACAAGAAAATAAACAAAAGATCCGCTGGTGGAAGACGATCATCATGAGCGTCGTTGTTTTTCTTATCTTCACAGGTCTCACCTTTCTCAGTCTTAAAATATTTTCAGATGAAGGCGAATTTTCGTTTTTAGAAAAATGGGAGTTATTTCAAAAAACAAGTGAAGCACAGCAAATTCAAATCGACGACGAGGTGTCAAATATCAACGTAAATAAAGAAGAACTTGAAGAGGAAGCACGTGAACTTGAAAATGACTCAACTGAAAAAAACACAAACACGAACGCGGGTACCGATACAACGCTCAACACAAATACAAACCAAAACATAAACAGCGCCAAGAAACAAAAAACATCCAACAAAACATTTACGAGCCAAGTCATACCCATCTCATTCAAATATCCCGCAAACTGGTCTCTTTGGGAAGGAAGTAGTCCATTATCAAATTTTGTACAGATGGGAGATTACGTACCACAAGATTCCGACGCATTTGCGGATCGTGTTCCTGGACACAAACTGGAACTCACGATGCAAACGAAGCCGCTAGAACTTACGCTCACGGCATGGATCGCCCAGATGGATGAGCTTGTTGCGATAACACCGAATCTTACCGACACAGAAGTCAATGGCTTTCCAGCAAAAATCGATACGCAAGAATATGCTATTTCGGTGGCTCAATCAGTCTACATACCCTTAGGTGATGAAACGGATCGGGTTATTATTATATCGCTCTACGGCCCAGAAACTAATCCTGCAGAAACCACGCTACTAATCGAAAGCTTTCTTGAAACAATCAAAATTGGTAAAGTGCAATAAATCTCTCAGTTCAACCTTCATTACCGCGCAACCGAGCCTTGCGTGCGGCAAGTTCAGTGAGATACACTTTGCGGATGCGTACACTCTTTGGCGTCACTTCTACAAGCTCATCATCACCGATATATTCTAACGCGTCTTCTAAACCCATCTGTCGTGGGGTTCGAAAATGTTCATCACTCCCCTCGCCCTTTGAGCGCATGTTGGTCAATCGTTTCGTCTTACAAACATTCACTCGCAAATCTCCCGGTCGCGAATGTTGCCCTACAACTCGTCCTTCGTATATGGAAACTCCCGGACCAACAAACAACACACCTCGATCCTGGACATTGAGCAAGCCATACATATTCGTTACACCGCTCTCAAACGCAACAAGCGATCCCTGATCGCGTTCACGCCAATTGCCTGGATCAACACGAAAATCTTCAAAGATAGTATTGATGATCCCAAGACCACGCGTATCAGTAAGAAATACCGTGCGATACCCAAATAGCCCACGGGTTGGAATCAGAAATTCTAAAAACACAGTAGCATGCTCGGCGTGTGCATCCATAACTTCCGTACGCATATCTGTCATTTCACCACGTCTCACACCGAGTTTTTGAATGACAATACCCGAATAAGCCTCTGACACTTCGACGAAAACTCGCTCATACGGGGTCAACGTCTTTCCATGCGATTGCTTCGTGATCACCTGCGGCCTCGAAACCTGAAATTCATAACCTTCCCGACGCAACCTTTCAATCAATATCGCCAAATGCAGTTCACCCCGACCGGCAATATTCCAACGCCCGTCGGGAATCGTTTCAACACGCAAAGCCATATCGGTTTCAAGTTCCCTAAAAAGTCGCTCCTGAATCTGCCGCGAAGTCGCAAACTGTCCTTCCTTGCCGGCAAAAGGAGAATCATTCACGCTGATCGTCATTTTCACGGTCGGTTCTTCGATATCCAAAAGCGGCAACGCTTCCGGATGATCCACAGACGCGATCGTTTCTCCAATATTCACGTCTGCAATGCCAGCGACTGCAGCAATATCACCAGCCGGAACCTCAGTAACTTCAACGCGATTGAGGCCAGCAAAATGCATCACCGAAAGCAAACGACACTTTTTCATGACACCCGTACGGTTGATATGCATCACATCATTCCCGGCACGCAGTACACCGTTATACACAGGCCCAGTCGCAATACGACCCTTAAAACTATCATAGCCGATATTCGTCACAAGCATCTGCATTGGTTTCTCCGAATCACCTGCGGAGGCCGGTATATATTTTACGATGGCTTCAAAGAGCGGAGTAACGTCCTGCATTGTAGAGAGGTCTGACGTAAGACCCGCCTTACCGAGTTTCCCAGCAGCATAAATCACAGGAAAATCAGCAGTAGCGTCATCCGCACCTAATTCCAAAAAAAGATCAAACGTTTTATTTAACACAAAATCACAGCGCGCGTCAGGTTTATCAATCTTGTTGATCACAACGATAATTTTGTGATGCAACTGTAAAGCTTTTTTGAGCACAAACCTTGTTTGCGGCATTGGACCTTCTTTCGCGTCAACGAGGAGTATCGACCCCTCAGCCATTTTTAAAACGCGCTCTACCTCACCGCCGAAATCGGCATGCCCAGGAGTATCAATAATATTCAACTTCGTATCGCCCCACTGCACAGCTGCGTTCTTTGAAAAAATAGTAATGCCGCGTTCGCGCTCCAATTCGTTGCTGTCCATAATGAGCTCGCGACCGGCGACATCTTTATCCAATTGCACACGCGATTGACGCAACAGGGCATCCACCAAAGTAGTTTTCCCATGGTCAACGTGAGCGATAATGGCGATGTTACGTATATTTTGCGGCATATATTCAGTGGAAAATAATACTTTGAAGTGAAACCGCGAAAAGACAAGTATCACTTCGCGTATTGAAAAACGCTGCTCACTATAAACTTAAAGCAGCGAAAAGATACATATAAAATACCCTAAACGGATGAGTTTGTCAAAAAATTTTTGAGTAGACACAAAATAATTCTCTCGATATGATATATTCGTAAAAATAAGACGCACTCCTGAATCAATTTAATTCCAGCTATGAGAATCCATATTCGGAAAATAGAAAAAAATGATCGAAACGAATGGCTGCGCATGCGATACGCACTGTGGCCGAGTCATTCAAAAAAAGTACATCACGATGAAGTAGTTGAAATTATAAAACATCCGCAAGAAAATATCGTCTTTGTGGCAGAGACGAGCGATCATAAATTGGTCGGTTTTCTTGAAGTTTCGCTCCGTGAATACGCTCCGGGATGTCATCACCAGCCAGTAGGATATCTAGAAGGTTGGTATGTAAGATCTTCCTTTCGGAATCAGGGCATCGGAAAAAAGCTCGTCCAAGAGGCAGAAAAATGGACAAGACAAAAAGGTTGTAAAGAAATAGCATCTGACACGCCAGTTAAAAATATAAAAAGTACTCGCGCGCACAAAGCACTTGGATTTAAAAAAGAAGATGCCCTGGTGCACTTTTGGAAAAAATTGTGAAGATGGGAGGAAAAATGACAGAAAAAAGTAAGTCCCAACCATTGCTTTCAGCGATTGCGATGTGTGAAACATGCAAACTTGCTGCAGCAAAAATTGGGACTCTTAGAGACTAAAGAACGAAACGACTGCTCATAGCAGAAGCGGCGTGTGTGCAGGATCAGGAAATGATAGCCGTATCCTCCTGAATCAACGGCGGACCGTCGTGACACAGAACGAGGCCTTCATGGGCTTGCACCCAGCGTATGAGCCAGAGCGTCGAAATATCACACACCTCGCGGCGTTCCGCAAGGAGCAGGAGCTCGTCAAGAGTAAACCAGGTGACGTTCTTATAGGCCGGCTCTATAACGACACGCCCTACCACGAGACCGGTAAGCGCCGAGACGTACGTATGAAACTCTTTGCTCAACATGATCTTGCTGCGTTCCTGATCCGGAAGCTGTGCCACATTCGACACACTCGCGCGAGGCGCGATGAAAACAGTTGCACCTCCGTTACCCGGCCGGTTCCACGCCGTGAGACCAACTTCTACGTGGCCATCAACAACCCGTACCGGCAACTGTACTTCACCAACCGGCTTCTCGCAGTCCGCCTCGGTGTACACGACTGCTTCCTCGAAGACGCCGGGAAACTCGAGCGCCTCACCGTTCATATCACAGGTCACGATCTTCACTGTAAAAAACCGACCATCCTTGTGCGCGAAACCTGCTCGCCGCACCCGCCAATCCGTTGTTCGACTCGACACTCCCGAACGGAACACAGCCGGCTTCCCACGCGCCTCGAGCTCCACGAGCTTCCTCGCAAACTCAGACCGATCCAAGCGCGGAGTCCATAAACCATCCGTAAAGATACCGTAACGACCGCCCTGCACAAGACACAACAACGAAAGGAGTTCAGCCGTCCGCACCGCCTCGTTCTCAATGAGCGCTCCGATCTCATCAAACCTGAACCAAATCATGTCCGATGGATCGTAATGCTCGTCCACCTGCACGACACGATACTCGTAGAGGCCAGTGAGACGCGCCAAGTTCGGTGCGTGCTGTCCTGCGAAGAGCAACGTACCGTTCGGCAGCTCATCCCGGTACAGCCAATCCTGAGTCACGGGACGCAAGAGAGGCTTACCGAAGGCACCGAAAGGGTTCCCACGAAACAGCCCGAACTCCCATTGCTTCTCTCCATCTCCATCTTCCGCAATACACCGACACGGAAGCACCTGCACACCACACATGGAACCCCACGGATCAGCACCGTACCCAAGACCTCCGGACAGATCGAGCAAGCCCGCCATATAGGGCTCCCGCACGAACCAGCCCGAAGGATGTTGACCTTGCGTATCCGAATCCTCCCAGTACAATCCCTCTTTAGTGAGAGTGTACCGAGAACCGGATAGGTCCTCTCGAGGGACATACTCGGCTCGCGCATTCCCAAGGAACGCACGAACCTTTGCATCAACCTCTAAAGTCATGATCCTACTCCTTGCACGCCTTTTGCTTGATACACAAAAAAACGTGGAGTAGCACGCAGAACTCATCCATACCAGATTCAGCGACTTGCGTCTGCCGATCAAAAAGCTGGTGGAGATATACTCAACCTGCACTTCAACCACGAAGCACAGGCTTTTCTATCACTGCGTGAAAATGTACGAAAAAGTATCAGTATTGAAGACCAAACACCGCCATTTGTCAAACCAAGTGCAAAACACACCAACCCTCGTACAAACCAAACAAGACGCATAACAAAACTAAGCTTGGCAAAAAAGCGCGAACATAAATGTTAGTTTTACACAACTCGATCTTCCACGACGAAAAAATTTTTGAGAAATGTTTTGATCGTGTCCATATCCTTCAACGAAGCAGACTCCGTATATTCATGAGCATGATAATATCCCGAACCAAGAGGGACGCATCGAATCCCCTTCGTATTAAAAACATTCGCATCGGAACCGCCATAGGTTGAAAAATAATTGGGTGTGAGATGCATACGTTTGAAAGTCTCCTCGAGTCGTTCAAAAAGCGAGTGTTTTCGTTCAAGCTTGTATCCCTCAAATTCAAAGGTACTTTGAAAATGACATTGCCCACCGTACTTTTTTGCAGTGTCCTCAAATACCTGTTGCACTCGTGCTGCCTCTGAAAGCACAAGTTGCGTATCATAGCTTCTCATTTCGCCAATTAACTCAGCTCTACCTGGGACGCTGTTCACGGCCGTGCCTGATTTGAAAATACCAATATTCCACGTGACGCCTTTCGTGCTATAACCGCAAGGAATTTGATGTAACGCCTCGCACGCGACCTGAAGCGCATTCACTCCTTTTTCTGGCTCGCGAGGATGCACAATTTTTCCAATAATATCAATCATAATACGCACAAATGTTGGGGCTTGCGTAACGACTTGCGTGACCGGTCCATCTTCATCCAACACAAGTCCCATTTTTGACTGCACTAAAGAATAGTCCAAAGCCGCAGCGCCAAGGAGTCCGCGTTCTTCGCCACGCGTTAAAACAATTTCTATGGGACGATATGCTTTATTTTCTGCCTGTATTTCATCAAGTAACTCCAAAATTACCGCAAGTCCAGTTTTTGGATCAGCGCCAAGTATGTTCGTTCCATCTGCTGAAATGCGCGTACCATCAATAAAATATTTCACGTTTGGCGCGGGTTCCGGAATATCAAGATGAGTTGAGATCATAGTAGGTTCACCCTCACCGGCTCTTTTGGCGATAATATTTTTAAACTGGTCCAATTGCCATGGAATTTTCGCTGCATCAAGTCTACGAGTGACATAACGAATGATCTCTTCTTCATGGGGATACACTTCATTGATCGCAATGAGTTCAAGAAAAGTTTTTTTGAGTCGTTCGATGGATGACATGTTGATCTTGAAAAAAATAAGTGAAAAGAGATGATGGAATATCTATTTTCATTTACTTTTTTCTAAAAAACGATGAGGATGGACGAGCTTTGTTGTGTAGCAAAACTCGTCCATCAGATACAAGCAGTAAAAGGTCAAAATTTCAAAGTCAGGATCAGGAGTTCACATGTTCGCGAGTTTAGCGCATGGTCCGTTACTTCATCTTTCGTCCGACCCACCAGTCTGACTCCTGCAACATCCCGAGATCGCCACCGTGGATGGCGTGGAGGGGATGCTTCGAATCAACCGCACTGTAATATGGATTCAGTTCGTCTGCGAGACCGATGTGCTGAAGCTCGACACTACGTGCGCCAAAGCGCTGAATCAGTTCGGTAGGTGTGAGAATGAGCTTCTGATAGAAACCCGTCCACACAAGCTCGTGAGTCTCAAGCGCTTCAACACGAACATCGATCTGCAGTACACGATGTTCCGAATCATACTTCGGGACGCGGCAATCAAGCACCGGGACACCGTTGAGTACAGCATGCCAAGTACTCTGACGCGCAGTTCTACAGCGTTCAAGGTATCTCTCTCCGATATAGTCCATCACGAAGACCCCGCCGGACTTGAGGGATCGGAGCATCCCAGCGGTAAACAATGTAAGTTGGGATGGATCGATAATGTCGGCAAAAGAGTTGCCGAGCAGCAACACTGCGTCGAACTCTTCATTCGTGTACCACGAACGAAGATCTGCAAGCGTGAGTTGAACGATGTTTCCCCCATTCAACCTAGTAAGGTGTGTGAGCGCCTTCTTGATGCATGTGGCTGACAAATCGACACCTGTGATTTTCTTCACGCCGAGTTTGAAGAGTGGGACAATGTGCCGGCCGGTCCCAAAGCACGGCAGAAAAACCGACCTGGGAATGCTGCCAGTACTCTCTTGAATGAGACTTACTGCGAGCGCCGCTTCTGATCTGGAAAGTTCGATGTCATCATGAACGTCACGGTCCAGATCTGCCATGACGTCGTAGTGTTCGGGAATGTTGAATTGTTCCATTGCTCCTCCGTGTGTGAGTTGCACACTCCGTCTTTTACAAGAGAAGTATGCAACCCGTTGTTAAACGTTGAGTTGATGTTGAGGTTCAATCGCGGTAAACGACCAACGTCTCCACAGCATCAGTCGCGCCATGGATCCGAATCGTGTTTCCACGAAGAGTAATCATGCTGGATGTCATGACCGCTTTACCGTCCTTGCCGCGCAGAAAGAAAGGGGTCAGACGGTTTCGCAGATCGGTTTTGATCGCGATTTTTCCATCGCTATTCACACACCCGACAGTAAATCTTGCGGAGTTGATCATGTGTTGCACGACTACAGGCCACGCGCACTCTCGCCGCTGTCTCAGAATCCCCTCCCATCCAGAAACCAAATGCTGCGCTCCGACCTCAAGTGACCGCGAACCCCAAGATTGATTGTTGCCATCCCAGGCAGCGTATTTGCTGATCCAGAACGGACGATCGTTCGTGTACTCGCTCAACTCAGTCTCGGTACAACCATTCAGGAGCCGGGTTTCCGCAAGACAAGTCTGAAGTACCCATACGGCCTCCTCATCCCGTTCAGTGATCCAACGTCGGACACTTGGAATACCAATCGCTGCCATGAGCACTTTGGATTCGAGAGGAAATTGCACAGGGTTGATGACGGTTATGCCTTGCTGCTGCCACTCAAGCATCTGTTCCAGCGTTCCCCGACTGAAGTTGTCGAAGTATCCAAAGCGGTACACAACCGTACGATCATCGAACTGCTTCGGCAATTCGTGACTCCCACGAATGAATTCGCGGAATCCAAGTCGTGTGATGCGGCCAAGAAAATCCGTATCCCATGCGTTACACACATGCTCAGGCGCATTCGGCGGTAGTTGCCAGGTCTTTCTCGCATGCTCCTGAACGGTTTCAAGAAGTCGATCGAAGATGATCCACGCTGGAACTCCTCTGGTTCGGAGCGCCTGGCAGAATACCGCGAGTTCGAAAGTGTATTCTGCCCACTGATGAGTAGCGAATATGACGTACTGACGCCCATCAAGGTATTCGATGAACCGATCCAACATTGTCGTGTCAACACCGTAACCAACCTCCATCGCATGCAGCATGCCCATACCCGCGGGCGCGCTCTCAAGTTCAGTCACCACAGGACGGAATCCATCCTTCTCACGAACGATGACAATATCAGGGCGAATGACATCCACTGTTCCCGGCGCCATGATCTGAGGAATCCGAGAAGGAACATTACGCGTGAGGAGATCCTGCAGTGCAGAATCGGAAGTGTAACATGCGGTCACCGCATCGTTGAGAAGCAAAACTGCATCTGCAAGTCTCTGTAGTTGCTGGCGCAACTCAGTCGGTAACACGATCGGCTCGAGCGCCGGAATCCAGGATACGCCGGACATGCCTTTGTATCCGATTCCTGTAGCATCCATCCGCGCTCGTTTGTTCTCGAAACCTACTGCTGTGAGCCCCTCCATAGCTCTGATTGCTGTCATGCCCTGCGCTTCTTCAAAGTTATCGACGAGCTCAATGGGCATGAATGCAAGTTCAGTAAGCGAGGGATGGTACCCAGCGACCATTGGGTAGCCAACGAAGTCTACGAATCTTCTCGTACTGCCTTTCCATACCTTCTCCTTCGCTTCCCAGTTGAAACCCAGGAATCCAAATTTCTGTGACAGCAGATTATAGAGCAGCGCATTTTTTGGCCACTGTGTCTGCTGAGCTGGAAGTTCCTCCATGGAGCCGCTTTGCTGAGCAAGAACACCCTTACTCCATTGCCCTGCACTCCTTTGTCCTTGAAAACCGTGTTTCTTACGCAGTTCAGCAAGTTGCAAAAGCCGCTTGTCAGTATCATCGGTTGTCGACATCATGATCCTCCTTGTCTTGAATGTAGTGTTGTATTCGAATCCGTTTCTTGCAAAAAGACGAAAAATTCTGACCAAATTTTCGATGTGCTACAGGCTTTTAGCCTGAATACTTGCGTTCTCTCCTTGCGACACACATATTCATTCTAAAAACCTCTTCATTCTAAAAACCTCCGTCCTTATAATGCAGTGCCTCTCTCGTCGCAATTACCGAAAGAGCCACCTCTTTTGGGTGGCTCTGCTTATTTGATTCTTACTGAAACTTTATGCATTCATGCGAAACGTCAAATAAGAAAGCCACCGGCGAAGTACAAGGGTAACAATAATAAACGCCTTGACATACCAGTCATGACAACGCATATGAAATTGTTGTGTGGCTTTACTTATCATAGGAAAAAATCATTCTTCATCATCCACAAACTAGTGTGTAGTGTAAGATCGAGCAATTTTTTTGTCAAGCAAAGCTGGCAGAATTCGGGATTTTTTTATTTTTAAGGATTGACAAGAATGATAGCAGAGCAGAGAGGAAGATTATATTTTCGAAGCACTTACAGGGCACAGTGTGCTTCGAAAATATAATCTTCCTCTCTGCTCGCTCATCACTTTCTTCTGCAATTCGAAAAATTACAACGCAACAAGTCTCATAAAATAATAGAATCCTCCTCAAAAAGCACGAGTACATTCGATGTGCTTCCGAAGAGGATTCTCAAAAAGGGACAGAATGCCCAGACGAATCTTCTACAAACGAGAAACTCGTCCTTCAGGAGTTGAATCCAATCCATGAATAGGGGATCTCCGCGGACGTGCGACGTGCATCAGGTGCGACGTCTTTCTTTGTTGCCACCTCTCTCCGTTCCTTTGCCTCAGCTTCCGCCGCCTCCCGAGCCCGCAACTCCTGCAAGTATTCTGCACTCGGTTTCCACAAATCGCCGGACATCAATTCGTAACTCAAAACGGTTAACAGCATCTTCTTTATCTCCCTTTATTTCAGTTCAAAAAATTTGCAGCGGGCGAGACATAAAACTCAACAGACCTCGACTCCACTCGCCCAAACAGCGCTCCTCCAAAACACTTGTAAATATCAGCGCTCTTTGGACAAGTTGAGACATTACTCCTCCACACCCCAAGAACGAAAAACACCGCTTACTCGCGGTGGCTATGATTTGCGTAAACTTTGAATGGAATCTTCTACATCCTATACATGCTACGCATACGAGCCACCGGAACAATAGGGAGTACAATAAAAAAGTAAACAACGCTCCAGATATTCTGGAGATGTCCACGACCTACCTTATGTGTGACTTGTATATGCATGGAAATAAAGATAGCAACGAAACTCATTCTTGTCAAAATGCACAAAAAATTGTGCTTATTCATGAATATCCCCTTATTATAGAACCTTTGAGTCTCTTTCCATGGATAACGAAGTAGCGTTTGCCAGGCCAGAAGGTGATCTTATAACCACCATCCTGGGCTTCAGAGTATTCCCACTTGGCGAGATACCCCTTGTGCTTTCAAGTCTTCGAGAGCTGGATTGAGTTTCCGTTGTATAGCTGAAAGGAAGTGGTAATTTGCAATATCCAATTCATTGCATAGATCAGCATAGAGTTTGCTGACAGGCCTGCCATTGCTGGCATAGAACATAGTATCGAGCATAGGATAGAGGACTATAATGGACTGGAGAAGTTGGACAGGTATATAAGATGGAAAAACTGGTATAATAATGTATATGAAAAAAACATTCAGTCCTGAACAGAAAGCAGCGGTTGTTCTCGCTGCGATCAAAGGAGAACAAAGTATCAATCAGATCAGCTCTGCTTTTGAGGTGCATCCCACCCAGATCGGAGTGTGGAAAAAACAGGCTCTTACGGGAATGAAGGACGTATTCTCTGACAAGCGTAGAAAGCAGCATCAAACCCAGGAACAGAGCTCATCGCAGAACTGTACAAAGTGATCGGTCAGCGAGACATGGAACTGACCTGGCTTAAAAAAAAGCTTGAGCCATTTACCGCTTCCGGCTAGACGAGAATTCGTGGATCGTAACGATGCTCAGGTGAGCCTTGCCCGGCAAAGCCAGCTCCTTAATATTTCACGCAGCAGTCTATAGTATCAGCCGTTCATGAATACCGCTGATGTCACGGCCATGAACGCTCTGGATGAAATCTACACCCGATACCCTTTCTACGGTTCCCGGCGCATGAAATATGAGCTCAGGAAGGGGTATGGCATGAGCATCTGTCGGGAACACATTCAGCGCCTGATGCGTCAGATGGGACTTACCTCTCTTTACCCAAAAGAAGCCAAAAATCTCAGTCATCCGGATCAGCAACACCGTCGCTATCCTTACCTCCTCAAAGACATCACGGCGCAGTATCCCAATCACATCTCAGGGTACGGACATCACCTACATACGACTGGAAAAAGGTTTTGTTTATCTTGTAGTCCTGCTGGACTGGTTTTCCCGGTACGTTGTTGCCTGGCAGGTATCGGAAAATCTGGACATGAGTTTTTGTACGGAGAATCTGCAGCGAGCGCTCAAAAACGCCGTGCCGGATATTCACAACTCTGACCAGGGTAGTCATTTCACCTCACCCTGTTACACCGGACTTCTTACGGCCAACAACGTTCAGATCAATATGGATGGCCGAGGCAGATGCATGGACAATATCTTTACCGAAAGGTTGTGGCGTACGGTCAAGTATGAAAATGTCTATCTCAAATCCTATGCCACGTTCCAGGGAGCTCAACAGGGATTGGCCGATTACTTCCGATTCTACAACACCAAGCGTCCACATCAGTCACTGAACAACATCACACCGGAAAAGGTTTACTGTCAAAAAATCAAACCGTGAATTTCCTTCACAATTTAATTTCCAGACACTATCTTCTATCTCTCATATTCCTGTCTTGATAAAGCAGTCCACCTTATGGTACCATTCCTTGCCGTAAGTGTTCCACCTGTTTCGTCGATGGTTTCCTGAGGTGGTAGGAATGGACAACTCGGAGAAAGGATGAATGAAATAATGCAAACAAAAATCCACGAAAATAATCCCTGCTTCATTACCTGTTTTCTCCAGTAATATGGTAGAATCGAGTCAAAGAATATTCACCTAAAATATATGCAAATCAGAACCAAAATGGCACCAGGCCATTATGTTCTTTTTCAAATACTCGCTTCAATATTCGTTTTCCTTATCATGCTCCTTATTTATTGGCTTTCTGAATACAGTGATTTTTTTTCTGTCGAAAGCCACATCAAAGATGCAAACGGACGAATTATCTATAGAATTTTTGCCTTCTATCTTCCAACATTCCTCGCCGGAATCATAGCCCTCTATCCGCTGTATTTCCTAAGAAAAAGAAAAAAGCGAACGGACTATCCGTCAGCCCTCAACTTAAGAGAGAAATTCTTCCTTTTACTGCCTCTCTGGTGGTTCATTTTCCTTTTAGTGTGGGGCCGCGTTTTCAGACCTTTCATTGCTAATGCACAAATACCTTGGGAAAATGAAGGCTATCCATGCCTCCCCATATCTGCATGTGAGGCTGGTCTTACGTATGAAATACTCGATAGCATCTTCTTTTACCTTTGGATAGTTTCTTTTTTGCTCGTTTTCGCCCCCTGGTTCTCCTACCTCGACTACTGGCGCAGGAAGAAGGAGGCTGCCCAGAAAGCCTCAGAGTCACGTTCGTCGTGATTCTCTACTTCAACTTCTTCAACCGCTTTTCGATTTCTTCTTCTGTCGGCAGCTTCGTCCTATACTCCGCCACAAAAATCTTTTCTTCAAGTCCACCGAGGGCGTAATGCACCTCTTCTTTGTTGCGTTCCTCGCAGATGATAAGGCCGATGGGATCACGTTCCCAGGGCCGTTTTTCGTGTTCTCGAAAGTAGGTGAGGTATTTGTTCATCTGCCCGACATGAGCATCCTTGAATTTTTCGTTTTTGAGATCCACCACAACGAGACACTGGAGATCCCTGTGGTAGAAAAGGAGGTCAATGGTATGATAGCGGCCTGCAATGAGGAGCTTGACCTGTTGACTGTTGTTCGGGTACATATTGCACTCCTGAGGTTGATAAGGTAATTGATAAGCGTTGGTTACCAGGTAGTTCTGTATGTGTTGCACCGGGGTTTTGAGGTTGAGAGCGTGATGCGGCCGTTCGGTGTTGTGCCAAATGAGCTGTTTCATCAGACCAAGGTTAAAATGAGTGGGGTTGAGGAGTTCTGAAGCATGAAAATCCATGTATTCATCCTGAATGGTTCTGTTGAATCTTTCGGCATAAGCGTTCATCTTGGGGGTTTTGGGATAGGTATGCCAGTGTTCTTTGTGGAATTTCCTGACCTCTTGATCAAAATGTTTCATAAATTCAGAGCCATTATCGGTAAGGATATACTTCAGTTCAAACGGAAACAGGAATCTCACCATGGCAAACACCTCTTTCGCTGCAGCTGAAGCGTGACTTACCGTGGCAAAGGCAAAGGAAAAGCGTGAATACAGATCCGTGAAGGTGATGACATAGCGCCGGGATCCATGAATGATCTTTTCCACGGTATCAAACGCGCCACAGTGTCCGGGGTACTGTGCTTGAAAATCCTTGGGTTTTCTGGCTCTTTTGACTCGTTTTCTGGGAACGATGTCACCGTTGTGACGGACTTTTACGGGGAATGTCCTGAGTCCACCCATATCCCTGATGAGATTACCAATGGTGGAAACCGAGGGACAATCAAGTTTCTTTTCCGAACAGAATCTGAGGAGAAAGATGTATATTTTCTCTTTGCCAAGATTGGGATGTTCGTTGCGAAGGCGTTTCATTTCAGTTTTGATTCCCCCTGGCCATTGCCGTGTGCGGAGATGTTTTGGTCTCCGGGACTGCTCATTGAGCGCCGTCAGCTTTCCACCACCTTTCTTTTCCTGAGATTTCCACCAGTACAGTGTCCTTTTCTTTACCGCAAAGGCTTCCATCGTAGCCTCAATGCCGTATTTTTCCCAGAATACGAGTATCCGAGCCTTGCTTTTGGCTTTGTCAGATACCATACGCTCATACCGTATGGCATAGTCTGCCAATCGGGCAAATCCCCTTACTCCGAACGATACTCTGATAATTTACATACTCCTTGTGTGGTTAAGGAGTGCAATATGTATCTTAACTTATGCAGGGTCCGATGGTTGCGATGGGTTCTGGGGAACAGGAGGGCAGGATGCGTAACGCCCACACCTACCGTAAGTGGCGCGCGTGGAACGTCGCCTGCGTGCTGTTGCGGGAAGAAGAAAACCGCCTGATCACGAGAGTAGATACCCAACCAAAAAACGATTCTGATGAACTTGCCGAGAGAGAACAACGCCGGCAGCAAGACATCACCGAAGAACAGCGTTCTTTGGAAGCCCTCGCTCAGCAGAGGGAAGCGTTGTTCAAAACGCTGAGCGAGGAACAAAAAATTGTTTTTTCAGAGAGGATGAAAGGCACAAAAAACCCGGAGATCATCAAAAAAGTCCAAGTTCAATTACGCAACGTTCGATTGCGCAATGTTTCTAAGGTCGTCTGCGACATCAAGAAAAAGATCAAGAAGCTCGGATACATCGAGCTACTCTCGGATCTCGATGACCGCAGGCGATACAAGAAAACGCTCTGAAACCCAAAGCACGGACAGGTTTTTCCTCTCCGTGCTTTGGGTTTCAGAGCGTTTTCCGCTTTTGAGTAGGAGATAGGTTTTCCACTCCAACGGCGCAACCACCGACCTCAAGTCTTCCTCTGTACACTCGATCCAGGCTTCGAGGAAGGCTTCGATCTCTTCCACCCGCTCCGCCAGCCAGCGAGTATCCATTCCAGCAATGATCGCTTCTTCACGCTGATTGCCCCCGGCAGAAGGACAGCGCCAGAGAGGAATGATGGGACGTGCGGCGATGCCTTTGGGGTTGTGAGGTATTTGGGGTATTTTCTTACCCTCCTGCCCCAACCTCTCGAAACCTTCGACTGAATAAGATGAGATACATCGTGTGCACTTGAGAAAGTAAGCAATCTGGTAGGATATGAGCAAGAATCATTATTTCTGTTCATATATGCCTCAAGCCTACGAACCCTATCGAAAAGCACTGAAACGTGAAGCTTCGGTGATTGATCCGTATGACCTCTGGCGAAAGACTGCTCTCACTTTGAAGCTTTCAAAGGCAGCTTGTCTCCGTCTGGAATGGATGATCTATTACTTCACGACGGCCAAGGAGAACGGTGCTCTGGTATCCCGTCATTTTGGCCTGCATCGCAATACCTTCGGCAAGTGGCTCAGGAAATTTGATCCAAACAACCTTCGAAATCTGGAAAGTCAGGGTACAAGGCCCCGGCGTGTACGTAAACGTCAGGGCATCTGGGCCAAGGATGAACGCATTATCTCTTTACGAAAAGAGTATCCTTGTTGGGGGAAGAAAAAGCTCAAAGTTCTGTATGAGCGTAGGTATCAAGAAACGATCACAGAATGGTATATCCAAAGAGTCATTGAAGACTATCATCTGTACTTCCGGAAGAAGAAGAAAAGAATCTCAAACAAGCGAAAAACAGGCCAGGTAAGGAAAAGAATCACCGAACTGACTACCACCAAGAAAGAGACGGGATTCCTTCTCCACTTTGATTCCATCATTCTTCAAAAAAACAACCAGAAGCGTTACATCATCACCGGCATTGATCATCATTCTCGGTTTGCCTATGCGTGGATGTACAGCAGACATAACTCCCAAACAGCTGAGGATTTCTTACGAAAGATATTCTTTCTCCTGAATAACTCTGTTCAGAACATCCACACCGACAATGGTTCAGAATTCAAGAAATACTTTGAAAAAGCTGTACAGAAGCAACAACTTATCCATTACTGGTCCCGACCGAAAACCCCGAAAGATAATCCCATCAATGAACGGTTTAACCGTACCCTCAAAGAGGAGTTCCTGCATTGGGGAAACTACCATCCTGATCCACATATTTTTAACAGGAACCTTACTTCATGGCTCATCACCTACAATACCATCAGACCCCATGAATCACTCAATTTTTCAACCCCTTTAGAAGTTGCTCAAAAGTCCTACCCATTGCACACGAGGTGGTCATCCTGTACATCGACTTGACCGAATTTTTAAGACATGCTAAGGTCAACTTGGTACTAGCTGACCCTGGTTTCTGAAAGACCCCTTTTGAGTTTCGAGATGTTGGGGCTTGTTTTGGAAGCTGGGGTCTTTTCTTTTCCCACACTTCTCACAAAAACGGGAAACGGTAAACAAAAGTCTTGAATGCAAGTGTAAGATATGCTATTTTGGATGGCAAAGTGGCGAATCTTTTAGCGTAGGACATCGCTGACATGTTGGACGTCAATATGTCAAACAAAACGTCAAACAAATTCAGAGAACAAGAATGAAAGAAGAAACGAATCGGGAAAAGCGCATTAAGGTGATGTTCCGCGACCTCAAGCAATGGTGCGGGCTCAATGCATTTCAGTATCAGGTTTTTGCGGCGATCAACCATCATGTGAGCTTGGCATATCTGGGTTACACGCTTGTCAGTTACATGCGTTTCAAGTGGAAGAAGGAGCATGGCTGTGAAACGACTGGAGAGATGGTGAGGATTTTAAGGAGCCACTACCCCTCCTCTCACGAATTTTTGCAATGTCCCAAAATGTCCAATTGGAGCACTTCTGCAAGGGGAAGAAGCCTCAAAAGCATTAAAACTCCCCATAGCAAGGCTGCTTAGAGCTATGAGCCAGAAGTTCTATTATTACTGGAGACGCCTCTGCAAAAATTTGACAAGGTAAAAGAAACAAACTACAATAATTTCACCTAACATTTAGGTAAAACTATATGAAAACCGCTCACTCATCTCAACGTGCATTCAGCGACTGATCATATATTTTTGCCTGCCAAAAAGGTCGCTGAAAAAAGCGACTTTTTTGATCTCAGAGCCATTGTGTGATATCACCACAAGAGCTTCTTACCCCACACTCTGCGCAAAATCCGTCCACTTCACACCAATTTCATTTTTGCCTAGCGATGTGCTGTAAGAAAAACTACTGCTGAAAAACCGGCTATTTGACAATTTAATCAACGCATGAAAATGCAATTATAGACCGAATCTCTTCTCGTACACAATCATAATCACGACATTACGAAGTGTTTATGATTCAACAAGCAAGAGCATATGGTGGATGCCTAGACATGCAAAGCCGATGAAGGACGTAGCAGCCTGCGATAAGCTTCGGGGAGGTGGCAAGCAACCTTTGATCCGAAGATCTCCGAATGGGGAAACCCTTCCGATAGAAGATCGGAAATCATGCACTGAATTCATAGGTGCATGAGGACAACCTAGTGAATTGAAACATCTTAGTAGCTAGAGGAAAAGAAAGAAATTATCAATACTTTTCTATAAGATTGGCGCACGCCAAAAGCGAATGCGCTCCTTATAGAAAGGTATTGCGATTCCCTGAGTAGTGGCGAACGAAAAGGGAGCAGCAAAAACCTTTACAACGTACTCTAACTTCGTGTTAGGGAGAGAAGTGATACGCTGCTGTTATAAAGGTGTTGTGAGAGACTTACGTTTGGAGCGTATTGATCCAAGATAGAGTTTAACAAACAAAATACTTAGAAGAACGCCGTGGAAAACGGAGGCCATAGAAGGTGACAGCCCTGTATTTAAAAAGTGTTTTGTACTCTATGGTAGGTATTCTCGAGTACCATGGGACACGTGAAATCCTATGGGAAGCCAGGTCGACTATGACCTAATGCTCAATACTTTGCATGATCGATAGTGAACCAGTACCGTGAGGGAAAGGTGAAAAGCACCCCGGAAGGGGGATGAAATAGTATCTGAAACCATATGCTTACAGAACGTTGGAGGGCTATGCCTCGCAAGAGGAATGCCTCACAGCGTGCCTATTGAAGAATGAGCCAGTGAGTTCGTAGGTAGAGTTCGAATAAGTCCTACGGGACGTATTCAGAGTGAAAGCGAGCGTTAAAAGCGCGATCATCATTAATAATGCGCAAGCGAGTTGGTTACTCAGTTTACTGAGTGATCGCACATTCGCCAGCGCTTATTGGTGATACGATTCTACTTACGAGACCCGAAGCCGTGCGACCTACCCATGACCAGGGTGAACCCCGATGAAGATCGGGGGGAGGCCCGAACCCGTGAGCCGTGCAAAACTCTGGGATGAGTTGTGGGTAGCGGAGAAATTCCAATCGAGCTCGGCGATAGCTGGTTCTCCTCGAAATAGCTTTAGGGCTAGCCTTGTTAATTCCCCTTTGGAGGTAGAGCACTGGATGGGTTGGGGTGGCTTTTTGCCTACTCAATCTAACCAAACTCCGAATGCCAAAGGATGTTATAACAGGAGTCAGACCGTGAGGGCCAAGCTTCACAGGTCAAAAGGGAAACAGCCCAGATCGCCATCTAAGGTCCCAAAATTGAGGTTAAGTGGAGAAGGTAGTGCTATGGCTTATACAACTAGGAGGTTGGCTTAGAAGCAGCCATCCTTTAAAGAAAGCGTAACAGCTCACTAGTCGAGTCATTGCGCGCCGAAGATGTAACGGGGCTCAAACCTCGTACCGAAGATGCGACTTCGGTATGCGAAAGCATACTGAGGGGTAGAGGAGCATTCTGTATCCGATGAAGTCGTACCGAAAGGAACGGTGGAGGATACAGAAGAGAGAATGCTGGTATGAGTAACAAAAAGACAGGTGAAAACCCTGTCCACCGTAAACCCAAGGTTTCCTGGGCAACGCAAATCGTCCCAGGGTGAGTCGATCCTAAGCCGAGGCCGAAAGGCGTAGGTGATGGAAGAGCAGGTTAATATTCCTGCACTACCGTGCTGTTGTTTCACCAGACGCATATTCCAATTCTGAACATTATTTGGCTACTGATGTCTCAGTGTTTCACGCAAGTGGAACATCGAGCGAGGGAGAGTGGAAACACAATCCCAAGTCAGAAGTAAGATGTGCCAAGAAAAAAAGTGAAACGCGTGCAGTGCGGTAATCGTACCGGAAACCGACACAGGTGGGTGGGTGCGAAATGCACTCAGGTGTACGAGAGAACCTTCGTTTAGGAACTAGGCAATACAACGGCCGTAACTTAGGGATAAGGCCTGCCCGATCGCCGAAAGGCAATTGGGCCGCAGCGAAAGACCTCAAGCGACTGTTTATCAAAAACACAGCTCCCTGCTAAACCGTAAGGTGATGTATAGGGGGTGATGCCTGGCCAGTGTCCGAACGTTAAGGGGAGGGGTGCAAGCCTCGAACCGAAGCGCGGATGAACGCCGGCGATAACTATAATCGTCCTAAGGTTAAACGCTTTTTAGCTAAAATAAGCAAAAGAGTGTTTAAGGACTGGGACGATTATATATCAAACGCTGCCTCGTTTTGCAGCAATGTAAAATGGTCAAAAAAAATGTGGCTATATGCTGGAAAATCTTATAAAATACTAGGGTTAGAATAAACCATAGTTATGAAATGAGATAATCAGCAGGAAAGGCCAGAAGTAATTGGATGGATTACCGGATTTGTAGATGGTGAAGGATGCTTTTCAGTAAGTATCATCCGGAACCAAACGACAAAGCTCGGTTGGCAAGTATTTCCTGAATTCGTCGTAACACAAGGAGAAAAAAGTAAAAATCATTGAATCTACTCAAAAATTACTTCGGATGTGGAAGTATATATAGAAACCGAAGACATGATAACCACACAGAAGATCTCCTTAAATACTGCGTACGATCACAAAAAGAAATAAGGAAAAAGATCATCCCCTTCTTCGATAAAAATTCACTCAGAACAGCAAAAGCAAATGACTTTAGGAAATTCAAAAAAATCCTAGAGCTCATGGAAAAGAATGAACATAAGAATATGAAGGGTTTAAAAAAAATTGCCATCATCATTCAAACGATGAATCGAAAAATCCCATCAAAACTACTGGAATCCTCAGAGACTACACGCCATACCCCTTCTGTTAAGAAGGGTGAAGATATAGTCCGGACTCCAAAGGAAGTCAGAGCGAAATTCCTTGTCGGGTAAGTTCCGACGTGCACGAATGGCATAACGACTTGAGGACTGTCTCAACGAGGGACTCGGTGAAATTGCATGGCCCGTGAAGATGCGGGCAACCCGCAGCTGGACGGAAAGACCCCGTGGAGCTTTACTACAGCTTGGCATTGATTTAGGATTGCGTTTGTTCAGTATAAGTGGGAGACTCTGAAGTCCCGACGCTAGTTGGGATGGAGTCGCCAATGAGATACCACTCTTATGCGATTTTAATTCTAACTCCTACCCGTGAATCCGGGGGGAGGACAGTGTCTGGTGGGTAGTTTGACTGGGGCGGTGGCCTCATAAAGAGTAACTGAGGCGTTCACAAAGGTTGGCTACTCCGGGATGGAAATCCGGAGGATAGTGCAAAGGCAAAAGCCAGCTTTACTGCAAGGGGAACATCCCGCGCAGTCACGAAAGTGGGACTTAGTGATCCGACCGTTACGAGTTTTAAGTACGCAAGTACTTGGGACTCTCGATATAGGACGGCGGAAGCTCAACGGATAAAAGTTACCCCGGGGATACATACTCTGTGTCCCTTTCATTCGGTAACGAATGGAAATAGTATACGGCTAATAACGGTGAAGCTCTCTTCGCATACATCGAATGCGAAAGAGTAATACCGTGGGAAGTCCTCCGACACCATGTCAGAGTGACCCCGTATCGACTGAGAGCGAGAAACAATACAGCAATAGAGCTCGAGATTCTGGTTAAATCCCAGAATAATACGCCGTACTCCCGATAAAAATCGGGATGAAGATATAGTCAGTGCCTTAAGGAAACTTAAGGAAGAAAATAACACGAACAGGCTGGTAGCGCCCAAGCGTCCATAGCGACGGCGCTGTTCGGCACCTCGATGTCGGCTCGTCACATCCTGGCGGTGCAGAAGCTGCCAAGGGTTTGGCTGTTCGCCAATTAAAGTGGTACGCGAGCTGGGTTCAGAACGTCGCGAGACAGTTCGGTCCCCTATCCGCTGTGGGCGTTGAAACTTGAGAAGGCTCTTCCTCAGTACGAGAGGACCAGGAAGAACAGACCTCCCGTGTATCGGTTGTCCTGCCAAGGGCATTGCCGAGTAGCGACGTCTGGTTAAGATAAACGCTGAAAGCATCTAAGCGTGAAGCTGTCTTCAAGATAAGGTTTCGTTTGAGGTCCCCGGAAGACTACCGGGTTGATAGGCTCTACGTAGAAGCGCGGTAACGCGTGAAGCGAAGGAGTACTAATAGACCGATGTTGAATCATATTCACTTTGTGGTGTTGTGAAACACCCTTCGAGAAGAGATTAACAGCATTTTCATGCGCAAAAATATTTCGTATTCCATGGCACTCCGACTTGTGTCCACTTTCATAGTTATTGGTATTCTCACGACGCTCATTCTACTCACAACAGAAACAACTATCGCGGGACTCTAGGAACCCAGAGTGGAAGTCACTATCCAAAGTGACTCTTACTCTGGTGCTTCTAGCGACGGGGAAACACCTGTTCCCATCCCGAACACAGCCGTTAAGCCCGCCAGCGCCGATGATAGTGCCACAAGCGTGAAAGTAGGTCAGTGCCAGGATTATCAAGACTCCCGCTCACAACACGGGAGTCTTTGTTTTATTATCAAAATCCAGATAGAGTAATGGCAACGCACATTCCAACCAAAAGGAGAACGCTATGAAAGCAAATCTTGTAGTACACTTTTCTAGGGGACTGGATGAATGTAAAGTGAAGGGACTCCTCATTGTCCGATGCGTAGCTCTTGCGAACCAGGGGCTTCGTGAAATAACATGGAACGTTGATCCAACCGCACACACTATCACACTCGGAGGCGACGTTGAATGTCTCAAAAGCATTGCGCAACTCATCGAGCAACGACGCATCACAGCAACAGGAAAAAAATCAGAAAAAAAATTCTACTCGTGGAGCCTCGACTCTCTTAAGCCCTCAAGAAAAAATTTTCATGAAGTCTACAAAGCATTTGCGGTCGAGCCAAATAATTGTCTTTATATTGATAATGAAGAACGAAGCACAGATGCAGCAAAAAAGTACGGATTCAAGGTTATTACTTTCAAGAGTCTTCCGAAGTTGAGACACCAGTTAAGCGTCATGAAAATTTTTTAATGGGGTCATTCGTTTAAGTAATATGTAAGAATATATTCAGAATGAAAATACAACATAAGTCTATGACGCACACAAGGGGTATGTTACACTCCATCAATCAACTCTATGAAACCATACATTCTGGATCTTCACATTCATTCAAGATTTTCACGCGGATGCTCTAAATATCTGACACTTGACTCCGTCGCCGCGTGGTGTGAAAAAAAAGGCATCGACATTGTTGCGACGGGCGATTTTACACATCCCGGCTGGTTTACTGAACTCAAACAACAACTCGTCGAAACCGAACCAGGGTTGTATTCACTTACAAATAAAACTTCGAAGACGCGCTTCATTTGCTCCACAGAAATAAGCTGTATCTACAAAAAAAACGACGCGACGCGACGTATTCACGTGCTCATCGTAGCTCCAAACCTCATTATAGTAGAAAAAATAAACACGAAACTCAACGAAATCGGCAATATCAAATCTGACGGCCGACCGATTCTTGGACTCGATGTTAAAGAACTTCTCAAAATCTGTCTCGAGATCGACGAACGCTGTCTTATGATTCCCGCACATATATGGACTCCGTGGTTTTCTCTCTTTGGTTCTAAATCTGGATTCGATCACCTCGAAGATTGTTTCGAAGAAATGACCCCGTATATTTACGCCATCGAAACAGGTTTGTCGTCAGACCCAAAAATGAATTGGGGTCTCAAACAACTGAACAACCTTGCGATTCTTTCTCATTCCGACGCGCACTCCGTAGAAAATCTTGCGCGCGAAGCAGATGTGTTCGCACTCGAGCAGCCAAGTTACGATGCGATATACGAAATAATCAAAACGCGCGATCCAAAACAATTTCTCTACACGATAGAATTCTATCCGGAAGAAGGAAAATATCATTTTGATGGACATCGCGACTGTAACATTCGCTTTACACCGGAAGAATCTCACAAGCACAAAAATATCTGTCCAAAATGCGGACGAAGTTTAACGATCGGGGTACTCAATCGTGTTAACGCGCTCTCAGATCAACCAGAGAATTCAAAAGGAAGAATCCCATTCAAATACGTCGTGCCGCTGGCGCAAATTATCGCTGAGTCACTTCAGAAAAATGTACACACCAAAGCAGTCGACCAAATATACGAGCAACTCACAAAACACACACCCGAATTTCAACTCCTCCTCCACATGCCGTTTGCAGAGTTACGTACAATCGCGGAAGATCGCATCGTCGAAGGCATCAAAAGGATGCGGGAAGGAAACCTCATCATTCATCCAGGATTCGATGGGGTCTATGGAGAAGTAAAAATTTTTTCCAAAGAAGAAATATCTCGCGAAAAACAAGGTGTTTTATTTTAAAAAACTACAATACAAAAAATACTAAAAGTAACACAAAAGCGACTTTAAAATGCTCTAAATGCGAGAATCACACACATCAGAACACTCATATACAATCAATTTTGATGCTATTCAACATGCTCGAGAATATTCTATTTCTCCCCTTTTTCCTCTTGTTAGCTCCTATCATAGGCATCATGTCGATCACCTTCCTAAACCCTTTCTCATCTCTGTTTGTTGGAATTACATGCCTCCTTTTTTTAATTGCAAATAAATTACCGAAACATATACGAATGACAGT
This sequence comes from Candidatus Kerfeldbacteria bacterium RIFCSPLOWO2_02_FULL_42_19, assembly GCA_001818315.1. Classification (GTDB taxonomy): domain Bacteria; phylum Patescibacteriota; class Patescibacteriia; order HO2-48-17; family HO2-48-17; genus WO2-43-9. The sequence goes on from MHKF01000010.1 coordinate 40,277, forward strand.
TATTCTGAGTATGTGTCTTGGAATTATTCTCACATGGTTCAGTCTGATGCTCTCATATCAAGAAATTCCGAACAACATTAATGTACTTGAGAAACCTATTGCATCTGGAGGATTTCCATTGAAGGCATTTGAATATCCGCATCCGCCCATGGGTGCTGACTTTCCACCGATTCAAACGTGGTCATTATTTTACAAAAACTTCTTCTTTTGGTTACTTGTCAGCGTTCCAATGATTATGTTGTTGCGCTCCAAAATTTCCAAAGTAATCTTCATGCGCACCGCGCTCATACTTACTCTCTCTCTCTGGGTAACAGCCGGTGGGTTGGGTTATCTCCTCCTCAAATTCGATTAAACTCGGATTAAAAACCGGCCTTGCATCCAAAAACGCTGTGCAGCACTTTATATACAACAAAGAAAGGAAGTGAGATGAAATTGGACAGAACGATGTTTCTGGATGCAAGGACCAAGTACTCAACGGTCTGAATCAATTCTAGTCTATTTTTTCATACTTGGTCAAATCGAAATTTTTACTTTTCGACCTCATTTTGTTATAATCACAATACTTTTCGCACCTATACAAAGGAGGAGTTTTCATCAGTAAACTCGATACCATGACAAAAATCCGCAAAGCTATTATTCCTGCTGCCGGAATGGGCACGCGCTTTTTACCAGCAACCAAAGCCCAACCCAAAGAAATGCTTCCAGTCGTCGACAAACCTATCATTCAATATGTTGTTGAGGAAGCAGTTGCCTCCGGCATAGAAGACATTATCATTGTCACCGGATGGCACAAACGAAGTATTGAAGATCATTTCGATCATTCGTTCGAACTCGAACAACATCTGAAGCAAGCTGGAAAAATCGAACAACTCAAAGAAATACGGCGCATTGCGAACATGGCAAATTTCATTTATATACGCCAAAAAGGGCCATACGGAAACGGAACACCGGTGCTCTCTGCACGACATCTGGTTGAAGATGAACCCTTTGCAGTGTTGTGGGGTGATGAGTTCATCTATTCACATCCACCGCGATTGAAGCAGATCATAGATGTATACGAAAAATATGAGATGCCGGTCATCAGCGGCGTCAAGATAGAAAAAAAAGAATTGCTATCAAACTACGGCATCGCTGAAACCCAAACGTTAGAGCCCGGGATACACAGAATCGTCAGTATTGTTGAAAAACCAAAACCAGAGCAAGCTCCTTCGAATCTCGCGGTGCATGGCGCCTATATCCTCACACCGGAAATTTTAGATATCCTCTCCGAAACAAAACCTGGTAAAGGCAATGAAATCTGGCTGATCGACGCACTCAATACATACATGAAAAGCAAAACAATTCTCGCGAGAGAAATTCAGGATGGAAAATACTACGATACCGGTAACAAACTCGAATACCTCAAAGCAAATATCGATTTTGCGCTAGAACGAAAAGAATTGCGAAAACCACTACTCAGCTACATGAAGCAAAAAATGAGAGAAAACGGACATAAGATAATTCCAGCATAGCATAAGCCCTATGTTCACTCGAAAACAAAATCTGCAAAAAAATACAGTAAGTCCAAAATATAAAGTGCGTCGCAAACACATCATACGCATACTCACATATGGAACACTCACGAGTCTGCTTGTGATAGTATTTGCAGGATGCGGAGAACGAATAACGCCTCCAGAAAAAGTTGAATTAGAATACTGGGGCGTGTGGAATGAAAAAAGCGAAATCCAAAAAATTATTACCGACTTCAATGCGAAGTACTCGCATATCAGTATCAAATATCGCAAGCTTCGCTACGAAGAATATCAAGATCTGCTACTCACTGGTTGGGCGCAAGACAAGGGACCAGATATCTTTGCCATACAAAATTCCTGGGTAGGAGCATACAAAAACTTCATAGAGCCGATGCCGCAAAGCATGACGGTGAAACGGAAATACATTAAAGAAAGTTTTGCTGGCGCAAAAAAAGATGAAGTTGTGGAAGAAGTAAAAATTCCAGGATACGACGCACGAACACTCAATCAAAAATTCGTTCAAGTTATGGTGGACGACGCGGTCATTAATAACCAAATCTACGGTCTTCCACTCAGTATCGATACTCTTGCCATGTACTATAACCGAGATCTCCTCTCGCAAGCGCAAATCACGCAACCTCCTACACTTTGGTCAGAATTTATAGAGATCATCCCTCGATTAACTCTTCTCGACCAAGATGGAAATATTATCCGATCTGGTGCTGCGATGGGCGCTACACAGAATGTAGATCGTGCGGTAGATATTCTTGCGAATCTCATGCTGCAAAACGGAACAAATATTGTAGAAGAAAAGAGAGTTGTGCTTACACAGGAATCGGCAACACAGAAGGGATACTACCCCGGACCACGAGCACTTGAATTCTATACTGACTTTGCAGTACCAACCAAACAAGTGTATACGTGGAACGAAAATATGCCAAATTCATTAGAAGCCTTTGCACAAGGACGAGTCGCATTCTTTTTTGGTTACGCCTATCACCTTCCACTCGTCCAAGCGCAAGCGCAGGGAATCAACTTTGACATCGTAAAATTCCCGCAAATTGATACAAATCGGACTGTGAACTTTGCCAATTATTGGATTGAAACTGTAGCAAAAAAAAGTGAGCACCAGAACGAAGCATGGGCTTTTCTACAATTTGCAACGGATGAGGAAAATGTGATTCCTTTTCTAGAGAAAAGTAAAAAACCAACAGCCTTGTTATCGCTCATTACATCACAAGTAAGTGAAAATCCGATTCTTTCACCTTTTATCATTCAAGGCCTGACGGCAAAAAGTTGGTATAGCGGACGCAAACCAGTTGAAGCTGAAGCAGCGCTTGAAAACGCTATCCAAAAAATTCTTGCCAAGGACGTGCCTGAGGAAGGCGACCCCTATGCAAAGGTGCTCCAAGACGTAGCAAAAAAAATTCAGGGAACACTATGACACGCCTAGCAAATCCACAACCAAATATCCTCAAGAGTTGCAGAAGGTTTACACTCATACTCATCGTGCTCGGGATTCTCACATTCACAATACCTTTTGCTGTGAAAGCGCAAGGAATTCTTCCCGAATGTGCACTTACACAACAAGATCCTGCCACAGCATGCGGTTATTGTGATTTTATTAAACTCGCTGTGAACGTATCGCGCCTGGGACTTGGAATTCTTGGCGGCGTAACCCTTGCCTTCTTCGGTTGGGGTGGACTCATGTTGCTTTTATCCGCCGGCAACAGAGAAAAAATAAACAAAGGCTGGCAAATTCTGCTTGGTGCGATGATGGGGCTTGCGATCGTCGTACTTGCATGGACAATGGTAAACTTTATCGTGTGGGCACTTGTAAGTGGAGAAATAAACACGATCGGCGATGTAAAAATTTTTCCAACTGATGCCAATCTCAACTGGTGGGAAGGGCATTGCACTCAAAATGCCAATACTCCAACACCTCAACCATAAAATACATTGTAAATAAAGTGTTTTTTATCTTATGCTACATCAATATATGAAGAAGGCGAACAAAAAAAAATATACATTTTTGACTACTCTTATATTACTCGGGGTCTTAGGACCTTTATTCCTCTCGGCACAGGGACTACCGAATCCACTTGGTGAAGTAACGGACCCGAATGAAATTATTGTGAATGTGATTAAGGCGTTTTTGGGCGTCCTCGGTGTCCTTGCACTTGTCATCTTTATTTATGGAGGGTTGTTGCTGCTGATTTCTGGAGGGAATACAGAAATGCTCTCAAAAGGGAAGAGAACACTTGTGTGGGCAATTATTGGCCTTGCTATTATTCTGAGTAGTTACGGAATACTCAAATTCGTCTTTGAAAAACTCATTACTTCCACGAGTTAAAAATAAATTTCGGTTTAAATCTTTCTCCTGTTGTCAAGAGAAGCGCGGTAATGGATCTTATACCTTTCGAAGCACTCACACTGCACAGTGTGCTGAGAAAGGTATAAGATCCATTACCGCGCTTCTTACATTATGGAAAAATTATCACGCAAAAAGTCTATTGCTACGTCGTGGCTTTCACAATTTGATCGAATACATATTTGGCGATTCCATAGGAAGCCATCACAATCGCAAGACCGATAACTGCCAAAACCAATCGATCACGCGCTTGGCGCATTTTTTCGGAGTTACCGCCAGAAAGCATCCAAGAAAATCCAGCCCAAATAATCATTACGAGTGTTATAAGTCCTAAAACGCTCAACACAACACTCACAATCTTGAGAGTCACAACAACTGGAGAAGCACCGCCAAGACCAGTCTCTGTTAAAACTGGCGACAAGGTAGGAGGGGCAGCAGACACATCATTCGTGCCACTCACAATACTGAACACGACAATAATGATGGAAAAAATCGTTGCAAGTGAAACGAAATGCCGCGGCATTGTACGTATGCGTTGTATTACGTCAAACATAAAACAAAAAAATTTATAAATCTCAACTGCGATAGATACGCTGTATGAAAGTTGTTGCGCCAGTTGCTTTGTTCAGTTCGTTAAATACATAACTCACAATACCGTATGCTGCCATAATAATGGCAAGACCAGTAATAGCTGCAACAAGGATATCACGCGCATGTCGGAGTCGCTCGGAACTTCCAGCAGAAAACAACCACATAAATCCACCCCAGAGAATCATAACCACAGCAATGAGTCCGACAAGAGTCAAAACCAATTGAACAATTCTTAACACAACCACATCAGGTGTTAAAGTTCCAAGTTTTGCTTCATCTACAAGGATTTTCTTTATACTCGTATTAGGATCAAAAGCCACAGCATAGGTAGCATGCAAATCTACAAAAGAAAATAAAAGAGTCATGACAAAAAATACAAAGCACATGCGCTTGAAAAAATAATGCGATGAAGTCATAAAGTTTAATAAAAAGTAATTAGATTTATTATACAACGTTTCTTTCAATCCGTAAAAGACACCTCGCACACTCCGATTCCGCATAATGGGTCTGTCGCCGAATGCGCTTTCGCCTGTGAAATCGTAAAATTTCGTGACAGAATCGCTGAATAAATTTTGAGGTTTATATGGAATATAAGCTGAAAAATTTTGAAGCGATTCTGGCCGAAATGCTACGATTGCAACAGAAATGGTATTCGGCGACAGACCCATATAGGTAAAATAACAAAAATTTGCTTGCAAAGTTAAAATATGCTATAGTCAAAAGTGACTTTAAAATTACAAGAAAGGAGGTGAAACCTCATTATGACTAAACTCTTGGTAAGAGCTTCACAAATCGGTGCTGCCGTGAGTGTTTTGCTTCTTCCTGCAGCAGCGCGAGCACAGCTTACGATCGACCCATCATACGCCGGAACATTCAACCTTGGCAGTGGTTCTCCAGTAGCTATCGTGATCGGTATCGTAAACTGGGCATTAGGACTTCTCGCGCTCGTTGCAGTAGTACTCGTGCTTATCGGTGGATTCATGTGGATGACTGCCGCTGGTAATGAAGAAAAAGTTGATAAAGCGAAGAAGATCCTTTCCGCAGCTATTATTGGTTTGGTGATTATCCTTGCTGCTTGGGGTATTACGATCTACGCGATCAACGTACTTGGTACAGCAACTGGTTCAGTATAATATATTCAAATTTGGAAAAAAGAAAGACTCCCGTTCGCGGGGGTCTTTTTTTCAACAATAACTCATACTCAGTTTGTGCGGATACAAAGGCTGATGTTACACTCATTGATATGCAAACCGCGACGATACGAGCATATCCAAAAATCAAAGCATGGTTTCAAACACACTCGGTGTGGATAGTCCTCACACTTACACTGACATACGCACTAATATTCATCGTATTCGCAATATGGAAATACATAAATTTTCACTACGATGCACTCGATCTTGCGATCTATAATCAAGTTTTTTGGAACACAGCACACGGCAAACTCTTCGGGCTCACCATTCATCCGCATTCCTATCTTGGTGATCACATCGAATTAACACTCCTGCTCTTTGCGCCATTCTATACGATTTTTCAACATCCGATAACGCTCCTGATCATACAAACACTCTGGATTGCGAGTGCAGCGATTCCTCTTTTTTGGATCGCACAAAAAATACTCAACAAACTCTGGGCTTTACTTTTTACTGCAGCATATCTTGCCAATGCTTTCATTCATAATATCAATACTTTCGAATTCCATATGCTCCCGCTCGCACTGCCACTCCTTTTTATACTGTACTGGGCTTATGAAAAAAAAAATTTTCGAATCTATCTCCTCGCGATTATTTTACTCATATTCACCAGGGAAGACATCGCGCTCGTGACGTTCTTTTTTGGTTTCCTACCTCTCCTTGAAAAAAAACAAAAACGATGGTGGTTGATGCCTATGATACTGAGCGCACTCTGGTTTCCGATAGCGCTCAAAATCACGACACTCGCGAGCGGTTATGAACAGTATAAATTTGCATACTATTACGGTTGGCTTGGAACAACGCCACAAGCAATCATACAAACGTTTTTTACCGAACCAACGAAAGTGCTTTCCTATGTCTTCCAAGTCGGAAATACATTTTTTCTTATCACGATCCTCCTTGCTTTTGCGCTTCTTCCGCTCTTCAAAATGAAGTATCTCATTCCAACGATTCCTATTTTGGCCCAATTTCTTTTGCTCGGAAAAGGCTCAGGTTCCATCATTCTCGAGACACACTATCTCACACTCATCATTCCATGGTTTTTTATCAGTATCATACACGTTGTGAAAGAATGGCAAATGCAACCAAAGCCCTCACAGATGTGGCCGATCAAACGCTGGGTGTTACAAAAACTCCGAAGCGAGCCGAGTATTGCAATTCCAATCATTATAACCATTTTCATCTATACTTTTTTCACTATGAGTCCACTTCCGTCAGCAGCACAAACGTTCGTACGTGAAATCAGAAATCCAAATCCAAAAAAAGCAATACAAGACGATCTCCTAAAAAACATCAGGCCAACCGATGTTGTTGTATCGAGCTATAATACGCTTACACACCTTTCCTCGCGAAACACCGTCTATTCTCTTCATTATCTTTGGACAGGAAAAAAACAACTCTCGGATGAACCGTACTGGATTAACACACCTGTAGATACGCTCTATTACGACAGTGAAAATTTCCTGGAATATTACTTTCATTGGAAAAAGAATGCGGGATTTGAAAACTTTTTTGATCAGGGCGACAATCGCATGCGCGCTTTTCTGAGCGAACAGAAACTTGTACCATCAACAGTGATTGATGATATCATCGTTTTCCGGCGTGCAGAAAATGCACAAGCAGATGAAATCTCCGTAAAAAATAATAAGCGCTCAGTGGAACCGCAAAACATATACACCCTCTATCAAAATATTCCAAAGATGAAAAAAACTGTTGATCGAAAACTTTCCGATGAAATCACCCTCCTTGGTTGGAATCGTCTCAATCAGGCACACCGGCTCCCCTACAAAACGATAAGCAGATCTCTTATATGGCGAGTTGAAAAAACTCCAGAAAACACGCCCTTTTTGCGACTCCAAGTCAGAAATCCAAAAAAGCAAATCCTCTATCAAAAATTTTACGCCCTTGGCTATGGAGTATTACCGCCCACTGAATGGAAACAAGGTGATATTATTGCAACCAACTACTGGTTTGTAATTCCAGAAAATTTTATACAATCCGGCAACATAGTGACTATTAACTTAGAAAACTTTGAGAGCGGCACTTTTACGCTTGACGGTCTTCGTTCTGCGAATATTACAGAAATGAAAACAAAACCAACGGGACCGGCCGTACCGATAGCTCGTTTTTAAAACAATATGGACATACCGAAGAGTATCAAAAAGACACTATGGAATCCAGACGCTGTGATCATTATGACGATGACGTTACTCTTTGGAATACTTGCTTTCTTCTACAACACAAAGCATACGTATAACGAACAGTTTGTGTGGCTTGCGGAGAGTTTTCTCAAAGGACAACTGTATCTTGCGGAACCAATCAAACGTTTTATAGATCTTGCGTTGGTGGATGGAAAATTCTTCTGGCATCTGCCGCCGCTTCCTGCGATACTCCTCGTGCCATTCGTATGGTTTTGGAAAATATTGCATGTGCCAATCTATCAATGGTATCTCAATATACCGTTCAGCGTGGGGGTGTTCGTGTTATGCTTTAAAATCGCAAAAAGATTCGCATTTTCTTGGACTGACGCACTGTACCTTGCAAACGCATTCTTATTTGCTTCTGTGTATCATCAGATTGCCTTTCTGAGTTGGAGTTGGTATCTCTCACAGAGTCTCACAGCATTTTTGATGTTCCTCGCGCTCTACGAATTTTTTACAAGAAAACGCTGGGGTTTGATTGGAATTATATTCGCGGCTCTCCTTATGACACGGCCGACGGCGGTGCTCGGAATCATCTTTTTTCTTGCTGGCATCATTTTTAACACGATCGATGAGGAACTTCCGCATATCGCTCATCACATGACACATCACTCAAAATTACGCTCCATCATCCAACTCATTCTCCCCTGTTTCTTTACTATTCCCTTGCTGCTTGCCTATAACCAAGCGCGATTTGGAAGCTACTGGGAATCCGGATATGCGCTCACGAATAACTTCGCGAATCCGGCAAATACTTCGTACCAACTCTTTAGTCTCAGTAACATTCCAACAAATTTCTCTGCATACTTTTTGAGCGCCCCTAAAATGATATTGGAAAAACTTAAACAAGGGGTAGACGGAATATCCTCATTCCGATTACCGCGACTCAAAGTCGAACACCCGGGAGTCAGCTTCTTTGTTGTTTCGCCTATTTTTCTTTGGCTCTTACGAGCTCAATGGCGTAAACGCCTCGTACGTCTCGCACTCCTGCCGATACTCATACTCCTACCGACCTTACTCGCTTTCTGGGGCCCGGGTTGGAATCAAATCGGTCCGCGCTATACGCTTGACTTCCTCCCGTTTGCGTGGGTGATACTGCTTTTCGCTTTTCCGCAACAAAAACTCAGCAAGAGCGCAAAAATACTCATCGTGCTGAGCAGTTACTTCAATTTTTTTCTTCTCGCAACGACGTACTAACTACCGCTCCTCATGATACTCAACTTCAGTATTCACGCGCCAAAGCGCGTCTTTCGATATTACTCCGTCAACAATACTATCAACCGCCGTCATCGCTGCAAGCATCGAATGATCTTGATTATTGTAACGGTGCATGCCATTGCGACCGATAGAAAAAAGATTTGCAAAACGATCAAGATACGTGCGAATCACAGAAAAACGATCGTAGCTCCCAAAATAAGCAGGATAGGCTTTAGGAACGCGAACGACGCAACCGTCAAGGACATCAGCTGCATCAATAAACCCAAGCTTTGCGAGTTCGGCAGTGGCAAATTTTAAAAAGGCTTGATCGCTTTTACGCCACAACTCGTCGCCTTCATTACAAAAATATTCCAGCCCAAGCCATACGGTGTTAGGGTCTTGCACAAGATAGGGGCTCCAGTTATTCCAAATCTGAATCCGACCGAGACGCACATCCTTTTCCTGAACATATATCCAATTATCGGTCATGAGACGTCCGTATTCAGCAAAACGTAATTTTCGTACAAGCAGCCCAACACTCATAAAATCGCGATAGCAAAGTGACGCAGCGACATCACGAACTTCTGAAGGGACTACCGCTCCAAGTCCAGCAATAAGTGACTGCACGGGCATTGTAGAAAAAAAATAATCCCCTTTCTGCCACCACGTTTTTCCCGTACGTTTATCGCGAATGTGCGCAGCAAAAATGTTTCGACCGTCGTGCCGAAAAGCAATAACGCTATGCTGTAAAAAAATACTTCCGCCGCGGCATTCAATGGCACGCGCAACCTCCTGCCACATTTGCCCTGGTCCAAACTTCGGATACAAAAAATACTCAATAAGACTCGTCTCACTAGACTTTTGTGAAAGCGAAGCTGTGCGTTTTGGCAAAAATTTTTGCAGAGCATGCCCAAGCGCTTTACTAATAGACACTCCTTTCACACGCTGTCTCCCCCACGCGGCGGATATTTCTTTACACGAAACGCCCCACACTTTTTCTGTATAGTCCTTAAAAAAAGTCAGATAGAGCACACGGCCGAAACGATTGATAAAAAAATCTTCAAGCGAAGTTTCTGGACGTCTCGGAAAAAAACGAGCGCGAATATAACTCAAAAGTATATGTACAACACGCAAAAGGCCGAGCCTGCGAAGCGTTGTAAAATTGAGCGAAAGTGGATAATCAAAAAAATTCCGAAGAAAAAAAATGCGCGATTTGCGTTTCCGAATTAACATGACGCGATCTGAAATTGCCGGATCTGGTCCATCGGGGGATACTTGCACCGCGCGACTGCGATGTTGATACGAAATGTTGATGCGCTCAGTTTCAATCCCGGATCGCTTGAATGAATCAGCGCTCTGTAAAGGAAGAATATTCAACCACCAATGCATTACACGGTCGGATTTGGAAAAAAACCGATGACCGCCAATATCCATCCGATTGCCTTTATAATGAACCGTCCGAGCAAGTCCGCCGACTTTATCGTCTAATTCAAAAATAATTGGCTTGGTGGATGTGCGTTCCAAAAGTTCATACGCTGCAGTGAGTCCAGCAGGCCCAGCTCCAATAATAATAGCCATCTGTTGTGAAATATGATTCTTCATACACGACACTGTTCAAAACCGTACGCATATTTTGAAAATTTGGAGAGCCTTGCGGTAAAATACTGTGTGATTGACGAAACTTCTTCATCGTAAGCAGGAGCGTACTTCAATTCCAAAATCACGAATGTTCCAAGAGATGAAGTTGAACGTGCTGGAGTGTCCCTCAAAATAATAGAGTTAGAAAGCTGATCATCAATTGTGATGCGAAACTTACGATCAGCTGATATAAAGTATCGACGAAAATAGTGATTCGAAAGTACCGGCTTAAGTGTCTGCAGCGTATAAGCAAGTGACGTTGGAACCTCGGAAGCTTTGATATGTGCAAAAAAATCTCGAGAAAAAAGCATTGGAAGTTCAAACGGCGGCAATGGATAAACGACTTTCCTTGTCAAAAATCCATACTTATACTTCACCTCTAAAGCAGCATGTATCATATACGTATTGTGATCACCATACCAACGCACACGCACCTTAGAGCGATTCGCGACTCCGTCCACCGTATCAGAAACGAATTGAAAACTCAAGGTATCAAAATAGACATTGCTGACGAACCGCGCTGGATACAGTGACCGAAACATTGCTGGATGCGTACGTAAAACTTGTTCAAGCTCCGGCGCGATACGAGGCACAATAAATTTTCGTTCGAAACGCCACGTGTCATGCATATCATTTCTTGTGCAACGAATCATCCTTACACCGCCACCAATATCGTAAAATACGATGACTCAAAAATACCGCAAAACAAAAGAGCAAAACGCCAAAAAAAATACCGAAAATCAACGCGACGAAAGTATACAGATTGAAAAATAAATCTCGAAAAAACGAGCGAAGATTCTGCGGTTGTTGTAAAAACCAATAAGGATCCGTGGGCGAAGAAGGATTGGGATACTGTCTACGGTACCAATCAAGCCAAAAGTCTGTCGTATAGGTCGAAATATCATACGTCGGATTTTCGCTGAGAGAAATCGGTTGAAATGCCGGTTCCCCTTGTGTCGGTAAAGTCACACGAAGCGCTAGATCGGTCGCATCCTCGCGAAGTCCAAGCGTAAAAAAATGCATGCCCGGCCGTGGGCCCGCCTCATGTACCAGAGGAAATAAATAATCACCGGCGAACCAAAGGACAGATTTTGAACGAGGTAATTGAAGAAGCGCGGGAAGGAGCGTATCTGAAAATTCTTTTTGGACTGCGTCGCGCTCAGTTTGTGAACCAGCAAAATACTGACTGTTCCAGAGAACCTTGTGCGAAAAAAGAACAAGAAAACGAACGTCATCCGACTGCGCGAGACGAATACTTTCAAAAAACATTTGTTTTTGTTCACCGATAAGAAGCCCATGATCAAGTTCACCGTCGAGTACTACAAAAAGTGCGTCTCCTCGCTGAAACGTAAAAAATGTTTTACCAAAACGCTCAGTATAGACTTCTCTATTCTGGAGTTCGTGATTACCAACAGCATTAAACACGGGTCGGGAAAGAGCATTAAGAAACGATGAAGCAAGAAGTCGAAATTGCTTTTCATTTGCTTTATGCACGATATCCCCAAGGAGCATTACGAAATCAATATCAGGATCAGCGAAAACTTTCTGATTCGCAAGCAATGTCACAGCAGGGTATTCACTATAAGGCAAAGTCGTATTTTCTAAGCGGCCGTACACATGCCCGACAGCAACAAAAATAACATCACCGGTTTCTTCGTCGAAACGTATGCCGTTCAAAGAAGGTACTGCTTGAGCGCGTGCACTCTGAAAATCGACAACGAAAAAAAAGAAAAGGCTTAAAACGAAAAAAAATGACTGCAAACAACGCTGCAACATGCCTCGACAACGCAACACAAAAAAAAGTCTGCGAAAACTATTTATCATAGAGTTGAATCTTCAAATCTTTTTCAGACGTAGGAATCAATTCGCCGTTCACATACAACTGCGACCCTTCTTCCAGGAGATAAGGCTTTGGCACAGCTTCGAAATGTAGTGTCTGAATCTCTCCAGCGCTCGGACCAAACTCAGGTTTCTTTTGAAATGCGGCGATACCGATATCGCTACGCTGAAGTGTAATCCGTCCGCCATACAACAGCGAATTATCTTTATTGGCGATGCCAATCTTAACTCCAGCAATAGAAACGTCATCAAGCGTCACCTTACTTGCCTCGCCGACACTCACGCCTTTATCACCTGCCTGCTCTATGCGTATATCTTTTGCAGTGACAATACTTCCGGAAATATCAAGCGCATCATTTCCTGAATTCAAAAAAGTCACTTGCTTCATATCACCCGGCGCAAAATCAATATCCAATGCGTCAAATGCTGACTCACGGAAATTCACATTTTCAAAAGCAAACTGCGAGCGTATAATATTCAAACTATCCTCAGAGCGGGCACCAACAAATTCCACGTTCGCAAAAGCAACTGGAGATTCATAAAAATTTACGGCTCCCGTAAGCTTCCATGTACCAGAGGAAGGGTTACTCAAGTGCTCAAAACGAACATACGCAAGTTGCGAGGATTCCACCGCTTGGATAATAGCGATGCCCTGACCGGTATCATCTGATGAACGGACAATAATCGGGGAATCCTCTGTACCCTGCCAATCGAGCGGCGAAAAAGAAACAAGCGATGCATTCTTTACAAAATCCAGTACTGTGCCCTCTCCGGCCCGCACAGTATACCCTGATGGAATGATAATGGATTTTTCCACACGAAAATTTCCTGATTGTATCACAATAACCTGAGAAGATGTGTCTATGGCAAAAAAAGGAAACTCCTGAACATTCGGGGTCTGCCGAATAACTTCTGTAAAAATATCGTCTCGTGCATTCGTCCAAGGATACACAGAAGTAGTTTGTTCCTGCGCCACGCCTAAAATTTTATAGTGAACGCGCGTTTTTGCAAACTCTGCATCATTCCAGACAACTCCAGCAGATTGCCGCGCCGTATTCGAAAAAGAAAAAAGTACTGTTTGAAAATCAACCGGCTTCACGATACTTTTACCAGCGAGCACAACGCGTTCTTCCGGCAACAACGTTACGGTGTCATATGTAAGACGCGTCACCTCGAGAGGTAAAGTAGTAATATTGCCAAGACTCAAAACGAGAGCATTCGAAGATGCGTCGAGCACATAAGCATGTAAGCCTTTCAAGGGGTGAAGGACTTTTTGAATAAGCGCCCGATTCCTGAAATACGTCTCTTGGGAAAACTGAAATTGTGGATACGATCGCCAGATCAGGCGCAGCTGCTTTTGCATTTCAGGGTCAAGTTCAGAAAGCAGTTTCTCAAGATAACCAGGTGCTGCGATTTGTTCCAGGGCCTGAATATAAGCAGCGAACATCGCTTCATCCTGCCATATATCTGCAAAGCGTTCTTGAAAATGTTTAAGGCCACTTCGAAAAATTGAATTCGCATCTTGATACGCAGCAGTTTCCTCACCGAGAATATGATCAATAGGTCCTGGCTCATACACGCCGTAATATCCATCATAAGGAACAGGTTCAAAACGAGCGGTGATGGGATCATAATACAAACGCATATTCGCCCACCACACCGAGTGACTTGCGCCAAGTAGATCAACCAAAGCATAAAAACGTGCAAATTTTTCTACATCAAAAACCTGCGAGTATGAAAGTTCACCCTTCCGAAGTTTCTCAAGAAGTGTGACAGCAGTAACATACTGCTCACGAAGTTCTGCAGTTTCCAACACGCGAGTGGAATTATATACTTGCACCGGAGCGTTCTGGACGATGTATTCGGAATTGACAGGGTCCTCATAATACACACGATTCTTCCAATGCAAATCCTCGTCAAAACGGACAATCACTCCTTCTCGTCGTTGATTATTTTCAATCAGCAAACGATCAAAATGTTCTTCGAGAGCGTATGTCCCAAGATGTTTCCCGTTCAAAGTCACATCGACAAAAGCATAACGTAAAGCCATGAGATTTTCCCTGCGTATGGCCGCCTGAAAAATCCACTCATAAATAAATGCGCGCGTCAAAGGATGGTGGAGAGAAAAACGTCGCATCCCAAAAAGCGTCTCATTATTTTTTACTTCAACACGAAACGCCCATTTGTCCCGATAATTCGCATTATCAACGAGCCAATCCCCTTTGAGTCGCATACGCACATCGTACGTCTTTCCATCATGCGTGATACGTGCAGGCACAAAATCCGCATCATCGGTAAGAATAATACCTGTCTTGAGCGCCTCTTCCCGCTCCTGAGCAATTTTTTGATAATCCTCATAGACTATGTCAATCATGAGACGCTCGGGTTGCGTCAGAAGACCCTGTACGAAATGCACAGGAATATTCAAAGTGACAGACGTCGCGTCGCGCTGCTCGGTAAGTTGCAATACAACAATGCCGGCAAAAAAAATAATAGCAAAAAGAATAAGAATGAAAAAAATTTTCCTGCGAAAGAAGAAAGTGACGCAGGTGTTCAAAAAGGATTGTTGGTATTTTGAGAAAGTAACAGGAATATTCATGAAAGCAAACCTTGATGATCAAGAAACGTCACCTGCAGAGAAGCATCGAATGCCTGAAGCGCACGCTTGAGTGATTCCACATGAGCAAAATCAGAAAATCCAACAAAAAAGAGCGCCTCGAGTCCTTGTTGGGATTCATCAAAACGCCGAAGCGACAGCATTGTGGTATGTTTTTGGAGAATCTCTGTGATACGTTGCAGGCTATCGGGTTTCGATCGAGAAGTATGAATTGCAAGCGAAAGATGCGGCTGTTCGGAACGCTTGTATTGACCGCGTGCTATCAAAAGTAAAATAATCACAACAAAAGCAAACAACGTGATGAGCCACTGATCAGCGCCAAACCCAAGTCCAATAGCAATCACAAAAAAAAGATACGCAAGTTCTTCAGGTTCTTTGATTGCCGCACGAAAACGCACAATGGAAAGTGCGCCTACAAGTCCCAAAGAAAGCGCCAAAGACGACTTGACGACAGAAATAATCAAAAGAGTCGCAAGGCCAATTAAGACAAAATTGTGCGCAAAAGCAACGCGATTGGAAAGCGCGCGACCAAAACGTATATATACTTTCCCAAGTAAAAAACAGAGAAGTGCAACCGCAAGGAGGTACACAAAAAATCGTAATGGAGCGATGTTCCCGCTCGTCATAAAAAACTGTTGAAGGGTGTCAGATGTTGGCATACATACAATAGAAAAATAACGGGGATTCAGGTAGAATTATTCTATCGTATACCATCTAATATGTCGATACAAAACATAAAAATAATGAAAATATGGCTTGAAAGAAAGGATACAATCACACAAGCATTCGTGATTGTGTCAGTGTATGCAATACTCTCCTTCATCAATCTCCGCAGTAAGCTCGCTAGCACCCCAGCGTGGTTCAATGGAATGTTAAGCGAAAATCATGAACTCCTCCTACAAAGTGTCTACACGAATAACGAACAATCGCGCATACTCCAATACCTGATTCCTGAATTTTTACATCGCCTCTTCAATATTGCCATAGAACATGCGTATATCTTCCAACGTTGGTTTTTTATTTTCCTTGCTTTCTGCTTCTTTCATATCTATCTTAAAAAATGGTTTCACGAAACAACTGCATTTGCTGGCGTGACACTCCTCGCAGCTCTCATGCCACTCGTGTACTTTAATCATCTCCAAGAAAGTGCACCGCTTATGCTCCTCACATTTCTGTTGGGGCTCTGGGCAATACGCGAAAGAAAACACCGACTTTTTTTGTTCATCCTCATCATCGGAATTCTAAACAATGAAACTTCCCTCATCCTCATACTTGCTTATTTCGCTTATCAACTTCCGCAACGTCTCAAAGATCTGACTTACCTATCACTTACAAAAATACTCGGCAAAACATTTCTCGTGAGTCTTCCAGCAACGATCGTGCTTGTAAGTATACGCTGGTTAACAAGAGAGAATCCTCATCTCGGCACGCCGTGGAAGCTCCCCTACAATGTTGTTGGTATGCTGAGTAATCTGACCAACCTCAATATTTTCGAACTTCATCGTGCAGTATATCTTTATCCGATTTTCCTCTTCGGCCTCTTGTGGATTTATAGCTTTCTCCACTTCAAATCAAAACCGCTATTTCTCAGACGCGCGACCTTCCTTATCCCATTCTTTATTGCGGGCAACATGCTGACGGGAAATATCTACGAAGCGCGACAAATGCTTCCTTTGGGTTTTATTATTATTCCTCTGGCGCTATGGAATCTGTTTCCACGCGATACACATGCACCGACGCATTCTCATACACTAACGAAAGCCACGAAGGAAGTGGATTGAAACGTGTTCTAAACTGTGCAAAAAGAACAGGGGTAACTAAAAGATACTGCGCTTGAGCAACTTGCGTAAGAAAATAATATTTTTGCGAAAGTTGTTGCGGCTCCGACAAAAATGTTTGCAAAAGACGTAAGCGATTCTCGAACTCTCGCGTCTGTACGGGATGCGCAACGTACACTCGCCTGCCAGTAAAAGCGGCAAGAAGTTGACTATTCAACACATCACTCACAAACACCGCGTCACGCGGAGTATTGACACGGATCCAATCAAAGGCCGAACGCGCGTCTGAAGGAATGTAAAAACGTGCATCATCTTTATTGCCCCAGTATCGAAAATCAACTGCCAAAACATGGGCCTGCGAAAGTCCAAAAATACCAATAAAAAGAAAGATGAACAAAGGAACAGGATACAGATACACCTTATGCCGCTGCCACCATGAGGCAAAAAATTTTTGCCATACAAAAACAATTCCTGTAAAAGCAAGGAGTGCAAGCGGCACTTGAAACCCAGCCGTAAGCCTCCGTTGCCACAAGACCGGTGCGTACAAAACTACAAAGTGCACAACAGCCCAAGTGATCACAAACAGCCACGGCTCAGAAACAGCACGCTTGCGTACGAGCACAACAATGCCAGTGAGCGCAAGCGGAATCAGCGCACCGTAAGAAAGCAGTGTGAGCCACCACACCGTTGTTGGTAGGGTGTTCTGCAGAGACATTTGTTGGACAAGTGGGTGTTCACGCAAAAAATTCCAATGATATATGAGGGGCGGAAACGTAAGGAATAGAAAGAGAACGCAATGTAATCCATCGCGCACAAGGGACGAGTGTAAAACGAACTTACGCACAAGCACATACCCGCCGAGCGCCGCAAATACGGTGAGAACGTGAAACGGATGAAACCAAAAAAGGAACGCAGCTATGAAACCTGCGCAAACACTCCAGCGGAATTGCTGAAACCGCAAAGCGAGATGCATGAAAAATACTGATAGAACGATACTCAAAAAGGAAACAATAAGATGTGGTGAATGATACAGCGTCAGAAACGTAACAGACTCAGGTACCCACAAATCCATAGGCCAATGAAAATAACCGCGGTCATAATACGACTGAACAAAAAAACTTCCGAAGAAACCCCAACCAGAAGCAAAAATCAAAAACAACAGAGCGAATTTGCGTTGTACTATCGACGAAAAAAAGTAGGAAATAATCGCATACATCACGACCACAAACACAGGAATCAACACAAGTCGAGTGACATGAAAAGTAAACACAGGTGACATTCCAAATATTTTTCCGAACAACCCAATAAGATACCACAGGGAAGAAAACGGCCAACGTGCATCATCGGCGCCAGAGAAAACGTTTTGCATGCCGATGACACCATCATTCACTTGTGTAAGATACGAATAGTACACAGGAAAATCCCCCGGCGTGAGTGTATGAATACCAGAAAAGAATGTGCCGGCAGGCGCTGTGATCGAAGCGTAAACATACGGCAGTGCAAAAAGAATCATAAGAATGACACTCAACGCCATAAGAAAATACCATTCTTTGATTGAAAATTTTGAAAAAATACATAGTGCCATAGAACGAAAAAAATAATCAAACACGTCCCGCTATTGGTCGACGATCACGAAACGCTTGAATACGTAATCGAAAAAGTGTCGCAAAAAATGCAAGAATTTCTTTGCGTGAAAGTTTTGATTTCCCACGGCGTCGGTCGCGAAACACAATCGGAATTTCTCGAACGCGAAAACCCCGACGTTCGATCAAATACAATGTTTCTTCCTGAAAAGCATAGCCATCGCTCTGAATACCTCTTGCAAGCAAAAAACGAACAACTTCGGCACGAAAACATCGAAATCCCGAAGTGATATCCTGCGTTTTTAAACGCAGGACTAAACGAGAAAGCCATATAGCGGAAGCGCTCGCAAAACGTCGTCTCAAACTCCAGTCCGTAATAGAACCGCCCGGAATCCGACGGGATCCGATGACAACATCGGCTCCAGCGCGAATGGTTTGGATAAACTGCGGAATCAAAACGGGATCATGCGAAAAATCCGCATCCATTTCCATCACAAAATCAGCTCCATCCTCTAAAGCTTTTTGAAAACCCGCGCGGTAGGCGCTCCCTAAACCAAGTTTTCGCGGACGTGCAATGAGTTGCAGTGGAAAACGCTGCGCAAAACTTCGAACAATTGCTCCTGTTCCATCAGGAGAATGATCATCCACAACAATAACGGAAAGAGAAAGTGGCAACGAAAAAATTTTTTCCAGAAGGAGAGTAATATTCTCCGCTTCATCATACGTCGGAATAACGATAGTAATGCGAGGACTCGATGTATCCAAAACTGGCATATTAAATATTATGCGCCAAACTCATTCAACAAAAGCATATTTCTGTTTCTGTGTGATCTGCAAAACCATACGATACACCAACCACAACAAAATCGCGGAACGAACAAACACCAATGCCTGAAAAGACCAAACATCGCCAGCAAGAAGCCGTTCGTAAAAGAAAGGAAACTGCAGATAATTCAGGATATCAAATACAATCACCAGTAATAATTCTTTCCCGCGCGAGAGCACAAAAAGGAGTAGCGGTAAAAACCACAGGATCCATTGATTAGAGTATACATTATTCCACAAAACAAAATTCATCAAAATAAGACAGCCCCACAAAAGAAACAACTCAGTAGACATGTGGAAATTTTGTACACGGCTCTGACGCACAAACCAGAGAGGTAAAAAGGCGAGCGGCAGAAACCGAACAATGCCGAATACAAACGATAAGAGTTCGTTAAAAAACGGCGGAAGAGCAAAGACACCTGAAAACGCGATTGGATCACGGCTATAAATTCGCCCACCAAAGAGTGCAGCAAAAAAACTTCCAACTTCGCTCGAACGATACAACTGCAAAATATAAGGATCGAAAATCATATCCCAGCCGAATATCAATCCTACGAAAAAATGTGTCGCAAAAAATAATCCGAAGAATGCGCACCAGCCGCGAATAATATCACGCTGATGCGTCGGATGGATAACGAAAGGAACGAGATGGAAAAAATAGAGCGGCGCTAAAAAAGCTGTATGCCATTTAAGTAAAGCTGAGAGTGCCAAAAAAACTAAAGACCAAAAAAATTGCTTGCGTATCAGAAATCGTATACTTACAAGCAATGTAAGCGCTACAAGAATATCGAAGCGATTAAATATAAAATAGAGACTTGAAGGCAGAAACAAAAGCCAAAGCCATGCTTTGGATCGATTCAGAATTTCCAATATAGCAGAGGCGATGAGCAAAGTTCCGCCAAAGGCGAGTCCCATGAGAATTTGAAAAAGAATAATGAAGTGAAAAAAATCACCGCCAGTGAAATAAATAATACTACGCAGAACAACAGCAAGAAGAAAAAAAAGCGGTGGATACGAACTTCTCGGCGCGATATCGACAAGCGTCGTGCCACCAAAAAAGCGCGATACCATCTCATAATAATAGGCGAAGTCGCCATAATCATAGAGCAAGGTACGATGCCAAATCCCAAACGGCGGATACCAAGAAGTTCTCGAAAAAATATACAAAGCAAAAACAACAATGCATGTCAAAATCAATATTGAAAGTAATTGCAAAAAAGAATGATTCGACACTCTGGAAAACGCAATGCGCATAAAAAAACGATGGATATCATGCGTGCAAAAACAGTGGCATTGTATCATAGCAATCTATACGTGACAACGATCTTTGAAAAAAAAATATTCAAGAAAGAACAGAGCCCTCTCTGTATATATCTTCTCAAGTGACTTTTCCATGTCATCTCGAGAAGATATATACAGAGAGGGCTCTAACTTACTTCTTTTGAGTAATTCGTATGACAAAGTACGTCAAAAAAGTTATAGTAAGGACATGAAAAAAACAATATTTTTTTTATTACTTTTCTTCTACGCGTTTCTTTGGATAACGCTTTTTTTACTCGCAATTTTTTACAATAACCATACACTGCTCATTACATTTCTCGATAACAAAACCGCGTTTCCTTTCTTTCATGTATTACAAGGAGCGAATATCAGAGCGTTGATAGACACCTTTCCAATCATGCTCACTCCGATACTCATTGCGCTCTTACTTGCTCACATCAAACAAAAGTGGGTACGAAGAGTGCTCGTCGGTATCACTGCTGCTATCACTGCCATAGTCTTTGCAATTGATATTATTCTTATCGTCTATAAAATCATCACAAAGCTTGATTTTGACTTCCGTCTCTTCTGGTATAATTCCTCGGTCATTGCAACGACTATTTGGCGCGTTGCACCCTTAGCAACATGGGCACTTGCGGAAGCATTTTTTTTCCTGATCGTATTTTGGTATGCTTTTCTCTCTGTATTATCGCAAGCGCCACGACCAAAAAAAAACTCTGTAGCCCTCCTTACGATCCTTATTTTAAGTTTCATCATACAAGGAGTAACGTTTCATACTCAGAGAGAAGCGTTTACGCATTTTCTCTATTCTATAGTCCGCTATAAACGTTCCATTGGTACCTATTACGAGCGTAAATATAATGAGCACATACAAAAACTCCTGCAACAAAATAATATATTTGGAGAAAACAAAATTCCAAAACCTCTCGGTGAAAATATATTCATAGTGCAACTCGAAAGCGTCTCAAGTCTCGTGGTAAACGAAAAAATTACTCCAAACCTCACTGCAAGCGCAAAAGAGGGAATCTTATTTCCAAACTTCTATTCCAATTCAGTCCAAACTATTCGAGCGGAAGAATCCATCCTTTGTGGACTTCCACCTACGATGCATGTTCAGCTTATGCGCAAACTCGCACTTGAAAATATAGCGCGACTCCCTTGTCTTCCAAAACTACTGCAAGAACTCGGATATCAGACTCTACTTTTTGACGATTTCTATGGAGGATTTGAAGAAACAGATACTTTTTTAAAAACGATCGGTTTTCAAGAAATGCATGGATATGACATTATGCAAAAAAATGATCCAAAAACATCATGGGGGTATCGAGAAGACGAATTTTTCCAAAGAGTGCTCGAATATCTTGCACAACACCCGAGCGACAAACCACGCTTTGTGTACATCACCGTAAGCGCCACAAATCACGCGCCTTTCGACATTGATGAAAAAACTTTCAGCGCACGCCTTCCTTATCCCAAAGGCGATACGATAGAGCAAAAAGCAGCGAATGCGACTTTTGTCCAAGATGCATATTTAGCTGATTTTCTTAAAGAGTTTGGAAAAGAATATGCTGAACAAAGTTCGCTTTTTATTCTCAGCGATACATCTTGGCCAGTACCGATCCACGGTAATATCTATAACCTCGTCGGGGCCTATGAAGAAAATTTTCTCATCCCGATGGTGTTTATGCCAGCAAAAAGCATCCAAGAGACTTTTGCGACCGACAAAATTGTGCAGGAACGATTCGAACAAATAGACATACTCCCAACTATCCTCCATCTCATAAACGGCAAGGCCCCGTCCGAATTCTTGGGTCAATCGCTCGTATCTGTCCTTCGCAAAGATAGCACAAGCGAACCCGCATCGTGGAAACTCTCTTTGCAACCCTATGATGGCGGATATATATCGCTTGTGCGCTTCCCAGATAAGTATCTCTTTAACCTCACAGAAAACACGGTCACACGATATAAGCTCGATAGCGACCCCCAAGAAAGAGCCCCTCTCGGCACGGAAAAACCCGACGCATTCCTACCTCTTATTGAGAATTATTTTTTAAAAAATACCAATGTCTCAACAAACGCCACATCAACATCGTCTGACTCAAAGGATGAAGTATCGAAGTCAATTTCTGAAAGCATTCCTCAGTGACAGAAATGTTGCGTCGCTCACTCCAACATCACGCATAAGCGTCCAAAAAATTTGCAAAAAAATAGATTTCGAACGTGACAGAACGATCGTTGAGTTTGGCCCGGGTGATGGAGTATTCACCAAATACCTCCTCAAACACATGACACCAGCTTCACGAATCATCATTTTCGAAACCAATAAAAGTTTTATCAATGAACTTGAAAAAATTGCTGACCCGCGACTCATAATACTCCACCAAAAGGCTGAAGAGTTCACAAGCGCATTCAAAAACATGGGTATTCAATCAGTTGATTATGTACTCTCGGGCATTCCATTTAGCTTTCTCAAACCAACAAAACGTCTGCAATTACTTCACGATATAGCAAAGGCGCTCAAACCAGAAGGCAAAGCGATTATTTACCAAATTTCGCCGCTGCTCCTTCCCTACATTCAGAAGGTGTTTCCTTATCGCAAATATTCACTTGCCTGGCAAAACATTCCACCCCTTACGATCTTCGAGGCCTGGAAGCATTCAAAAATCTGAATTCTTTCATCCGAAAAAAGCAGGGAAGTACACTGTAATTTCGAAACACACTGTGCAGTGTTAGTACTTCGAAATTACAGTGTACTTCCCTGCTGGTTTTGTATATCCGAAATTAAGGAACTGCAAAAATCACAACCTCGTCATCCGCATACACTTCAACAAAACGTTTCTCTCGCTCCACGAGGCGCATCATCGCGGTATGATCTTTTTCAACATGAATATAACGCGCACGAAATGTATCGTGAACCGTCTCATAAACATTTTCTGCCAGCTTACCGGTAGTAATCTCTACCCATTTCCAATATCGTTCGCGATCGTTATTGTACATAAATGTTGGGTCCAATCCGACGATATAAAAATTTTTTGTATTCCAATAAAAAAGCATGGGAAAATCATCCCAATCGCTATGGAGCACAATATCGCCAGCATCACTATGCTCCTCAAGCCACGTCGCAGAAGCACGAAACTTCGTGTACGGAAGGCCATCGTGCGTGTCCTGAAGATTCGAACGAATATCACGCCCGATCACTGCTGGAAAAATTACAGCGACATAAGCAAGCCCAAGAACACCGGCCCACACATCCAAACGCTTCCAAGAGTGTTGAAAATGCTGCCAGAAAAACGAGGTAGCTTGCTGCAATATCTGCGAACCAACGGTTGCAGCAAAAAGTGTTGCAAACGGCACATAATACTCAACGTAGCGACGAGACTTAAACGTGAGAAGTAAAAAGAAAATCATCCACACGAAGGTCGTCCATGAAAAAATATGTTGTTTTCGAATATGCCACACAAACCAAATCAAAGCGACAACAACAAAAAGTGAAAGAAGTATAGAACGAGCAATGAGTTGAGAGGGTTCATAAGGATACCATTCCCCTCCGACACCGATGGTATCGCGATAATTCACAACACCGATCTGAATCAACTGATGCCAGTAAAACGTAAGGTTTTTTGGAAAATAAGGATGGATAAGGACGCCGAGCGCAGTGCCAGAAACAACCGCAGCAAAAAGCGTTAAAGGTTGCTTCACGATGTCCCAAGATACGTGCCGATATTGAACACACTCAAACATGATTCGAAAAAAACATAACACACTCGTCAGTATCGGAAGTAATAAAAATCCGCCATATGACCAAACATAAAAAAATGACCAAACACAAAGAAGTATTTTGCGTTTTTCGAAAGCAAAAAGTAATCCTACAAAAAGCCAAACGAGTGAAAAGCCAACAGCCTTTGCAAGACTTAAGCGAAATGTAAAAGGTATCGTAAGGATTAATAAGAGCGCCCACAAAAACGGCCACGACACACGTGCTTTACGAAGAAACAAAAAGAATATGACGCTTAAAAGCGATCCTAAAAAAGCTGTGGCGACTTTTAAACCCAAAAACGGTTGCAAGAAAGAAATAAAAGGTATGAGAAAAACATGATAAAAAAAATGCTGATCGATATAATACCTCGTAAGGACCGTATATTGCGCCCATGGGAAATCTCGCACAACGCCATAATCACGGAGAAGTTCCGTCACTTTCAGATGATAAAAGGAATCAGGATCAGGAAAATTTGGACTCCATTGATACCACAAAAATAACCCCCACGAAATCAAAAAAATACTCAGGTATTGAACAACCGGTCTCGTAAAAAAATTTTGTAATCGGTGCAGGCGATGTGAGATGTACATATTTACACCATAGTAGGTATTACGTCAAATATTCAATTACATGGACAAAAGATGCCTAACTTTATAAAAACAAAATCACGTATCTTAATAACTCATAGGATTGTCCCCTAATACGCTTCAACCCGACTTTTCGTACCTGTCGCGTTTACAAATTCTCCGGCGCTGACAACACGAGCATAATATCCGAATCCAAATGCATCACCCCACGTATGGCAGAAGGTAAGTTGCTGACCCTGAGCAGATTCCGGAGGTACCGGATGATATTGTTTTACAAAGGAACCTGAAAGATAGGCCAAAGCACTCGGCAAAGTCTCAACGAACAACGCGCAATCTTGAGTATTAGTATTTTGAGTTTTACTCAAAGGCAGGACATTCGACGCGTTTGATTCGGACGAGTTGTCACGTGCACTAGCATGGAGTTCCACAAAAACAATCGAGCCCTCAGGAAGAGTTGCCGGCGACTCTCCATTCAACAAAAAGTAAGTTCGTAAAAAAGAAGGAATATTCCCCGGCTGTTGCGTGTCATCCTGTGAAAATGGAACAACTTCAAACATACGTCGAAATTTTTCACGATATTCTCCAGTATCTACTTCCAACACGGCTTCAAAGACACCTCCAGGAAGTTCGCCAAGCCGTGCATATACCGGTGTTCCCGTTTCTCCTTGCAAGGTAATGCCGATATTAAGAAGAGGGATATCAAGTTTGAAAGTGACGGGTTGATTTGCAGGGATAAGACGTCCTGTTGCATTCAAACGCAACTGAGGCGTGTCACCAACAAAATACTGCGGAAGAATTCCGAAATCAACACGGAAGGGAGCAAAAACTTCCAAAGGCATCATCTGTGTTCCAGCAAATCCGTCCGGTGACCAAGCTTGAGCGTGCAAAAAATATTCTCCTTCGCGTTCTGGTAAGATTAGAGTTGCATCAGTTTTTATATCAGCAACAGTATTCACAAGTACCGACGCAGTTACAAATGTTTGTTGTGCAAGCATACGTTCCGGCACAGAAAAGAGGGGTGTCGCGGCAGTAGGAGAGATGACTGGACTTTGCGTACGAAGTGTTGGATATTGATGTGATCGATACGTCATACGTGATTGTGCATCAGCATCAAACGGTTGGAAAATGTGCGAAAGCACATCAGGCGAAAGTTGCGAATCTGAAATAAAAAGGAATATCGACGCTGGCTTCGGCGCATCGGAAGCATCTGTTACTGAGATTTCGACAGTCAACTGCTCAGAAGGAGCGAGTAAAGTACGCAGAGAAGTCAAGCGCACCTCAAGTTTTCGCGAAGAAGCATCGTATTGCAAATCATCCGAGTGCGTACGAGCTTCAGTATAGGTCACCCCATCGAACAATACGCCAGAAAGACGAACTGCCGGAATATGATCTTCAAGCAATGTAAAAAGATAATCACTTGTATTTTTCAAAAGCGTCTTTTGAAAAGTCTCGTTTTCTTCCACAAAAAGAATATTGGCATTTTTCTGATCTGGTATCGGCTGATTCCCTTGTTTAAAGGTAGCCTGCACGACTTCATGCAAACGAATCGACTTACGCGCTGCATCAGTTTCAAGCGATAACGCATACGCGGGTTTCAATGCGAGTGTGTCTGCAAAAAGTTCATGGGTCATAACGAGGCTACGATTCGCATTATCCTTTGCAAGCAAACGCAAATCAATACTCCCCGTATCATAAGGAAGTAAGAGACGAGCCTCCCCCTGAACATCCGTATACACAACATCAGGATCAGACGTACTGACTTCAACCGTCACATCTTGTACCGGTATAGAAGTCTTCTGAAGCACATCATAAGCAGTATCATGATTATAATTCACAGGCTTTTTGAACGTCGCATCAACGCGCAGGGGTTTACGAGCAAGTCTCTTTGTACTCAAAGGAAGAACCTGCTGCGAATCAATAATAGAGCTCAAAGGACGCGGATACAAAGTAAAATCTAATTCATACGCCGAAAGTACAAGCTCAAGTTGTCCGGATTTTAAATCGTACTGTTCAAGCACTGGCACAACAGCACCGGCATAAACATCAATGTAGGCCACTGCAAACGGCTCGACAAAAAAATCATACGGTGAAGTCTTCACAACAATCTCTTGCCTTTCGAAAGGTTCCGGTCCCTCAAAAAAAAGCTGTTTTTGGAAAGAAAAAACACCGGATGCATTTGTGATACCGAGTTGTTTCCCATTACGATCATATATAAGTAAACCTTGCACCGGCGTGCTATCCGCATATCGCGCGTTCACAACAAACGAAACTTCAGTACTTGAAACAACACCATACTTTGAAGCCTCTAAAGTGATGGAAAAATCCGTAGCTTGTACAGGCGCCGTGCGAAGAGAAATCTGTTCCGAAGCAACTATCTGTTCATCAACAACTATTTCCACAAAAAAAGACGCTTGCGTAGGAATAACTTCCGGCATGCGTAATTCCCCTTGAAAAGTAAATTGCGATGAAAGCGAAATTGTTTGAGTATCAAATACAATGCGCGATTGCGCAGTGTCTGCGAGCACTGCAACTAAAGCAAGCTCTTTGCGCGCGTCATTAAAACGTATATCTTCTTCCGTTAAACCTGTGGGGTCTCTTGGAGTTGACGCGTTGACAGAAGAAGGAGATGAACGTCGCGGCTGAAGCGCGCCCCACACTTGCAGCGTTTCTGACGCGGCATACGCAGGTTTATCCCAGGCAGTAAATTTCCAAAAGGCATCGGCATCGGTTTGCACACGCTGCGCACGTTCGGGAATATACAACACACTGCCCTCTGCATCGACAATCTTCATAAGAAAATTCGCAGTAGCGCGTGACGGGATGTTCCACGTACCCAAACCTTCACGATCAAGAATTAGACTTTCTTCAAATCCAAAAAAAGTAACTTCCGCCCCGCCCAAGGGATTCCCAGACCGACTATTGTGAGCCCAAATAATATTTTGTGTTGCGCTCTGATGTGTATACGCGCTCACATCCGTACTCTGCACGAGCGCGAACTGTCGCTCTCCGTTATATTCTGCCTGCACTGCATACAAACCTCGCGGTAATGGACGAGGCAGCGACACAAACCAATGCTCTGCATACAGTCGCTGCGGCACAAGTTGGTGCTCTTCAAAAATCTGCGACGTGTCGAAAGACTGAGTAAAAGCTGGGCGCTGATACTTGCTCCAGTCAGGGAGATTAAAAAGAGACAACATCGATTGCTGAAACTGCACGTCCGAGAGCTTCCACACAGAAACAGCAACAGAAGCAAGTACATCATCTGCATTATAAGAAGATTGCGGGTACCACAAGACATCGAAAGCAGGTGCAAAAGTAGAAGAAAATTCATAAAACGGCCGTTGCCACAAAAGCGCGCCTTGCTGATAGTACTTCTGAAAATCCTGACCGCGCACACCCGTTTCAAAAGACCAAGTTTTGCCGAATGCGAGTGTTGTGTTTCCATCGATCAAAGGCAATCCAGGAAGAAGCTCGACAGAAATCACCGATCGTTCTGGCAAAACATCGGGTATAAAAACCAAATCGGTTTTTTGCTTTTCGATACGCCCAGTGATACCCGGTAGTACTCGTATAAAACGGTCTATATTTTTTGGATCCCATTGATCAGTGCTCAATTGAATACGGATCTGGGCATCGGGAGAAACTTCGGTAGCAAAAGGAGCTGGCGAGACATGCGCGATAAAAAAATTCGTAGTGGACGACTGAGTAATCACCGGTAAAAAGGAAATTTGCGTCTCGGATAACTCGCCTTTTTCAGGAACTATCGTAATCGTAGAATCACTCGGTGCCTGTGAAATATTGGAATCAAAAGATGTACCAAGGAGAAATTGCGCAACAGCTCTCTCACGAAATGTTGAATAATTGCGTACTACAAGGCCAGCGAGTACAAAAAGAAAAAGTATGATGATGAACATCACGATACTGCGTTTACGAGACCGAGACTGAGAAAATAATTGAGGTTGTTGCATAGACCTCAAAAAAATAAATGGCTCAAAACTTTCGCATTGGACGAAACAAGGAACAAATACGAAAGTCTCATAACTATAAAAAGTGTGACAGCCTCTTCCCTCCCTGTCAAAAACATCTCCATGATCTTAACGAATAAGATCTGAAGAATCTTTTTTCGATGGATAATTTCATTCCGTACGAAACGATTGACTGAAGTGAAAAAAACTGCCACAATTTCCTAGCCCAGAAAGAATAACTTTGATATGATATACCTATGTCGGGACATTCAAAATGGTCGCAGATTAAACATCAAAAAGGCACTGCAGACCAAAAACGCGCGCGAGTCTTTAGTAAGCTGAGTAAAGCAATTACGGTAGCAGCCCGAGGCGGAGAAAATCCGGATTTCAACGTCCGTCTCAGACTCGCTATAGAACAGGCGAAAAAATGCAACATGCCAAAGGACAACATCGAACGTGCTATTGCAAAAGGTGCAAGGAAAGATGCGGGAAGTAAAGCACTGGAAGAAATACTCTATGAAGGTTTCGGCCCGGGTGGTGTTGCGATCCTCATTGAAACAATCACTGATAATCGTAACCGAGCATCTTCCTCACTAAAAGCAACATTGCATAAATATGGGGGATCACTCGCGGGAAGTAACAGCGTACAATGGATGTTTGAAAAAAAGGAAGTATTAGTCATCGAAGCATCTGAAGCAAACGAACTGGCAGCTATAGAAGCTGGCGCCGATGACGTCATCAAACACAATAACGAATTACAGATCATAATCACACTCGCAAAAAATAAAGAGGTAAAAGAAAAACTCACAGCAGCTAAAATATCAACACTCAAAGAAACACTCGAATACATCCCAACAAATAAAACAAAGATTCTAAAAGATGCGCAAGATTCCCTCGGAAAACTCTGCGCGGAACTTTCAGACAATGAAGACGTCCATGCCATTTATACCAATGTTACCCCATAAAATTCCCACAAAACCAAAGCACATACTCGGCATCGATCCAGGCATTGCAACGACAGGCTTTGGTGTTATTGAGCTCATCAAAACAACGCCGCACTGGATAACGCACGGCGTGATTCAAACACCGAAACAGGAGATACTCGCCTCACGCCTTGAGAACATCAAAAAAGAAATTCATGCAATCTGTAAAAAATACGCTATTACAACAGCTGGTATGGAGGCGATATTCTTTGCAAAAAATACTAAAACAGCAATCAATGTTGCACACGCTCGTGGTGTCATACTCCTTACTTTTGAAGAGTTGCATATCCCTTGTTACGAATTTACACCCCTGCAAATGAAACGCACCATCACAGGTTTCGGTCAAGCGGATAAAAAACAAGTGGAATATATGATTCAGGCGATTCTCAAACCAAAAAAACCTTTCAAAAAAGACGACGCAGCCGATGCATTAGCGATTGCGCTATGCACCTGCTATAATCTCGTTTCTTTGAATATACGCGTATGAAAAAAATAAACGCTGAGCAATGGCCCATCACCATCCTTTTTGGAGTAATTTTTGGATTCATTTGTATAGCGGCGCCAACAGCAACACAAGCACAAGAAAATACTAACGTTACAGAGCCAGTTGAACAACCGCCAGAAGCACCAAAAATTATACCGCTGCAAGTCGAAGCTGGTGAAGATCAAAATGCTGTCGTCGGTCGGAATGTTCTTTTTGATGCTTCAAATTCCACAGTAGCCGAAAACGCGGAGGTAAAATATATTTGGGATTTCGGTGACGGCACATACGGCAACAATGTCGAAGCAACGCATATTTATACACGTCCGGGTGTTTTTCGTGTACGACTCACCGTCACAACACCAAACGAAAGTTCGGAAGATAGTCTGATTGTTTCGGTTGAAGAGAGCCTCATTGTGTTGATTACCGATCGTTCGATTGAAGAAGCAGAAGTAAAAAAACTCTATGAATATGGACTGACCCAGGACGTTTTAATTGTGAACGTCCGTGATGAAAGTGGTGATTCAAGTTTCATTGTGACACAAAATCTCACGAAAAAACTCCTCTCCTCACAAAATGATCTCAAACAAGCAGAAATTATCATTACCAAAACAGCCAGCAACAATGGACTCAATGCCTTGGCAGAACTAGCTCAAGCATTTCACGATCAAAATTCCGAAATAAATTGGAAACAAAAAACTATTCTTGCAATTACCAAGTCAAAATCGAGCACAGCCCGCATTGCCCAATCTACTTTTAATCTCCTAAAACCAGCGCGAATTATTCTCACCAACGAAGAAGCACTCTTCCCAGCATTAAGCGCCGGCACGACAGATAAAATACTCGCGAGTATCCAAACAACTGGCATCGACTATACGATCATCAATGAATACAGCCAACGAGCTCTGGAAAAACTCTCGCCTCTTAACTCCATGTCCTATCTACTTAATTTTCTCATCAACCAAGGACTCGAACAACAAAAATTGTTATTAATTCTCATGCTGCCAGTGATCGCAACGATTATCAGTATCGCGAGACAAATTATCGGCATCAAAGCTTTTGGTCTCTATATTCCTTCCATTATTGCACTCACGTTCGTTGTCACGAGTATCAAATTCGGACTCATTATCTTTATTATACTCTTTGTAACAGGCACCCTTACACGCATTGTTGCGAAAAAACTCAGGCTTTTGTACTTGCCCCGTATGGCAATTGTACTTACGATCGTAAGTCTTTCTATTCTCGGCATGTTCGTCGTCGCGGCACTCATGAATAAATCCGGATTTTTTACGATCTCTATTTTCCCGATTTTAATTATGACGATACTCACCGAACGTTTCGTAGAATCACAAATCGAAAAAGGAACACGCACGGCGATCAAACTCACGAGCGAGAGTCTTGTGCTCTCTATAATCAGTTATTACATTGTCACGTGGGAAAAGCTACAAAATACTATTCTGGCGTATCCAGAAGTGATTCTTCTTGCGATTGTATTGAATCTCATACTCGGCAGATTTACTGGTCTTCGACTCACTGAATACCTTCGATTCCTTAACCTCATTAAACATGAACGAAACGTCCCGCCTCAACAACATTCTGGGAATGAATAAACGAAATCTCCTGTACCTGCGCCCTGCAAATAAAAAACGCTACGTCCGAATTGCCGATAATAAACTCGCAACAAAACAACTCTTACACAACGCGGAAATCTCAAGTCCCGAACTCTTTGTTGTGATCACGCATCGCCGTGAACTTATAAACTTTCAATGGGACAACCTGCCGGCAAGCTTCGTATTAAAACCCAATTTAGGCTTCGGCGGTTCGGGAATCCTCATTTCTTACGGAAAAAAGAAGAATGGAAATTGGGTGGGGCAGAATAGCACAGAAATTTCGCAAAAAGATCTCATCGATCATTGTAGTAACATTCTCGACGGCAACTTTTCTATTTCCAACGTTCCCGACATGGCGTTTTTCGAAGAACGTATTCAACTTGATTCTTTCATGAAGCCCTATACATTCAAAGGTATTCCCGACATCCGTGTCATTGTATATAATCACGTGCCAATCATGGCAATGTTACGACTTCCAACGAGACGTTCGGGTGGAAAAGCAAATCTCCATCAGGGCAGCGTAGGTGTCGGCATTGATATTGCGAACGGGATCACGACGCATGCGATTGTAAAAGGCGTTTTTTTGGAAAAAATTATTGACGTACATCCAGATACGAGGGCTCCTTTACGAGGTATTCGATTACCCAACTGGAAATCCATTCTCATAATGGCTGTCAAAACAGCAATGATGAGTAATTTAGGCTACTGCGGAGTTGATATTGCTCTTGGAAAAACAGGTCCAACAGTACTCGAGGTGAATGCGCGTCCAGGACTTTCTATACAAAATGCAAATCGGGCTTCACTCGATGATCGTCTCAAGCGCATTCGTGGATTAAAAATTACGACACCTGAACGGGGTGTTAAAATTGCACAAGACCTTTTTGGAGGAGAAATCGAACACGAAATTGAGGGCCTATCCGGAAAACAAATTATTGGACTTGCTGAAAAAATCCACTTGTTTGGCAAAGGGAAAATTGAAAGAGATGTTGAAGTCAAAATCGATACTGGTGCTGATTTAACATCACTCGATACGACTCTTGCAGAAGAACTCGGCTTCGCAGAAATTGTAAAAATATTCCATGATCTCGAAGAAACCGGAAAACTCACTACGATGAGTAAAGAAGAAATCAGAAAACTTCATAAAGATATTGTAGATGTGAAAACTATCACCTCAAGCCATGGCGAAACAAAAAGGTTACTCATACCCATTACATTTTATCTTGCTGGCATAAAAATGGTGACGAAGGCAAGTATTATTGACCGCAAGAACCTAGCATACCAGATGATCATAGGGAATCAAGACCTCAAAAATTTCCTTGTGGATACAACGAAGAGTCTCCTTCGCAAACAATCGTAAGAACTATGAAAACAATAGCGATTCTTTATACGCAAACAAATAAAAAAGGATCTGCGCGGCCTTTTTCAGGAGCGCATCAAGAGTATCAAAAGTACTACCAACTACTCTACAACCTTGGTGAAAAACATAGATTACGTTTCATGCGAGCGCCGCTGCGATGGATTTCAAACGATGGGAGAGTGAAAAAAGCTTGGTTTCTTGAAAATGGCGTATGGCACATTCGAAACTTTCAAAAAAAACCAGATGTTTTTTGGAACAAACTCAAAGGAACCCAAGAAGAACTACAATATCTGATGCGTTTAGAAAATAAGGTGCCTGTTATCAATGCGACATACCTTGAAATGTCCATGACAAATAAATTTTTCACCTACCTCCTCTTTTCTGAATATTTTCAACAAACGTGGCTTGTGAGAAACAGCGCAGAATTAAAAGCGCATCTCAAAAAAATTAAAGACCGCAAAGTTGTTTTAAAACCGCTGATGGGTTCTGGAGGTGAATCTGTGCTCATCGAAAGTCCAAAAATGCTTGCACAATACCAACCGAAGCGAACAATGCTTTTACAAAAATTCATTGATACTTCACATGGAATCCCCGGCGTCATGCGTGGACGACACGACATGCGTATTCACATTCTCAACAACAAAATTTTCTGCGCAGAGTACCGCACTCCACCGCAAAATTCACTGATTGCAAATATCACACGTGGCGGATCGCTCCACTATCTTGCAAAAAACAAAATTCCGACAAAAGCTACGGCACTCGCAAAAAAAGTCACGAAGCGTTTCCACGATATTCTCCCTCATTTCTATGCCATTGATATGGCTTTTGACCCTCAAGGGAAGCCCTTTCTTATTGAACTCAATGCAAAGCCCGGCATTCTTTTTGATTATCCACAAAAAATGCACATCCTCACAACACTCATTCGGGAATACTTTTAGGAACTGCTGTATCTTTCAATGAGACGAACGTACTTACCTCGCACTACTCAGATTCGGCAGGCATAATAAAAAGAGGATTACTCTCGGGGCTCAAATAAAATTTTCCCTCTTGGTCACAAAACGTAAAACTTACCGCACCTCTCTTCGAAAAAATAGTACCAAACGTTTCGCCAGGTGCTAGAAAAAATTCTTGCTTGAAATCTGCAGCAGATATGCGTACATCACATGTCTTGTCGCTCGCATTTTTCCAACTTCCAACAATCGAGGTGGCGGGGTCAATCTTTTGGGTATCGACGGGGTTCACAATAAGGACGGCCGTTCCAGTATAGGTAACGTTAATTGTTGCAAATTCATCAATAAAAAAATATCGAAGCCAGAACATATAGAGAAATAAAAAACAAACGATCAAAAGAAAAATGACTGATACAATTGAAATAATGATTTTAAATTTGCGAGTCATATTTGTATTATAGAGAATGATCAATAGCTTCACCAGAGTATGATAACCTCTGGTGAAATACGAAACGACTTATTGTTCAGTAAAGACTGAACGTGAGACTATTTTGCGCAGATATAGGTCCACAAGAGGGCGCACCACGGGTTGCAGTTGCAGATCCAACAAATGTCCCGCTTCTGCACAAGAATTCCAGTACTCCCGTACGGTTAGGCGTAAATTGGCACACCTGCCATTAAGCATTGTAGCTCCCAGGCCGGATTGAAAACCAATAAACGAAATGCGTGCTATTCACTACGCTGAAAGAATACGGAAAGTAACAAGCCTGCGTTGAGAATTCTGTGTCGGTGTCTTCAGAGTCAAAAATCTAGTACATCATCTTCATCCACTTGCGTCATGCTGGCACTGACAGAGCTCGACAGGAGACTCCACGCAAAAACCGTCACGCTCAACAAAAACATCAATCTGCACATCACATACTCCTTGCACAGATTTATACTTGCGACGAAGAAAGAAAAAGAGCAGCCCATCTTTTGAGAGCAGCCCATCCATCAATAATTCCAGGATAACACGTTCAAAAAGTGAGTCAAGAGCCTTTTTATCCACAGCCGTCGCGACGGCTCTGAACGTTTCCGAGTGTATGAAGTTATACTCTCCACTTTCGGTACAAATTTCCATTATGAAGCTATGGACAAAAAAAATGAACTTACGCCAAGAGCGCAGGGAAAAAATCAAGTTTTATTCTTTCCGGAAGAAACGCATTTGAGATAAAAATGAATGTAAGACAATTCCATCCGAATATTCCCCTTCCATCTTATAACGCTCAATTGCGATGCTGAAAATTTCTTGAGACACAAAATTTATATGCGTCAGAAGTATAGAAAAGAGCTAATAATCTCTAGAAAATTATTAGCTCACATACATTGAATGAACAAATATGTTTGTTACTCGCTTCTCTCTTTTAATCGACTACTCAATATATCGATGCTCATTCCTATCGAATTTTTCAAAGTATCCTGCAGAACATGAAGACTTAATGATGGATCATCGTCAATGTAAACAATAGCATCGTCTATGCCAAGACGTTGCATGGTCGCTCTATTTTTCTGTGTGTCTCTTTGCCATCCTCCACACGCTTCTACAAAACACTTCCAAAATCTCTCAGCGAATTCGGGACAAGCATGCGCTTTGATCCTGCGTACGAACTCTCTATAGAGAGGATCGACCATCCAGCCTTGTCGCTGTCTTAAAAAATCGTCAATCTCCAAAATAGTATGACACATACTATAAAGTGTACCGTCCACTTCTACTAAAAATTGTTCCGTTGTCTGATCAGCAGGAAGAACATAACAAAAACAACTGAGGTCATGAAAAAGAGCAACGAGTGACTGGGTGGATTGAAAGTTTTTCATCGAACAATATGTGTTCTGATCGGCTATCCGGCTCACATCCACATGAAGATTGCCTTTGAGTAGACTGCATCGAAACATCTTATCTATGAGAATCACGTCTTCGAGTGAGATGCCTTGCTGAAATTTGCCATCAGAAAAGAACCACACCAGATCTTTTCGCATAGCAAGGAATCTATCCCATAATTCACCAACTGTCTGGAGAGGCGAGTCTCCCAGATAAACATCACCTAAAAATTCTCCTAAATCCTGCGCAGCTTCGGCTGTCATTGAGTGCATTCTCGCCGCCATTGGAAATCGCTGAACCACTACAAAGTCACAAAGATTAAGACCGCATGAAAATGTTGGATTTTGAAAGAAAAGCTGCGAAAGAGGAAGATTCTTTACTGCCACTGCCATCCGCTGTCGAATATCAAAGGACGATGCTTGATGCATGAGTAACTCCTTTTTGAAAAGAGTGTTCTTTTCATTACTGTTCTCCACCAAGCTCATCTCGATTTTGAACACCCAAATCATAACAAAAATATAAATATTGTCAATATTCAATGTATAAAAACTTGTACTAGAGAATAGAAATATTTGAATTTATATAAAAAAATGATACAATTTATAATGACAAAATGAAAATTTGCAATTCTACCTTCAATTATGGAACTCCAAAAAGCGCTCAAAGAACTCAACCTCCATCGCTCAGAAATCAAAGTCTATCTGTATCTTTTGGAGCAAGGTCTTGCGACTCCACCGCGCATTGCAAAAAGCACGAACATCGCGCGGACTCACTGCTATAACATTCTCGCGAATCTGAAAGACAAAGACCTCATTGAAGAACAAGCCCAGGGAAAACGTCGGGCATATATCGCTCGCGACCCGGAAGCACTCTTCCGTTCGATTGAACGAAAAAGAGAAATCCTGCAGCAGATTCTGCCGGATCTTCGCGCGCTTCACACGCTACAGAAAAACAAACCAAAGATAAAATTTTACGAAGGACGGAAACAGATCAAAGAAATTTATTGGCAGAGCCTTATCGCAAAAAAAATCGACGCGCTCGGCTCCACCAAACACCTCTCCCAACTGATGCCGGACTTTTTCCTCACGTATCAACAAGAAATCAAAAAAAGAAACATAGTATTCCGTGATATTCTTTCCGGACCCTCCACAGAAAAAATATTACCCCAAACGCAACAAATTCTTTCGGCCACATTGTATGCTGCCAAACTTATGCCGCAACGCTTTAAAGACTTTCCTACTGATATTCTCGTGTGGGAAAACAACATTGCTCTCATTACCTTACAGGAACCTATTTTTGGTACCGTGCTTACCAACTCTCTGCTTGCACAAACCTTCAAAATCATCTTCGAGGTACTTTGGGAAAAATTATAAAAACAAGTTTCGATGATACAAAGTAAGAAAGGAAACCGATTATATTTTCAAAGCACTAACACTGCACAGTGTGCTTTGAAAATATAATCGGTTTCCTTTCTTACTTTACTCCGAAACTCGTTACGACTCAAAAATTGATTTACTGACAAAAAATAAGCATAATATACACATGCCCATACCTCAACTCTCACCAAGCAAAAAAACAACGCCGAAAAAAGAATCTCAGAAAAAAAGAAAAGTAAAAAAACGCAGACGTTTCCTCAGATGGACGCTGAAAATCGCCATTGTACTGTGTTTTTTGAGTTTCCTAGGACTCGGAAGTGTGTTTGCCTGGTATTCCAAAGACCTCCCGAACCCCGAAAAAATTCGGGAACGGGACGTAGCCGAAAGCACGAGGATCTACGATCGTACTGGCACTATTCTTCTCTATGAAATTCACGGCGAACAACGCCGAACGATCGTACCGCTCAAAGACATCCCCAAGCACATGATCAACGCAACGATTATCACCGAAGACCGTGGATTCTATTCGCATAAGGGATTGGATTTTAAAGGCATTGCGCGTGCAACTCTCACGAATCTCCTACGAGGTGACCTTAAAGGACAAGGTGGATCAACTATAACACAGCAATTTATCAAAAATGCCATTCTCACAAACGAAAAAAAGTTGAATCGAAAAATAAAGGAAGCGATACTCGCCTTTCAAATTGAACGCAAATTCTCAAAAGACGAAATTCTTCAACTCTATTTTAACGAAATTCCGTACGGCTCCAATGTATACGGCATAGAAGCGGCGAGTAATTTTTACTTTGGAAAACGCGCTAAAGATCTTTCGCTCGCTGAAGCTGCTATACTCGCAGCACTCCCCCAACGACCGACCTATTATTCTCCTTACGGAACAAATACCGAAGAACTTTTTAGTCGTCAACAGTATATTCTCGATCAAATGACTCAAGAAAATGTCATTACTCAAGAAGCAGCTGAGACAGCAAAATCAGAAAAACTCACCTTCAAAAGTCGCATTGAAAATATACGCGCTCCGCACTTCGTTTTTTACGTACGAACGGTTCTCGAAGAAAAATTTCGTGAAAACATCGTGGAACAGGGAGGCCTACGCGTCATCACGACGCTGGATATCAATAAACAAATCGCCGCAGAAGAAGCCATTCGACTCAACATGGAAAAAGTAGAACAATACGGCGGCAGCAATGCAGCTCTTACAGCACTTGATACAAGAACAGGACAAATACTCGCCATGGTTGGCTCGCGAAATTATTTCGACACCGAACATGATGGCAACGTGAATGTCACACTGGCGAATCGACAACCCGGTTCTTCTATCAAGCCGCTCATATACGCCTCTGCTTTTGCGAAAGGCTATACGCCACGAACCATGATCTTTGATCTTGCACGAGATTTCCCAACCGAAACCGGAAAATATCATCCGCGTAATTATGATCTCCGCGAACATGGGCCTGTGGAAATGCAAAAAGCCCTCGCTGGCTCATTGAATATTCCAGCGGTCATGACACTCTACCTTACCGGCATAGATACTGTCCTGAACAATGCCGAAAAATTTGGCTATTCGACACTCCGTGATCGATCACGCTTTGGTCTTGCGTTGGTCCTCGGCGGAGCGGAAGTAAAACTTTTGGAACACACCGCAGCGTTCGCAACATTCGCACGAGAAGGCGAATATCATAAACCAACGCCTATCCTGCGCATTGAAGATAAACAAGGAAAGGTGTTGAATGAATTCCATGATCAACCCAAGCAAGTATTCGATGCACAAGTCCTGAGGCAGCTCAACGCCATACTCAGTAATGACGCGCTGCGAGCATTTATTTTTGGTGCGCGGGGAAAACTCACGCTTCCCGATAGACCGGCTGCTGCAAAAACAGGAACAACCAACGATTACCGCGACGCCTGGGCCATGGGCTACACTCCATCGATTGCTGCCGGTGTCTGGGTCGGCAATAACGATAATTCAGAAATGAAGAAGGGTGCGGACGGCAGTGTGATAGCTGCACCTATTTGGAACCAATTCATGCAAGAAGCGCTCAAAGATACTCCAGTGGAAACCTTCAAAAAACCAGACCCTATAAAAACAACCAAACCGCGTTTGCGAGGGGAAATCGATACACTTCTCAAAAAGAAAGTGGATAAAATCACGGGAAAAATTATTCCTGATGAATGTATAAAAACCTATCCAAAAGAATACATCATAGAAAAAGAATTCAAAGCAACACATTCGATCCTCCACGAAGTGGATAAAGATAATCCCCAAGGTCCAGCGCCAAGAGATCCTTTTAAAGATCCGTATTATGCGATTTGGGAAGCGGCCGTGGAGCGCTGGGCAGAGGGTCAGCCGGGGTATCTCACCAAAAAGAACACGCAATACGAAGATTGTCATCTGAGAGATGCGTCAAAGGCCCCACAAGTAAGCATCCTGAGTCCGAAGCAGGATGAAGCACATACAACAAGCACGTTCACGATTACTATTCAAGCCGAAGCAACGAAAGGACGCTCGTTGCAGAAAGTGGAATTCCGCATTGACAATACGCTCGTAGATACACAGATACAAAGTCCGTTCCAAACAAAATATACACCGAACACACTGACGAACGGGAAACATACGCTCCGTGTGACAGGATTTGATAATACAGGCTCAGGCACAGAAGCGAGCGCTTCATTTACGTTTACCGCGGAACCCCTCACAGCTGATGAAATCTTCTTTCTCCAACCCAAAAGCAATACGATCCTGACAAGCCAAGACTTTCCACTGACACTTGAATTTGCTCTTAAAAAACCAATACAAGTGCAACAAATAAAATTCCATTATTTCGACACACAAGAGGAAAATCCGGAACATTTTATTATCGCGACAATCACATCAAATTTTTCCGACAAAGTAAAAACAACCTGGAATGCAAAACCAAACGCAGGGAATTACGCACTCTATGCAAAAGTGACGACGAAATCAGGAGAAGTGCTGCGTACCAAAAATATACAACTCAAAATCCGTTGAGTTGCTGCACTTATGATATTTTTAAATATTTTCTTTTAAAGGGGCAAGGTTTTAAAATGAAATTTTGAGCGAAAAATAAAAAGTACAACTAACTCACGAAACAAAACCGATCGATTCGCAAAGGAAAAATCTTACGATTGAGTTCTTGTAACATCGCCTCTTGTTTCAAACGGACCTCCTGAGCCACAACAGAAGAAGAAACCGAAAGAAACAATCGTGTGCCCTTCACATATTTCAAGCGCACATACTCAAAAATTGCCTCGCCGAATTGTTCTTTTAAAATCGCGCTCGCTGAATCAATAATCCGCGCAGCGGAAACTTCTTTTTCTATATTCTTCTTTCGCAAAGTGATAGAAAGAAGTTGAGAAAGAGGAACAAACATACTTTTTATTGCCGAATAGGCATGATGACATAAAGAAACCCCTCACCGTGTTCTGGTTTCAAAATTGCGGGGCTCGTTCCTTGCATCACACCCAAAAATCCTGTTTCACTTTGGAGAGTTTGCAGGCCATCGAGCAAAAAACGATAATTTAAAACAACAGCATTGTCTTCACCGCGAACTTGAATAGGGAGTGTAGCAACATTTTCACCAAGCTGATTATTCACTGCGCTCACTTTTAAGATACTTTCCTGTACTTTCACTTCTAATGCAATATCATTAATCCCCGCTTTCGTAAAAAGACTCGCAGCTTTGATCGTCTGGATGCATTCTTGCACTGGAAGTGTAGCCTGTGTTCGAAACTCCCGAGGAATAATTTGCTTATAATCAGGATATTGATGAGCAAGGAGCCTCGACACAAGTTCGACAGTATCAAAAGAAAAAAGAATTTGATTTTCAGCAACATAAACAGAAAGTTTTTCATCTTCGGTTATCGCTAATACTCGTAAAAGTTCTTGGAGGGTAGCAAGAGGGATCAGACACTTTTTCGATGCAGCTCCTGAGAGTAAAGGAATAACGCATTCCGCTAAGCGAAAACTATCCGTCGCCGCGATTGTGAGTTTCGAATCAGAAAAAGAAAATAAAGCGCCGCACAATTCTGGTCGTGTTTCATCTGTAGCCGCTGCAATAATCGTTCGCGAAAGTGCCTCGCGAAACTGACTCAACTGCACTTCAAATACACAATCTTTTTCAATCTCAGGTACAAGCGGAAATTCACCGGCATTTTCTCCTCGAATTTTACTCTGCGAGCTCCCAGCAGAAAGTATAAGATTTTTATCGTCGCTTTGAACATCAATGCGCTCATGTGGTAAAAGTCCAATATAATTATTCAAGAGTTGAGCAGGAACCGTAAATTCCCCTTCTTCCTCTATTTTTCCACGTATAAAAATTTTTATTCCGATATCTAAATTTGTTGTAATACATTCAATTTTTCCTTCCTGAGCGCGTATAAGCACATTACTTAAAATTGGAAGATTTACGGTTTTTCCGGTGATGTGGCTTACAATTATTAATCCTTTTTTAAAATTTTCTTGAAGACATGAGAACTTCATAAAGATAATAAAGATAAATAATAGTAATAAGCGTTGTGGAAAAGTGGATAAAAGAAAATAAGGGCGTGGTTGAGTAAACTATTAGTATTTTGTGATGTAAATAACATGAGGAAAAGTATGGGTATGATGTGTGGAAAATTTTTGCCTCATAAATATTTTTATCTCAGGCCCCTGTTTTCCAAAAAGTATCCACACTATTATCCACAATAAAATGTCAGTTTATACACATTTTTTCACATCTACATAGCATGTACTGGAACTTTATTATATATCCTTTCTTTAATCAATTCGACATTATCTTGAAGTTTCTGATCATCTTCTATATTTTTTTTAATTTTAGTATGAGCGTACATCGCTGTTGTAT
Source organism: Candidatus Kerfeldbacteria bacterium RIFCSPLOWO2_02_FULL_42_19 (assembly GCA_001818315.1). GTDB lineage: Bacteria > Patescibacteriota > Patescibacteriia > HO2-48-17 > HO2-48-17 > WO2-43-9. Next base: position 82,706 of record MHKF01000010.1, read on the forward strand.
GATCTCTTCCACCAAGCTCTTCTCCAATACTTGGAAATGAAGTTTTAATTTCCTCTCTCATGAGAAACATAGCAATTTGTCTGGGCACGACAAGTTCTTTTTTCCGACTGTTTCCTACTAAATCACCCATTTTGACATGAAAAAACTCAGCAACAATTTCCAAAATATCTTTTTTAGTGATTGCTCCCCGTTTCGGCGGTTGAATAAGAGTAGAAAGAATATCCTTAATATTTTCAAGAGTCGGTTCTATGTGATGCAGGTCTTTATGAGCAACAATACGATTGAGCGCACCTTCAAGTTCTCGTATATTATTTTGGATATGTGAGGCGATGTATTGCAAGACGTCCGGCGTAATAGCGATGGATTTTTCTTTACACTTTTCTTGAAGGATTGCAATACGAGTTTCGAGGTCAGGTGCACTAATATCTACAATCATCCCCCATTCAAAGCGCGAAAGGAGTCTTGTGCCAAGAGCTGTGATGGATTTCGGCGGACGATCAGAGGTAATAACAATTTGTTTATTGATTTGATGGAGGTGATTAAAGGTATGGAAAAAAGCTTCCTGTGTCCCCTCTTTTCCTGCCATAAATTGAATGTCGTCAATCAGCAAAACATCAATAGATCGATATTTATTTTTAAAATGATGTGCCTTACCTTCTTGGACAGCTGAGATGAATTCATTCGTAAATGTCTCAGAAGTGACGTACAGGACTTTTTTGTGCGCGGTTTGAAGTAGAATCTGATTGCCGACCGCCTGCATGAGATGAGTTTTACCAAGACCAACATCGCCATAAATAAATAATGGGTTATATACTGTGCCTGGTTGGTGTGCAACGGCCTGACATGCCGCATGAGCAAGTTCATTTTTTTTCCCCACAACAAACGTTTTAAAAATATATTTGGGGTTCAGACTGTGTTGATAAGGGGTTTGAATCTTTACTTCTTGTTGGAGTGCAAAATGTGCAGCAGAGAGACTGTGCGATTGCGCAGGAGTGATAGACGGCGCGTAGGCTTGTTTTTTAATCTCAGATTCAGGAATGACTTTGTATACTATCTTCTGTAAAGGTCTTTCCAAAGAGCTCGAGAGAGCTTCAAGGATATAATGATGATATTTATTTTCAAGCCAGGTTTTTGTAAAAATATTTGGTACCCCAATAATAACTTGCTCATCCGAAAGTTCGATAATGCGAGTATTGCGAAACCAGGTAATAAATTTCGCTTTACTCAGAGAGAGTTCAATAGCTCCAAGAGCCGTATGCCATAATTGATCTTTATTCATAGCCCACTTGATAATTTTATTTTTTGACAGTCCCCTAAGATGAATATAGCATATTTTTTGATGAGAGAAAAATTCAAAATATTCACACGAATGTGTATAAAGTGTGGAAAAGATATGGATAAATCCAATGCTCAATTTTATCTGATTTAAAACAAAATTTGTAATAACATTCAAACATCATACACAGCTTTTCCACATATCTGCCCCGATTATACACTTTCCATGCATGTATCATGCTGAAAATTTAAAAAAACATACATAGCAGATTGCAGGAACGTTGACGGTAGTATCATAAATGGTTAGAATAAGAACAATAACTCGAACTCTTCTTATGCCAAAACGGACCTATCAACCAAAAAAACGCACAAGAAAGCGTGAGCACGGGTTTAGAAAACGCATGCGCACCAAAACAGGGAGAAATGTAATAAAAAGGAGAAGACAAAAAGGTAGAAGGCGTCTTACTCATTAGTTCAGTGTGTACAGGTATGACGGGTTTCCAGAGCGAAGTTCAAGATAAATACGTCATTTCTCATTTTCTATGCTCCCACGGCGTTTTCGTTTACATCAGCGAAAAGACTTCCAAACATTACATCGCGTCAAACCTTATTATCGTTCAAAAGATTTTTTGATAAAAATACGGGATAATAATTTGAATCATCCGAGATTCGGCATCATCGTTGGTACGCGAGTAAGTAAAAAAGCAGTAGATCGCAATAGGATAAAGCGAAAACTACGGGCTTGTGCACGGATATTTATTGAGAGCACTGAAGGGAGAGATGTATTAATCATTGTGCACAAGGATATACAAAAAATACAATTCGTAGCACTCGAATCAATTCTGCAAAAAATTTTTGGAGCAACAATGTTGTCGAAACGCATTGCATCATAAACGGAATGGTTATGCTGAAAAAAACAATATTATTCTTCATACGTTGTTATCAATATACACTTTCACCAGACCATGGTATGTGCGCCTCAATAACGCCGTATGGATGCGTTTACTCTCCAACGTGTTCGCAGTATATGTACAAAGCGATAGAACGATTTGGTGTATTATGCGGCATCGCTTATGGTGTGAGGCGTGTTCTGCGATGTCATCCGTTTGCACGCGGAGGCTATGATCCAGTGCCAGTGAATCTGCTGAATGAACAGACGACCGCCAACGTCGCAGAACGTCGCAGAAAGAAGATTATCCAGAGCAAAAGATTAATTTTTAAATAAACTCCGCAATAATTATGATCGAACTTTTTAACACGATTCTCTACGAACCTCTATTTAATGCGCTGATTTATTTCTACAGAACCTTCGGAGATGATATGGGCATCGCTATCGTAGTACTCACTCTCATCATTAAAATTGTTCTGTTTGTACCGTCGTTTTCGTCACTCAAAGCACAACGCGCGCTCCAAGAAACGCAACCAAAAATAGAAGCACTCAAGCAAAAATACCAGCACGACAAAGAACTCCTCGGTCGCAAACTCATTGAATTTTATAAGGAAAATAAAGTAAATCCCCTTTCTTCTTGTCTTCCACTGCTGATTCAATTGCCAATCCTCATCGCACTCTACCGTGTCTTTTTTGGCGGGCTTGAAACTAATGCTGAAACCGGCACTCTCATTTCCAATCAACTCGAACATCTTTACACACCTCTTCAGGCGATCTATGCTGTGACACCTATTAAGACTGCGACTCTCGGCGGTATTGATTTAGCAATCAAGGGTAACTATATTCTTGCCATCCTTGCTGGCGTAGGACAATTTGTCTCATCGAAACTCATGAGCACTAAAAAAGTGAAACCAGCAAAAGTGCCTGCGAGTAGCGACGAAAATATGACAGCAGCGCTCAATAAACAAATGTTGTATTTTCTACCTGTATTGACGATTGTTTTTGGTGTGCAATTTCCAGCCGGAGTCACACTGTACTGGTTAGTATCCACGCTTTTTACATTGCTTCAACAGATTTATTTTTTCAAAATTTTTCAAAAAAAACTGCCGCAGCAGCAGACTCCCCCACCAAACCCAACCTAAATTGGTTTATGTTGACTTATGTTGATGCGTCTTACATCAAAACAATTATTACATTTGCCTGTGTACACACAGAGTAATATATTTCTTGGTAACATTGTTGGTTTTGAATTGGATCCATTTCAGCATATGATTCAGTGCTACTATGTCAAAAAAGTAAACTTTATTGCGAGCTTTTTACAACATCAAGAAAAACCAGATTATATTGTTCATCAACGTCAGGTAATTTCTTTAAACACTGAACGGATGTTGGTGGAAGACGCACTTATTGGCGAACAAGCTGAAATTGCAAAAAAGATTGCGCCGCAAAAGACCGAATCAGAATTTATTTAAGTGACTGTCGCCGAATACGCTTTTGCAACAGAAATGGTGTTCGGCAGCGGAGAGAGTGAGTCCCCTAAGCGCGTTCATATATCTGTAAAGTACGTAGAGATGGAGAAAGAATGGAAAAGAACATATCGAGTCGCTTCTTTGGAAGTAACGATGAAACACGATCAGCCCATTCGATAAAACAGAGAGTTTGTAGATCATCACGATATTCGAGAAAGCCAATGTCAATCAGTTCTTTTGGTTGTTGAATACGCCACGCGTCAACATGACACAAGGTATGAAACGACTGGTCGTGAATCGAGTACACTTGCATGAGTGTAAAAGTAGGACTCGCAAGCCTGGTAATATCGAGCGTCTGTGCACAAGCCCGGACGAACGTTGATTTGCCGCTCCCTAAATCGCCATACAGAGCGAAAACACGAAAGCGTCTCATACGCATATATTGCGATGCGCATGCAGTAAGTTGTTGTTCTGTAAAAAATTTCATTGACTAAAAAGTAAATTCTTGCTATAATTATAGTAATTTTTGGATAAAACACAAACCTTCTATGCCACCATTTGCGTCGAAAAAAAATCAACTCGATCTTCTCCTCGAACAGGCAGTGCAGCACAAAGCATCCGATATTCATATACTTGTCGGCAGAAAACCGATCTTTCGTATTGACGGAGTGCTTCACGAAGTTGGTGATTGGCCAATAATTCAACCGCACCTCGGAGAGAGACTCATTACAGAAATTCTCGACGAAGATCATTACGAAACACTCAAAGCAGAGCGTGAACTGGATATAGCCTATGAGATTCCTGCGGTCGCGCGTTTCCGCGTGAATGTGCACTGGGAGAAAAATCAACTCGGACTCGTCGCGCGTGTTATTAATTATGATCCGCCGACGATGGAACAGATTCTGATGCCGAAAGTTGTTTACGAACTCACGCGACTCAGACAGGGTTTGATTCTGGTGACAGGTCCAACAGGATGCGGGAAGACAACGTCACTGGCTGCGATGATCAATCTCATTAACTCAGAACGCAGTGAGCATATCGTGACCTTAGAAGATCCGATTGAATTCGTATATACCTCCAAAAAAAGTATTATTCGGCAACGGCAACTCGGGAGCGATTTTCATTCATTTGATCAGGCATTGAAGCACGTTTTACGTCAGGACCCGAATGTGATTCTGATCGGTGAAATGCGTGACCTTGAAACAATCGCAGCAGCACTCACAATCGCAGAAACAGGACACCTCGTATTGGCGACTTTGCATACACTGAATGCAGCGCAGACCGTGGATCGTATTATCGATGTATTTCCGCCATATCAACAAGCACAAATTCGGTTGCAACTCTCTATGGTGTTACGCGGCGTCATTTCGCAGCAGCTGCTTTCGCGCTTTGAAGAAGGACGCATTGCTTCACGTGAAATTATGATCAATACACCGGCGATTGCTAATCTTATACGCGAAAATAAAATCCCACAGATCAAGACCGTGATTCAGACAAGCGCAAAAGAACAAATGACTACTATGGATCAGGATTTGAAACGTTTATATAAGGGAGGTTCGATCAACAAAGAAGTCGCGAAGCAGTATATGTTGGATCCACAAGATATAGAATAAAAAACTTTCGCGCTGGTATTATGAGATTTGTTGCGTAATGGAACTGCCGCCGACTGCCGTTTCTTATGCATTGATTGAGTGCGCTTTTTGTGCTATTTTAACGACACAAAGGTCCTCGTAGCTCAGCTGGATAGAGCGCTTGGCTTCGGACCAAGAGGTCGGGGGTTCGAATCCCTCCGAGGACGCGGGTCAATTGTGACTGCGGATTCCGTTCTCCGATGCAAATCGGAGAACTTCATCCTTCGTCACAATGCCCCTTTTCCCCACAAAAACATGCTCCCTCACTTCGTTCGGTCCGCACCATTTTTGTGGGGATCACATGAGAGAGGTGCGTAAGCAACGTCGTAAGGAGCAAGCATCCTCTTGTGGGACAAAAGAGTTCCGACAGGTCGGGACAACGTGGGTCGTTAGCTCAGTCGGTAGAGCAGTCGCCTCTTAAGCGAACGGTCGCAGGTTCGATTCCTGCACGACCCACTTAACAATTCTCCTTGACGACCCGCACTTACCTTGCTATATCATCAAGTATGATATTGGAACAACTCAAAAGCTCTATTCGAGAGGCAAAAAAATTCAGCTGGACATATATAAAGCACTCCCAGACCTATTATATCTTGGGCGCTATTTTTTTGGTTGTGGGCGCGATGGTTTTCTACCAAAAAGTATTTCATCAATCTCCTCTGCCTAAAGACTGGAGTTTTTTTTCTACTCTTAAAGAAGAAATCTCTGAATTTGAACTTGTACCTCAGATTGCTGATGCGGCAGGTATAACACCTCATACAGCATTTACTCTCAAAAGCAAAACTGATCTTCATGAGACAGACATTCAGAAGCATTTGCAATTTGAACCCCAGATTGATTATAAAATCAGAAAAGTTTCAAGCGGGAGCAGTGTTTTTGAAATTACACCCGTGAGTGCCCTTGAGGAAAACAGAGTTTACTCGCTGACCATTGCCGAGGGCCCGATTGCGGCGCGCAACTATAGTTGGGCCTATCAAGTAAAAGCGCCATTTCAAGTTATTGCTTCTTTGCCGCGCGACAAAGCGAATGGCGTCCCCACGAACACTGGTATAGAAATAACCTTTAATCGAGAAAATCTTATCAACCCCGAACAATCATTTGAAATATCACCATCTGTTCCCGGAAACTTTGAGATACATCGGAATATTTTAATTTTTGCCCCTCAACAAGAATTAAATCCAAAAACCGTTTACACAATTAAAATTAAAGCTGGTGTCAAGACGCAAGGCAGTGCTGATACCATCAGCGAAGATATCGAAATACAATTTGAAACCGGGGGAAAATATAATTCTCAACAGCCATATTTTAATTTCGGTAAAACATTTTGGGAATTCAAACCAGATACAGAAATAGCGTTTGCGGTTCATTCTTCAAACTTGCCGACAAACACCATTCCGCTTACTGTCTATAGGTTTGGAAACATGCAAGAGTTTCTGTCGGCATACAAAGATGCGCTCATTAAAGCAAATGACTGGACACGTTACCATGCCTATAATTCAGTCATACCATCTGCTGACAAAAAAGTTTTTGAGTCAAATGTACCTCTTGAGGAACAGACGCGAGTTAAATTTATTCAACTACCACAAAAATTAGATGAGGGGTTCTATCTCGCTGATGTGGTCGTCAATAACGAACACGAACAAGCATGGTTTCAGGTGATCCCTATTGCTGGTTTCTTAGCTTCCAGTGGATCACAAACAATCTTGTGGTTGAAGGATTTGACTCATGGCAGTAATGTCTCTGGTGCCGAAATTTCGTTTGAGAATAATAGCGTAGGAAAAACGAATAGTGAGGGTGTGGCGATGTTTGATACGCCATCACCGCTCATCAGAAATGAAAACGAATCGAACGATGACTCTTATGACTCCCCACTTTCTTATTTCTATACTCTTTCTGTCGGCGGTAGGCAACTTGCTGTACCTATTGAAGATGAATATGGTGGTTTTTCAAAAGTAAGCCCGCCTGAGACTTGGTGGGATTACTTATCCATTGACAAAGGCATTTATCTGCCTACTGACAAGCTGCATTTCTGGGGCATTGTGAAACAAAGAAACGGGACTGATATTAAAGGTGAAGAAGTTACCATTCAGCTCACGAACCCGTTTTGGTATGGAACTTCAAAAGATGAGATTATTCTTTACGGCGAGACAAAATCGGTTATCAGCGATTTTTATACACTCACCGGCGAGATAAGTTTTACCGATCTTAAACCGGGTGCGTATCAGCTCAGCGTTAAGCGTGGCGACGAGGTTATTGTTTCAGAGAATATAGATGTCGAGACCTATATAAAACCGGCATATAAGCTTACGCTTACTGCCGACAAAAACGCCGTCTTTGCGGGGGATAGTATTCATTATAAAGCAAAAGCGGAATTTTTTGATGGCACGCCTGTGACCAACTTAAAGTTGAAATATGACGGTTATTTATACGATCAAATTTCCGGCGAGATTCAATTAAATCAGGATGGTGAAGGATCATTCACGGTAAAAACAGAGTACCGAGACGATCCAGAAAGTTGGCCGAGGTATCTTGGTATGAATATTTCACCGGCGGTTTCCGAAGAGGGGGAAATGAATTCAAGTATATCAGTTTTGATATTTGGACCGCATCTTGATTTAGGAAGTGAACAATCGCTCTCTCACAAAACAAGTACATTTAACCTTACGCTCAAAAGGATTGTTTTGAATAAAGTTGTGGAAGGTGAACTGTGGTGGAATTCTGAAAATTATCTTGGCGATCCCGTGTCGGACTGGAACATCACAACAAATGTTGAGGAAATTATTTATAAGCGTACACAAATTGACACTGGTTACGACGTAATCAACAAAACAACCTTCCCCATTTATCAGTATTCAACCGAGTACAAACCACTCAAGCAGGATACCCTTATTACTGATGGCGCTGGTAAGTCCCAATACGAATGGACACCGGAAGAAAAGAAATCCTATCGCATAACTTTCACTACCAAAGACGCCGGAGGCAGCTCAGTGAAAGAAACCCATTATGTGAATGACGGCTCCTTAGGTTTCTATGACTCTCGTGGAGTGATACTTGAGAATCTTGATAATAAAAACGAGTATAAAAGCAGCGAGCAGGTTCACCTTCAGTTGCAAGATATTGGCGGCAATGCGCTTGCTTCGGGATCGGAAAAATTTATATTTATGCGAGTCAAAAACGGCCTGATTTCTTATCACATGAGTGACTCTCCAGATTATAACGATAATTTTAAAGACGAGTATATTCCCAACACAAGCATCATCGGGGTGTGGTTCAGCGGTTCTCGATTTATCAATAGCGAACCTGTGAGTCTCTCGTTTGATTCGAACGAGCGTCGACTCAATATTGAGGTAAAAAAAGATAAAGATCGTTACCGGCCGGGTGATAAAGTCAATGTCAACATACAAGTAACAGATAAAGACGGTAATCCTCAACAAGCCGAAGTGAATGTATCGGGTATTGATGAGGCCGTATTTTCTCTCAATCCGAACGAAAAAGATATTACCAATATTCTTTATAAAGATATTTTTGCATCACTGATTATTCGATCTTCACATTACAGCCCCTTACTTGAGGGCGGCAGAGGTGCGGAGGGTGGCGGCTGTTTTGTTGCCGGTACCAAAGTATTAGTGTCGAGCGGAGCGCAAGATATCGAGAGTTTGCGGATTGGCGACGAAGTTCTAACATGGAAAGAAGGTTCGATGAAGGAATTTGTGAAAGCCAGAATAAAAAGAATCAGCTCGCATGTAGTCAGCGGTTATTTTGTGGTGAATGACACATTACACATAACCATGAATCACAGATTGCTCGTAAACGGAATGTGGAAGCACGCTGGCGAGATAAAAATCGGCGATGAGCTGCTTACACAAGCAGGTGTTTCAGAGAAAGTAGTTTCGCTCCAATTTGTTCCCGAATGGACGCTTGTCTATAACATTGAACTGGATAAATATCACACTTATTTTGCCGACGATATTTTTGTCCACAACGAAGAAAAAGGCGGAGGTGGTGCAAGAGCCGATTTCCGAGATGTTGCGATTTACAAGAGTGTCCGCACTGACTCAAGCGGTCGAGTCGAAGTTTCTTTTGATGTTCCTGATAATATTACCTCCTGGCGCTTGACGACACAGGCGGTCACGGAAGATTTATTTGCCGGAAAAACTGTAGATTTTGTACCAGTTGGTTTACCGTTTTTTGTGGAAACCGCTTTGAACCGCACGTATCTTGCGGGAGATAACATCAACCTCCGGATCAGGGTTTTTGGGACGGCTCATATTCAAGACAATATAACCTATACTATTGAAAGCGAAACATTACCGTTCAAAAAAATAGAACAAACCGGAGGAAGGAGTGTCGAAATTCCTCTTGGGAGTCTGACGCTAGGAAAGCATCAAATAAAAATTTCTGCGAGCGCCGGCGAGTTGAGTGATGCGATTATTCGCGACCTTAATGTCTTGACGAGCTATTTTTCACAAGACATCTCGGAATTTTATGAACTGTCGCCAGAACTTTCTAACATACAAGGCGCGAAAAAAGGGCACACACAACTTCTCTTGAGTTCTTATGAACGTGGCAGATTTTATCATGTCCTTCGCGCGCTCGAACAGAGCGATGGAGCGCGTATAGATCAAAAATTCACGGCATGGTTTGTTGTGACTTATTTGAATAGGTTCTTTGGAGAGAAAAATAAAATTGAAGATGCCGATGTGAAAGGCTATCAAACTTCTGATGGTGGCATCAGCTTGTTGCCTTATAGCGATGAAGATTTGGTATTATCGGCAAAGTTTGCAAACCTTATGAAAGATGAACCGACAGCTGTCGATAAGGAATCATTACAGCAGTATCTAACCATTTCCTTAAGAGACCGGAAAGCGGATATAAGCCGTATCGTTACCGCGCTCTATGGTCTGTCGGCGTTCGAAGAACCCATTCTCGTGACGCTGAAGAATATTCAGTTAGACCGCAATCTAACTTTGATGGATAAAATTTATGTGGCGCTTGCACTTGATAATCTCGGAGCGAAAGAAGAGTCACGAGCTTACTACAGAACGGAAATCAAGCCAGTTCTTATCACCAAGAAGCCATTCATTTATATCGACGTATTAAAGAATCAAGATGATAACATTATCGCCACAGCTCTTCTTGCAGGACTCAGCGCAAGCCTATCTGAACCAGAGGCGGATGGACTCGGGCAGTATGCTCTAGAAAATTATCCGAAAGAAACCTTGAAGAATTTCGAAGTGCTGCTTTACCTCAAACATGCTTTGCCAAAACTGAAAGGCGACGAAGTGAGTTTCTCGTATCAAACTTCAGGAGGAAACAGTGGATCAAGAACCCTTAAAAACGACGAAGTGTTTCGTTTGGAGCTCTCGGCAGATGAACTATCTACCCTACGGTTTGGCGATATAAATGGTCGTATTGGTCTCGTCAGCACATTCGAAAAAGCATCGTCGCCTGCAGAAGTAAAAAAGGATTCAGCCATCGGTGTGTCCCGACGTTATTCTGTAGATGGCAAGGTGACGACTGAATTTTCAGAAGGTGATTTAGTGAGGATTGATATTACTCCAAGTTTTACATCGCATGCGCTTGAAGGCTCTTATCAAATCATCGATTACCTGCCGAGTGGCCTTCGAGCAGTAACCAATCTTCAACGTACACCAATCGAGTCGGGAACCCACTATCATTTGTATCCTTTTGATATTGAAGATCAACGTGTAACTTTTGTCATTTGGAAAAATTTTCCAAGCCCGTTCTTTTACTATGCACGAGTGGTATCCAAAGGGAATTACAAAGCAGAACCGACACTCATTCAATCCTTAAAAAGTCTTGAGAGTACCAATATATCTCACGAGGCTAACGTAACAGTTCGATAATGCGCTGGATTCCGAAGATGTATATTGCCCTCGCTCTGTTTGTATGTGTAGGTGTTGGTCTGTATGTCATGTGGCCGCATCAAAGAGTATCATCAGAAATAGCGCGGTCCTATCATCAGTCACAATTTTTTAGGTACTCCGAATTTATAGAAAGCTCTCTCAGAGAAGCTGATAGCGCTGCAAGGATCGATTTGGATACGATTGTTGGCGGAATCGTCCCGCACCATATTCCAACAACTATTCCACTGCTTGCCGAGTTTTATACGAAGCTTAAGAATACTCGCGATGTGAAGACTTTTGTCATCCTGGCCCCAGACCATGTTGATATGGGTCGCGGTAATATCAGCGTCTCTCAAGCAGATTTTATCATGCCCTTTGGTACACTCCGACCGGATGTAGCCATGATAGAACAATTTGAGGCATCAGATTTTGTTGTTCAAGATGAAGCACCGTTTGATCGCGAGCATTCTATTGATTCCCAACTTCTTTTGATAAGTAGACTCTTTCCCAACGCCAGAATTGTTCCTCTCATTTTTCGTTCAAGTATCACCAACGAGGAAGCAAGGGCATTCGGCAAGGTTCTCGCGCAGGTTGTGGATGAAGATACTTTTGTTGTAAGCAGCGTAGATTTTTCTCACTACTTATCGGAAAGACAGGCGAGACCTCTTGATTATCTTTCCGCCAATGTTTTAAGCGCCATAGATTCTCAGCAAACCGATTTCATTGATGCGGATTCGGAACAAGCTCTTGTGGCGTTCATGTCTTTTCTTGAAACACGAGGCGCGAACCATTCTGTGGATTTGCACGTTTTTAACACTAGTGATTTCAACCGAAAAAATGATTACACTACAGGTTATGTCACTGGATTTTGGGGGATAAAGTATAGTGCTTCACGTAAACTTGACGATAGTAGGCCTGTGACACTTCTTTTTGTCGGGGATATTATGCTATCCCGCTACATTGGCGATATCATGAAACGAAACAATGATTGGCGGTATCCATTTTTAGAAGTCGCCGATGTTCTTAAAAATGCAGACATTGCTTTTGGGAATTTAGAGGGACCAATATCCACGAGAGGGGCAAAAACGGGGAGCGCGTATTCTTTTAGAGCAGACCCTCGAGTCATCGAGGGTCTTGAATATGCTGGGTTTGATGTACTATCAATTGCCAACAATCATATCTGGGATTATGGAGCCGATGCAGTAATAGATACTATCTCCGGGCTTAAAAAAGTCGGCATGAGTGTTGTTGGCGGTGGTCAAAATTATACGGAAACGCATCAGCCGTCCGTGAAAGAAGTTGGGAATACACGCATCGCTTTTTTGGGATACACGGATTTGATCTCGTCTGCACTTGACTCAAAAACAGCAAAGCCAGCCGTTGCTTTTTTGGACCTTAAACAGGCTATCGCCGACATACAAGAAGCTCGTAACTCAGCGGATGTGGTTGTTGTTTCTCTGCATTGGGGTAATGAATACGAAACGAATCCGAATGACGAGCAAGAGGGTATAGGACATGATCTGATTAACGCAGGGGCCAATCTTATTATTGGCCATCATCCACATGTTGTTCAGTCAGTCGAAGAATACAGCGGAGGTTACATTGCCTACAGTTTGGGAAATTTTGTGTTTGACCAAAATTTTTCTCCCCAAACCGAAACAGGATTAATGTTAAAAATAACACTGAGGGATAAAAAGATATCAAAAATAGAACAAATAAAAATCGAATTCACATCGTCCTATCAACCTTTCTTGTTAGATTAAGCGAACGCTTGCAGGTTCGATTCCTGCGCGATTCACCAATGTACCTGACCCATACAATTTCTTGCGTTATTCCTCATACGTATTGAGGGAGCACTGGAATCTATTATTAAAAACATTGCTCAATTACTAAGGCACAACCTGAGAATCAGGGTTTTCTATTGATGGATTCCAATCGTCTTCAGTATCATATGCACATGTTGCTGGTTGGTTTTGACCTCTAAACTTACAATTTGCTTCGCACTCTTCCGAACTCGTACATTCTTTACCGCCGTCCCGGTATGTAAAATTGCAATAGGACTGCCCCACTTGAATCCAAACACCATCTCGTTCTTTACACTGATTCTTTCCAATACTATAGAGAAGATTACCACTGAACCGCCACAAAAGAACAAAATCAAAAAGAATAACAAATATGATTACGGAAAGATATAAAATTTTATGTTTCATATTATTTGAAATTATTATCAGCAAATCTCATATAACATAACATAGATCTCAAATCCCTGCGGAGTGTAGTAAAATAAGGTCTTGGCTCTCGTGAACTGAAATATGCGTATGAGGCTGTGGCGCGACTGCTTATAACTATTTCGTCTCCATGAATTCCTTTAATTTATTCAATGCAATCCTTCTCATACTTATTTTATTTTTTTCTCCTTCTGCGAGTTCCGCAAAACTTTTGGAGAATCCATCGGGTTGAAAAATTGGATCCCAGCCAAAACCAGATGTGCCTTTTGGAGAAACAATATTACCTTTGAGAGAACCTTCGAAGTAGTAGATTTCATCGGAACTTTTGGCATATCCAAAAATGGTTTTTGCTTCCGCTTTCGTATTGCCTAATTTTTCGACAATATGAAACAATCCGTCATTTCCAATCGTTTTTATAAACCACTTGATCAAAGGACCGGGCAAACCATGTAAGCAATCAAAATATAATGAAGTGTCTTCAATAATAAATTCAGCTTGTTTATATTTGAGTGCTGCCAGCAGTTTTTCCTTGATGATTACCTTTGCATCAATATCTTGAATTTCAGGCAAATCGATGTCGAGTTGTTCAATATTTGGCAGAAGTGCACTGACTTCCGAAAACTTATTTTTATTTCCCGTAATAAAATACATGTGCAATTTTATTTCGCGATATAATACGTTGCTCTTCCTTTACCAACCGGTTTAATCATTTTGATTTTTTCGAGTCTTTGCACGTGTAACTGCGCAGTTCTTTATGGGCAAGACAGGATATTTTCCACATTTTTTGCGCATGCAGGTCTTCCTTATTCTTCAACCTCTGCTTCTTCTGGCAACTTTGTAAATTTTTTCACAGGCACTTGTAGTCTCAAAATCATAACCTTCTTTCTCATCTTTTTCTTCGGCAGATTGATCGTAATTCAATCTTTGTGGCTTTTCTGGATTCATCATTTTGAAATTTAAGATAATATTCCTTATAGTGGACCTGGTGGGGGTCGAACCCGCGACCTTCCCGATGCCATCGGGATGCTCTAGCCAACTGAGCTACAGGCCCAAATATTTTTTCTCGAAAAATACTCAAAGATGACTCTCATTTGAGAGCCTATCCCATCTTCATTATTTTTGCAACGCTTGTACTCGTTCTCTATGTATGAGTTGTAGCTTCCGCAATAACCAACGTGCACTTTCGACAAAACGAAGCGAAGAAAATTCCTCTGGCGCAAAAAATTTCGCTTCGAGAATTTTTGAGTCGAGACGCATTTCCAAAGTTTTCGGACGCGCGAGAAAGAAAAAAATAATCGTATGATAATCGTGTTGCACGTGAATTGCTTCTTGAAAAGCAATGAATCGGACAATGGCAATATCAAGATGTGTTTCTTCTTTCATTTCTCTTTTGGCCGCTGTTTCTAAACTTTCACCAAATTCAACTTTCCCGCCCGGAACAATCCAGTAGTCCTCGCCATCTTCAAGGGTTTCTTTTGCGAAGAGATAACGCCCGTTATTTTCTACGAGAGCGCTCGCAATAATTTTCGGACGTGATCGTTCCATAGGAATTATTCAAACAATGATAGGTTACTACGCAATACACTTTCTAAAAATAGTAAGGTAAAGTGCATGCACAATGTATTTTCATTATAACAAACTATACAAAAACAGTAACAGCCCTGCGCGAACATGCCAAAAGTAAGTTCGACACAAGGCTGTCAAAAGCAAGAGTGAACGAATGGAGCGGAGACCTCATCAACAGAATTCACAGGACTCGTGTTGATTACTCCCGTTCCTGAGCGAGACGAGTGAGTTTTGTTTCGCACTGACGCCTTCGCTGGGCATTCCGCTGCTGTCGCCAGTACTCAGCGATCTTCAGGATCATCGCACCTTCGTCTGCGAGGACGAGAGGCTTGGTCACATCGTATGGTTGCTCGGTTCGTCGAAAGAGACGCGCAAAATCGATACCAGCGACGATCACGGTGCGTGTATGAACGTGTACAGCGGCAACTTCGCGCACCCGTATTCCATATACGTGCACTTTTTGTTTAGCAGTCCTCAGTGCATGATCATCCTCAGTGATCGGGTCGATGATTTGTTTGTCAAGCATGCCGTGGTAGAGTTCGTGAACGAGTTGAGCGAGTACCTTTTTGCTTGCTGCATAGTAATACCAGTTGGGACGTATCCCTCTGAGCCACACCGATGTATCCTTCGGTCCGACAAAGAATCCACGCCAGGCTCGTTTCAGTTCGTCCCATGCGCGACGGAAGTCGCCTTTCGCAATGTACCACCGGACGCGATGGAGCCAGAACTGATCGGAAGAGAAGCACTTGGCGAATTCAGGTCGTTCGAAATTCAGGAAGCGGTCTTTGTGGTACTTCAGGATGTGTGAGAAATCTTCAGCACCGGAGAAAATTTCTCCTACGGACTGTGCATTAAGAATCGCATCATCCCAAACTCGCTGCGGCACTCGAATAACTGCATCAAGCAGCTCGAATCTCTTGTTGCTGTCTTTCAACTTGGTGCAGAGCAGCGAAAAGAGATATTCAGGGTGATTCGTATGAATGACCCGCGCAAGGAGCCCCGACGTCGATAGACCGTGGTCTAGGCACCAGATCAAGGCCTTCTCAGCAACGTCACGATTACTGACGCCATAAAGGCCACGCGGGTTTTGCATGACTACATCAAGAAAAACTTTTACATCTTCCTTCATCTTTTCCTCCTATCCCAAAAGGGGACAATCTGAGGTTATACAGAATACTTGCAGACCCTCTGCAAGACTTTGAACCCATTGCATACCCATTATGTGTAAGGAGTATGCAAGGGGTATCTTAACTGATGCATGTGGAATTCAAAGAACGATCGGACAGCCGGGCATATCGTCAGCATCAAAAGGTTTTGAGGAGAAAGCTACAAAACGCGTGTTCGGGACGAGATCCAGTCGATGTGTATGGAATGGCGGAATTTTGATAACTACGCCGGGTTCGACTTTGAATTGCTGGATGGGACCGATGATCTTGCCGTCTGTACTCACGTGAGCAGTCCAGATGAGCCCGCCTCCTTCCAGGAAGTAGAATACTTCGAATTTTTTTCGATGATAGTGTTGTCCGAGCGGTCTGGACCCATCGTAGATCGTAAAATCTTGGATTGCCGCAGAGGCGAATCCAAACTCGCAAATCTCGCGTCTGCTATCGCTCGAGACAGTTTGCAGCAATTCGCACTCCACTTCTTCCACTGGTGGGAACACGTGGTCATAGAGATCGAGAATAGCGGGAAAAACTTGTGCGTCAACCAGCCGTTCTCGATTGAAAGAAGTTAGACCGGCTGAAGTTTCGAATTCCTTATTCAGGTTTGCGCTGACAAAAGTTCTTTCCGTTGTCGTGAGCTCGACAGTGAATGTGTAGCCGAACATGTGACAGCCGATGTCCTGCGGTGCTTGTGCGCGATTTTTCCAACGATAATCAAAGACCGCTGCCAGCTGGAAACGTTCGTGCGTAAGTTCAAGTCCGGTTTCTCGTTGAAAATTGCGTGCAACAGCTTCCTCTTTGGTTTCTGGTGCGGTCATACGACCGCCAATCCACCACCATCCGGTCATCGGCTTCAACGCACGGCGCGCAAGATAGATGATTCTTTCACGCGTGTTGATGGGCACAATGTCCGTACACGCAGGTATGCAGCATTGCAGTGCTCTTCCGTACTCATCGTCTGGAAGAAACACAGCAGGACTGGTCTGATACCCGGTCTCTGTATAACTCCTCGTGAGAATTTCCAAAGTACGCCTCCTTTATTTGTAGTCTGTTCTAACTCACTAAGCACTATGACTGAGCTGCGGTCTATCTTGAAATAATTCATTTATTGTGTCAAGAGCTACGTAATGGTTCAATACCTTTGCAACAAAAGAGTAAATATCAGAATATGGAGTATATGCCATATTCAAACAATCCAT
>MHKF01000011.1 GCA_001818315.1 Candidatus Kerfeldbacteria bacterium RIFCSPLOWO2_02_FULL_42_19
ATGGTGGGGGTTGAGGGATCGAGCTTTGTTGATGTCCCACATATCGTATTCGGGGAGACCGATCTTTGCAGCGCCAAAAGTATGATAAGTAAGGTCAAGAATACGAGAATTTACAGAAGTAGACTGAAATTCAGGAACATCACCACTCATATGAAGGCGAAAGAATTGGTCGGTAATGATCAGACTCGCTATAACCTAAATTCAAATCCAGCGCCATTTCATGTTGATGGGAATAAGATCCATACTAACCTTGACTGCACCACCAGGTTTCACCAGCCATAAATGGTAAAGAATTGTTAGCATAAGATTATTTTTGAAGACGAGCTCTCCTCAAACAGAAAAGACCGAATCATTCGGTCTTTTCTAAATATATCTTAGGAAACGACTGCTACGTTGATCCACTTACAACGCAAAGCGTCCGGAAAGCACCTGATCATTCGGATCATCATTCGTGTCGTTAACGGGTTCGAGTGTGACATACACGAACGGATGTGCACTATAATCCGTACCGGAACTAAACTCTAAGTTAAAAACGCCGTCTTTTTCTTTCGTGAGTTTTCCAACATTTACGCGACTAAAAGGTACTTTCTTTTCGATCCACGCTTGATACTCAAAATTTTCTGGCGCGTCAGGCAATTCTTTCGTGTTCATCGTCAACGTATATTTCCCGTCAACTTTTTTGCGTTCGGCGGTACCAATACCCTTGCCATCCTTCACATTACTTAAACTCACTGACTCAAGATTTGTCACTGTTTCTTCCCCGTCTTCTTCCTCCGCATCTTCGTCTTCAATATCAGCGTCTTCACTTTCATCCGCCTCATCGGACACTTTCGAGGCGTTCGTAGTCGTCTTTGTATCCGTATCACCTTTTTGGCTATACAGATAATACCCTCCGCCAAGAATCACGACGACGAGTAAAACGATAATAAGAGTTAAGAGCACGTTTGACTGCCCTCTTTGGTTAAGTCTTTGTAGCATAGCACATAGATTTAAAAATTAGCGATGGCTGACTTACATCTCTTTTATTATACTTTGAATATCGCGAGATGTCACCTGCGGCAACATGCTTTTTTTCACGCGCATAATACTTTCGAGTTTTACTTTGGATGATGCTTCGTCTATAAGATCAATGGCTTTATCTGGAAAAGATCGCCCTGGCATGTATTTTTTCGAAAGCTCAACAGCCGAATGGAGCGCTTCATCGAGAATGCGCACGCCGTGAAATTGCTCGTATTCCTCTTTGATACCTCGCAGAATATCCAGTGTTTCTTTTGGCGTTGGTTCAGAAACAGGCACTAATTGGAGGCGCCGCGCAAGTGTAATGTCGCGCGAGATGTACGTATCATATTCCTGATTCGTTGTTGCACCCACTACTTGCAGATCGCCGCGTGCAAGCGCCGGTTTTAAGATGTCATCTGCATCGAGCGCGCCGCTTGCTTCTCCCGCTTCGGCGAGTGTATGAATTTCGTCAATAAACAAAATAATGCTGCGGTTGGAGGCGATGATTTCGTCGCGAATCGCTAGGAGGCGCTTTTCAAATTCCCCTCTGAATTTTGTTCCGGCGATAATACTGCTCAAATCCAATGCGAGTACCTGCTTGCTTTTAAGAATCGGCGGGATACGTCCTTCGACAATTGATTGCGCGAGACCTTCCACGATAGCTGTTTTTCCCACCCCTGCTTTACCGACCAACACCGGATTGTTTTTAGATTTCCGACTGAGAATTTGAATGACTTTGCGAATTTCTTTTTCGCGCCCAATGACGGGTTCGAGTTTGCCTTCTCGCGCCAGCATGGTGAGATTTTTTGCATATTGTTCAAGGATAGAAAAACCCCTCCGCCGCGTATGAAAACCTTCTCCGTTATTTTCGTATCGCAAAAACCAACGTATTCCGAAAATGGCTAGTATAGCAAAACTTCCTATGAGGATAATCAGACTCAAAATATTGGCGTCAAACATTGATGTTTATTTTTGTTGAGTTTCGCAAATTTTTATTTGCGAAAGATATGAGACTGCATGAGGAATAACAAGAATATTATCTCATATTCCAACTACTCACGCAACGCTGCTGTTGATAACCTGTCGCGAATCGTCGTAAGGTGTCTGCTTCATGCCTTTTATTTTCCCTCTCCCTTCGATATACTATATTGAGTGTATTTTCATTGAGAGTTATTCGTTCCCAATGAATTCACTGACACTATCACATCGTATGTTTTTCCTCTCTCTTCTTCTCTTCCCTCTTCTTCTTTTTTATAAATTTGGTGCTCTCATCATCTTGACGCTTTTACGATTGTATCGTCAGCGATTTCGTAAACTCCGTTGGTTTGATTCGATTTCCGATCAAATTGTCATTGGCGGAGCGCCTCTCTTTCCATTTCATGACAATGATTTTCTCGATGACATCAATGTCACGGCTGTTCTGAATGTTTGCACGGAATACCCTCCCTATGATACACGTCCGTACCGGAGTAAAGATAATTTTTTGCATTTAAGAATTTTAGATCGACAAGCTCCTTCACTCCATCAGTTAAAAAAGGGGGTTCGTTGGCTTGACGCGAAGATTGATAGTGGAGAAAAAATTCTCGTTCACTGCGCGCTCGGTGAAATGCGTTCAGTCCTTTTTGTAGTAGCGTGGCTTATCTATCGCTATCGCTGGGATCTTGACAAAGCTGTTTCTTTTGTAAAAAGTAAGCGCCCCCAAGCGCATTTGAATCACAGGCAACTTGCGACACTTCGTGAGTTTAACCGCCTCGTTCATGAAGGAAAATTCACAAAAGAACCGTTGCGTAGAGCAGCGCTTGCTTCATCATCGTTGTGAGGACTCGCTCTGAGAATGAGGATTCGTTCCTGGACGCTCGTTTCGTTATATCAGCTGCTTCTTTATTTTTTGATCGTGAATATGAATGACATTCACCGGGCAACTGACTGCAGCATTCATATGCACTGAAAGTTCACTCTCATCACATTCTACCGTTTCTTCGAGGGTTGTTTCGTTTCTTTGTCCTCCAACAATGTGAGCTTTCCGCTCATTATCGAGATACCAATGTGTTGGACTCACTGCTGCACAGGGTCCCGCGCCAATGCAGTTCTGTCGATCGTATACGATTTTGTAACGTTTCATAAATTCAATTATTTTCTGTTTCTATGCGCCTTGTCAATCTTTCTATCCAACATTTTAAAAGTATTGCGGGAGTCAAGCTTCCGCGTTTTCATTCGATCGATGTGTTTATAGGCAAAAATAATAGCGGTAAAACGAATATTTTGGAAGCAATTACACTTTTTTTACATGCTGAATGTTACCCTGAAAATATATTTGATGTGCAGGCTGCGGAAATCCATGCTCAATTTCAACTTGATGCGCCGAACTGCCTGGAATTGAAGCTGACGTGTGATTCTGCGACACTCCATTGCATGCTTTCTGCAGGACAAACGAAATCTTTTTTTACGCAGACTGATCCCGCAGCTGTAAAAGTCACTATTCCAGAAACTCATGCCCGAGCTTTTCTTCAACAACACATTGTGCATATCAATACGTCTCGTCTTCTCGTTGAATATCAACGTTCGGTAGATACTCAAATTCGCGCGGGTGATATTTCTATTTTCTTTGCACAAAGCGCGTACCAGGAGCTTAGTGAAAAATATCCACAAGCCTATCAAGATTTTCTGACTTCATTGCATCACATGTTTCCTGAACTTTCATTTCGACCCGATGTGCAACTTTTCACTCAGGTGAAAGAACTCAAAGCTCTTGCGGATATGCAGCCGGGCTATCATATCCGAGAGAATAGCCGTCTGCGTAGGCTTGCGAACTTGGGTTCCGGATATCTCCAACTTGCGGTCATACTTCTCTTTTTGCATCATCCGCGGTATCACATAATCATTCTCGATGAACCGGAAAATCATCTCCATATTGGGCTGCAGAAAAAACTCCTTGCGCGCTTTCAAGCCGCGCATGGCAAACAAATTTTTATCTCTACCCATTCACCGTTATTTGTAACCCCGGAACTTTTTCATTCCCTGCATCGCGTCGTCAAAGATCCGCACTATGCGACGACTATCTATCCAGAAATTTTTCAGGCTGCATCCGAGGTATCTCTACCCCCTGCCTCACACACTGCTTCGCAGTACACTCATCTTTCTTCTCCAACACAAGTGTCGACTCGATATTTCCCCTATTCAGTGGATATTATACGCCTTGCGCAGGAACTCAACTTAGAAAGTAACGAAATGCTTTTTGCTGATCACGTCATTCTCGTGGAAGGTGAAGCTGATGAAATTCTCTTCAAAGGCCTTGTGGATCGTTTTTACCGCGGAGATCGTGAAGTGCTGGTGCTTGCCGTGCATAGCAATACCAATTTTAAAATCTATCGCGATGTGTTACGGTATTTTGGCATTCCATACTGTATCGTTACGGACCTTGATTCGCTCCATGGATATATTGATGTTGTGGTTGAAGCGTTAGGACGCAGGAAAAATATGCCGCGATCGCAATACATGCAGGAACTCAAAAAAAATCATATCTATGTATTGCCCAACGGCTCACTTGAGGATCATTATCCGAAGAAATATCAACACTACAAAGATAGTAAACCCTTTAATGCCTTACGCGCGGCGCGCAATATTACTCCGCAAGAACTTGCTTCTCCGCAGATGGCGCCCCTTTCCGAAATTCTTCAGACACTATAAAATAGTGAGTTCTTTAATTTTTCCTGCTTCGAGTAAAAGTTTCAGTTTTCCTTTTTTTGTCATGGTATCAATGTAGCTAAATTCAGCAGTAGCTTGCTCACGATTCATGAGCATATTTTCGAATGTAAATGTTGCGTCAGTTTCGAGATGCTCAAGCCACGATCGTACACCTGCTTTCCCTTGAAATGTTTTTTCTTTGTCTTGTATATGATCGCGCACAGTACACGCATCATGAAAGAGCTCGACAGTCGCGTCGAAATTTCGGTAATTAATGGATTGTACGAGTTTTTCAATGATGTTCATAGTTTTATTGCTTAGCAGTATATTCCAATGCTATTGAATGCACATCTATACTATCACTTCCACTGCTTCGTTCAATACTGAAAGATACATGATCACCCGCAGCAAGCGTGAGAGTATCCGGTAGCGTGAGCGAGACGACCTTTATATTTCCTCCGGTTATACCGCTATCAAAATTTGTTCCGCCCGTGAGATTCGTGAACGTCTTCGTACTCGCAGATTGATTATCGCTTACTTTCCAGATTTTTCCAAGTATATCATTATCCCCTGTCGTGCCGCTTGCGACTTGTGTAGTTATTTTCACCGTGCCACCCGAAGTATAATCATTCGGCACGATAAATGCTATGCCTGCTGGGTCAGTATCAGCGTTCGTCCAACGCAAGAAAACATTACCTTCGGTACTCACGATGAATGCTGGTTGAGTCGATGCACTTGTCGGCACGATAGCACCGCTATTCGTAGCATCCACATTGTAAAAGCTCGTCAGTAATAGTTGCACGGTGCGTGTCACATCCGCGATTTCTGAGGCTGACCAAGGATTCGCCGTATTAACCCAATCTGCTGTAATCGTTTCTACAACATCAGTATTTGCCAGTGTTGCCGCTGTGAGTGCTGCTTCTCCAACCGTGAGCGTACCAACAATCGTCTGATTTCCTCGCACAATTGCACTTCCTTCTATTGTTGCATTTTTACTAATCGTCTCATTGCCACCGATGGTCACATCGCCGGTGAGGGTTGAAGCGCCGTTCACTGTAAGTGTGCCTTTCATACGAGTATTTCCACTTGTTTCAAAATTGTCATCCACGAGTATCGGATTCACTCCATCTGTTTCTGGACCTTGCTTTGCTCCGCGAAATATACGTCCGTCAACGCGGATGTTGTCGCCAAACGTGACGGGGTTATCGCTTCCGTCATCTTTGACCGTTGAATTTACGATAGTCCCGTTAAAGAAGGTTACGCCTCCGACACCTTGTTTACCGATCGTAATACTTGGAAATTGATGTGTCACGCCGGTAAAAAGTGTGCTGCTTTCAAACATGAGTGTGTCAGCGCTGCCTGCGCCCAATTGACTCGAACCGTTAATAGTGATCGCCTGCACGATCAATGCGAATCCAATGCCGGCAATCACTGCGAAAGCGCCGAAGAAATTCCGCGCCATATTTGCGCGTAAATTTTTGAAATGAATTTTTTTTGCAGATGTATGTGTGTGCATATAGACGTAGTGTAAATAATAAAGATGCTCTTATCTTATTTTTTGTAATTTTTCTACGGCCTTTGCTATGCGAGCAAGACTTTCTTGTTTTCCAAGTATCACAGCGATTTCAATAGCTCCACCGGGAGTAAATTGTCTCCCAGAGAGTGCCGCTCGCAATGGCCACAACACTTGTCCATTTTTCAGTTGCATCGATGCAATCAGTTTGAGTGCCGTGCTGCGAAGCGTATCTTCCTGCCAATCCGTCAGCTCTTCGAATGCTTCGAACACTCGTGTGAGCGCAGTCAAAGCGAGCAATGTATCCGTCTTCATCTTTTTATTCACAAATAGTTCTGTATCATATGCTGGTAATGCCTCAAAAAAAGTGATCTGTTCCGGAACCTCTGTAAAAACTTTCGTGCGAGTATGAAGGAGCTCGCTTATTTTCTTTACATTCAATTTTGTCTTCTGAAAAATCTTTTCATAATATGGCGCAAGGTGCGTATGAAACTCATCGAGAGATAAACGCTGAATATGCTGACTATTCACCCACAGGAGCTTATTCTTATCAAAAATTGCTGCGGCTTTATTCAGTCCTTTGAGATCAAACTGCTCCTCAAGCTCTTTGAGCGTAAAAATTTCTTGTTCAGTTTTTGGATTCCATCCGAGCAGTGCCACGTAATTGATAATCGCCTCTGGAAGAAAACCTTGATCTAATAGTTCCTCAAACGCTGCGTCTTTTTCGCGCTTACTCAGCTTCTTGCCGCCATCTTTGATGATCACCGGCAGATGCGCAAACACAGGCGGCTGCCAACCAAAAGCTTTATAGAGTAAGATAAATTTCGGTGTTGAAGAAAGGAATTCGCAACCGCGTAGCACATGCGTGATCTCCATCGTATGATCGTCAATGACATTTGCAAAATTGTACGTTGGAATCCCGTCTGATTTTATCAGTACACCTTCATCAAGTTCACGATTATGAACGGTAATCGTCCCATACACAGCGTCTTTAAAGTTCGTTGTACCTTCGGCTGGAATTTTTTGACGTATCACATACGGAAGCTTCTGTTGCAATTTTTCTTTCGTTTCTTTTTCGCTGAGTTGTTTGCAATGACCATCATAATGGAACGGCAGATGATCCCCTTCTGCTTGCTGTCGTAATGTTTCGAGTCGTTCTTTGGAACAAAAACAATAATAAGCGCCACCGGTGTGTATTAATTCCAGTGCATACTTTTGATACAATGCGAGTCGCTGAGTTTGAATATATGGCTTGTATGGCCCACCGACATCAGGACCCTCATCATACTGTAGACCTGCTCTTTTGAGCGCTCGCATCATCGCTTGTTCTGCGTCAGACACATACCTGTTGGTATCGGTGTCTTCAATGCGCAATACAAAAACACCCTGATGTTTTTTCGCAAGCAAATAGGAATAGAGGGCTGTCCGTAATCCCCCTATATGTAAGTACCCAGTTGGACTTGGCGCAAATCGTGTTCGGATTTTTTGCATATACGCAATGTGTGAACTGACTTGTTTTTATAGTTCTATCGCACGTGTATCTTATCGTTTCTTGACGTTTCTTACAAATTCTTGTACAAAGATATGTACCGCACATTGTACTTATGTTTGATTCCACATGTGATTTTGTGGAGTCATGCTTTGGAAGAGGTGAATGAATATAAATTTCATGAATGAAAGGAGAAGCAGACATGCAGAGGGTTCTTGTTATTCATAACGTAGTTGGACTCGCCTTACTCTTGAAAGGTTGGCTTGAACCTGAATTCGAAGTCGATCACGTAACTTCTGCGTTGGCCGCGAAGGAGTCGATACTCACATACCGACCCACACTGTTGATTGTACAGCTTGGAGAGCAAGAAACCGGTATCATGTTGGTAAAATTTTTACGTGATAATACCGGCATCAAGGATCTTCCGACCTTCTACATATCAGGAAGTATTGTTGGAATAGGCACCGCACCGGATAGTCTTCCGATCCTTGGTATTCCTTGTGATGCTCAAGTGTTTCACGATATGATCGCGACTGTTCTGAAAGGAGCGCCAGCGACATCATGAACGTTTGTTAGGAAGTACGTGGAACTCGCTTCTGCGTACTTCCTAAGCGATTTTTTATGAGCTTGTAGCAGCTCCTTTTTTTATGTTACAGTGTGACAGAAGATTACCCACGAACTTTTTTACAGCTTCTTACGAACGTGAGTCTTTCTCTTTCTCCTTCGGGGATCGTCTAACGGTAGGACTACGGACTCTGGATCCGCCGGTCTAGGTTCGAATCCTAGTCCCCGAGCAGTTAAATACGAAGCGAACTTCTTATACTTTCAATCTTTTTCCATGAATCACAACATACGCGAAACAATTATTGTTTTAGCTGATATTAGTGGTTATACACGCTTCATCATTGCTCACGCGACGGCACTTGCCCATACTCAAACGATTATTTCAGAACTCATTCATACTCTTCTTTCACAAGTCCAACCTCCTTTACAAGTAGCTGAAATTGAAGGTGATGCGCTTTTCCTCTATGCGCGCAAAGATGATGATATACGTTGGGAAGAATTTCGCAAACAGCTCGGTAAGACGCTTTTGAAATTTATGGAAGCATTCATGGGGAAGATCGAAGAATTACAACAATCCAATCTGTGTTCCTGCACTCCGTGTCGCAATGTGGATCAACTCAAACTAAAAATTATTGTTCATAAAGGCGAATCGCTTGCGTATACACTTGATAAATTTATGAAAATTTCAGGGGTCGATGTTATTCTCGCTCATCGGTTGCTCAAAAATTCTGCTGATGCTCATGAATATATCCTTATGACAGCGCCGGCCTATGATTACATTCGGTTTCCTATGGATCTTGCTGTAGATAGAGGCACAGAAACGTACGAACATATCGGAGGAGTCAAAACATACATTCATATACCTGAAAAACATAATACTGCTGTGGATACGCTTACACAGAAGCAATTTTCGTACGATTCTCTTTTCTTTAAAATAAAAAATATGGTCATCAAAGTTTTTGTTCCGTTGCTTGCACAATTTCGTCTGAAAAAACTTCCCAAGTTGCGGAAACTTGAAAAGGTCATGCTGGAGACGAAATAAATTTCATTTATTCTTATCAAGACTTTTGTACGACATCGCCGCCAAAGGTATTGAGCGCGAGATCCCAAACATTCTGCACCTCCTCTTTTGGCACTTTTTCGATGTTATCCGATTTTTCCCACACAGGTTGTGTATCAAATTTTTCTGCTACTTCACAACGAATAAGTATCCTTTTTCCGATGACTTCGGCAATCACTTCTTCAATCACGTGTCGATGCTTTTCTTCGGAAATACGATCGTGATAAAACTGATACCGAAATCCAAGTGTTAAAATATCATTTTCAAATGCAGCAAGGCTTGCGACCTTGAGCATCAGCGCCAATGAATGATTCTGCTGTTGAGCTTTTTTTATGATTTTTGTCCAGTGTTTTGTGATACTTTGTAACTCATCAGTTGCTGCTTCTGATATTGTGTTTGATGCTGTTTTTGATTTTTTTTCCGCCCATTTCTTTTCTTCTCCCTTCACCGCCCCTACTTTGGAGAGTGCCTCTTGCGCAACTATTTTTTCGGTGTTATGCATGTTCTGTATACTTGTATCGCTTTTACTTTGCATATGTGCTATTTCCTGATTCTGTTCCTGATGTTGACCGAGCGTTATCTGTATGACCGCAAGTTCCAAAGGCAACTGCACAAATTCAACCTTTTTCATATCCTGTATTTTTTCTATGAACACATCAAGTATCCAGAGAAGTTTTTGCGTTTCGAGTGATTCTAATAAACGCAAACAGTGTGCCTCTTTATCTGGCGTGAGATCAAAAGTTATACTGTTGGCATTTTTACCCTGAATCTTGAGGAGGAGCATCTGTCTTACAAACTCTATCATTGTTTTGGCGAACTCAATTAAATTTACTCCTTCGCCCGCGAGTTTTTGAATGTGATCGAGCGCGCGTCCTGTTTCACGTCGAACAAATGTTTCAAAAAGTGTGATGAGGCTTTCGGTATCCGAACGCGGCAACACGAGACTTGCAATCTCCAGCGTAATATTTTTTTCTTCCAGAGCAAAAATTTGTTCGAGAAGACTCAACGCATCACGAATGCATCCATCTGCGCGCCGTGCAATTATTTTTAAAACCGCCGACTCAATCATTCTCTCTTCTTTTTGTGCTATATCTTGGAGTATGTCCACAAGGTGTTCTGTGCTGATTTTGCGAAAATCAAACCGCTGACATCGCGATATGATTGTTTCCGGAACTTTGTGAATTTCCGTTGTGGCGAGAATAAAAAGCGTCTGTTTTGGCGGTTCTTCGAGTATTTTAAGAAGTGCGTTAAAAGCCGAAGCAGAAAGCATGTGCACTTCGTCTATGATAAAAACTTTGTACTTGAGTCGCGAAGGTGCGACGCGAGCATTTTGAATGATATTTTCACGAACATTATCCACGCCGGTATGCGACGCTGCATCGATTTCAATAATATCTAAAGCCTTTCCCTGCTGTACTTCCTGACATGCAGCGCACGTGTTACACGGTTCTTTATCTTCACGAAAATTTTCGCATGTAACAGATTTCGCAAGGAGTCGCGCGGCACTTGTTTTTCCGACGCCGCGAGGTCCAGTAAACAAATATGCATGCGTCACGCTATTGGATGCGAGTTCATTCTGCAAAGTAATACGAATATGATTCTGCCCCAGAAGTTCTTTCCATGCTCGCGGACGGTATTTTTGATATAAACTCATAGCAATAAAAAATAGGTGTGACGCTCAACCTATTGTAACGAAACTTTGTGATCGGAGCAACTTGCTATATATGAGTCGGGTGAATATTGCTTTTAAGGAAGCTCCCTGTACCCCACAAATGCGTGCTCAGCTTCGCTTGCGCACCTCATTTGCGGGGACCCCTCTCGGAAGCCCCGAGGCTTGGTCCCGCAGGGCTCGGGACTGAGAGCTGCAGGCGCGGGTCGTCGCAGGAGCGATCCGACGCCGTTTCCGAAAAAGCATTATTCACCCGACTCATATATTCAGATCAAAGGGTTTTCCTTGATGCTCTGGCGGAGTTTCTGCATCTTCTTCGCTTTCTGTGGGATGATCGGAAAGCTCTGCATCAGCACCGTCATCCAAAAGTAATTCTGATTCAGTACCTGCGCCGCGCTCTTCCATTAATGTCTTATATTGCTTCTGCTTTTTTACTGAGAGATTCTTTATAATATTTTCAACTGCCGCCCATTTGCTTTCTCCGTCCTGAGGCACGAGAATGACTGCTTCATCACCTGCTTCACCTTTAAAATAGGTGACGCTTGCAAGAAGCACCCGAAAACTTTGACCTTCTGCGAGTACGCGATATTCATTTTTTTCTTCATCTTTCACGAGGACTCCCACTAAGCGTTTGCGTTCCACCGGTCCTATTTGTTTGTACACAAAAGACCCGTCTTGGGAAATCGTGAGTTTTAAAATATCGCCTTCCACGAGTTTTGATTTACTCGCGTAATTTGCTGGGACAGTGTATTGTTTGCCGTCAGGTCCAATCATGTGCTGGCCATCGAAGACACCTTCAATGATCGTGCTCTGTTCGTCGGCGCCAATTTGCCCAATATTTCTTGCGCGTTCGGTGAGTTCGTCTTTAATAACATCTCGCACTCCGAATTCCTTTAAAACGGTTTTAACATGATTCAAACTTGCCTGCGCATCTTCGATCAGTTGTTGAAGTTCAAAGAGACGTTCTTTTTCTTCTTTTGTGAACATATTTGTCTTTGGAAATTTTTATTTTTCGTGACGAAAATTGGCTAAGGCTAATATAGCATGCGTGCCTCTTTTCTGCAAATATAGGTAAAAACTTTGAAGGAAGGCTTTAGAGGGCCTTCCTTCGGTCTGGAGTACATTTCATTCAAGATCTGGATAGATGTCCCGCTGTGCTGCGAGATCTGTCAGCCACCCCGGGATGAGCAGACACCCGACATAGATTTGTCCGTCCAGCACACGATGTTGTTTGCGCCGTACGGAAAAAAGAACGCTCTTGAAGAATGCCCGCCACAAATACGTAAGAATGTAATCATGCTGACTCTCTTGCCATCGAATCTTTTGATCCTGGTCGTACAGCAATGATACCCATGCGCATGCGGCGAGATTGTGCACAAGATCAGATGGAATCTCTGTAATCCACGAAGGCTTCTGACTAGTGAATGCGTTCTGGATCGCGTTGAAGAGTGCCCACGCTTGCTTCTCTTGCACGTTCGACGGCGCTTGATGCGCTCTGATGATGTACTCACGAAAGTCCTTTTCTGCTTGCTCCGCTTGATTCACGGGAACCTCCTTGTACAGGTTGTCTCTGCTACTCGTGAAACAAAACATTCTCGAGAGTAGAAGAGAAGGTTAAATCATTTTGGCATCTTCTGTTTGTTTTTGTTGATGAAAAAATCGACTTGGATAGTCCCCCAAAGATTCTGTTGTGCATCCGGACGGATGCGAGCATTTATGTAGTCTACGAGTCTTTGACTTGCCACAAGAATAATTGGCCGGTATGGAGATTCTGTAGAGTCCACATCATTCACTACACCTGTGAGATCGACGTCGTTACCGAGCACCTCATCAGAGAGCGCTTCAAAATTCGGTTCTTCGATCTTCCCCCACATGAGTTTGAACACTGCCCACAAAACGTCTTGCACCTTCATCATCTCGTATCCCTCTGGCAACTTGCCGCAAAACAAATGCCACGAATCCGGTGTCTCAGGGTTTTTCTTTGCCCCACCAATTTCAATTTTCATAATGACTCCTTTCTATTTTGTTTTTGTATGTTCTTTTTTACTCCCGAAACTCTTTTTTGTCAATGGTCAATACTCCACTGCACTGATAGCATTACCGGACGCTATCTGGAGTGACGCCGACGCTACCGCCGACGAGTTGATCGAGTTTGCTGCGTTCCAAAATTTCTGCCTCCACAATCCGACGATCGCGTCCGTATTTGAGTCGCGAAAGTTCTTTAAGTTTGGCTGCAAGTTCTAAATCGCCAGTTGGTTCGGGTAACAATGTTTTCATGTTAAAAGATCGCGAGGCAGTGTTATCAATTAAAATTTTGATGTTCGCTGTGAATTGTTCTACGTTCATCACATCGTTTTCATTAAACACCGGAGCGAATTCCTTTGCGAGGATTTCCGCATCTTCAACACCGATTCGAAAAGCAATAAGCGTACCGACGTTGCCAAACACTGCGTCGCGAATACTCGTATCATTCCCCTTTTGCACAAGCTGACTAATATATTGATGCGCAATTGTCAGATTTAATCGATATTTCCGCGCCTCCGAAAGAATCACGCCAATGCTATCGGTAATATAGTTTTGAAATTCGTCGATATAGAGATAAAAATCTTTGCGTTCACTCGCTTTGATATTCGCGCGGCCGAGTGCTGCCATCTGGAGTTTTGAAACGAGAATGAGTCCTAAAAGCGAACTATTCACCTCGCCAGTTGTTCCTTTTGATAAATTGATAAGAAAAATCTTTTGATGATCCATGATTTCCCGAAAGTTAAATCCGGAATTCTGCTGGCCGATAATATTCCGCATCATGTCATTAGAAAGAAAACGCCCTATTTTACTAATCACGTAACTCAACATATCGGCTGCTTGTGTGCCGCGCTGAGATTGTTCGTATTCCTGCTCCCAAAAATTTTTTACCATGGGATTTCGAACCTTCCGCAACTTTTCTTGTCGGAATTTCTTATCGGTAAACATTCTGGGGATTTCCAAGACGGTTGCACCGCTTTCCTTATCCTCCATGAGTGCAAGCATCGCGTTGCGCATATAATGCTCAAACATAGGCCCGATCAACTCCTGCCCGAACAGTTTGTAGAAAATCGCTATCATTTCTTGCACCGCAAAATCCTTTTCTTCATCGGTTGCATATTCCAGCATATTGAGCCCGATCGGGCGTTCGATATCGCTCGGGTTAAACACAATTAAATCGTCTGCGCGCTCCCGCGGAATATACGGCAGCATATCTTCCACGAGCTCACCGTGCGGATCGATGACGCATACACCTTCTCCGTTTTCAATATCCTGAATCACCATATTTTGTAACAGTACGGATTTACCGGCGCCAGATTTACCGATGATATACACATGTCTGCGACGATCATCGCGTTTGATACGCACCGGCACACCGATTCCGCGATACACTGCTTTGCCAAGGAGAAGACCGTCTTTAGGAAGATTTGCTGGCGGCGGTGCCTTCTTTGCCATGAGCCAACGAATGTTGGGCGTATCAGTTGTTTCCAATGGAAAATGATAGAGCGACGCCATTTCGCGGGCGTTCAGTAGAAATTTGTGACGCTCGTCAAAATGCCGGTAAATAAAATCGTTGATGACCCTCGCCTTCTCTTTTGTTGTGTGAGCTGCGAAGCTATTGCCGTATTGATAACCGGCGTATTGGGTGAAGACGTTGAGAATGTTGCGAAGACGCGCTTCGGCCTGTTCTCTTTGTAGCGCAGAAACAATGATGCGGATATTCACATCGAACCCTGCAAGCGAAGTTTTCGCTTCCAATCCTTTGACGATTTCTTCTTCAGCTGGCGAAAGATGATATTCTTTGTGTTTTTGCGGTTCGTCTTTATCCTGATCTTTCTTCCGTGATTGAAACAACGATGCGCCGAGAAACCAAAATACTTTTCCGAACGGACTTCCGGTGACTTCCTTCATTGCTTCTTCCAGCTTTTTCCCTTGCTGCATCGTGCGTGCAAGTTTTGCTGGCAACGCGTGCCATTCGGGTCGCGCCGAACGAATAACACATTGAATCGCAGCGCCTTCATCTTGACCCATCTTACTCAAAACATTGGTGAGGGCGTTGAGCGGATCGGTCTGAAGTTTATCGTATGTTTGTATCGGAAAAATGTAGCGCTTTTTGAGCGTTAAATACGCTCCAAGAATAATGCCTTGTTTAGAAAATACATTGTAATCCGGCACTTCTTCGATTTGCGCTTCATCGTATTGCGCGTGAATCTGCTGTTCCACATACTGCTGCATATAGCGCGGCACGACAACGTAGAACGAAATCAATCCTTCGCTGTCCGCTACGATTTCGAGCGCAAAGTGATCGTTTCTGCCAAACCAAAAATGCTTCCAGCCGCGCTGCGCACGCACGCCGCCGAGCGTGGCATAGAGCGTTTCGGCAGGCGCAATTCTGTCTTTAATTTCTTTCTGTTTGTCTTCTTCGTCTTTGGATTCTTTTGGCACGGTCACGAGTAACGGAATCATCTCAAATGCTTTGGAAGTTTTTGTGATTTTTTGGAAATACCAACGATACAATTGTATGAGTGCGCCGATGAGCGCAAGAGCAATCGCTATGTATCCGAGAACGAGGATGAAAATTTCGAACGTGGACATTGAATTTTTGGTAAAAATTTTGTATGCTTTTTGAAGTTCAGTTGCGCTCAAAAAATATCTGAAAATCTAGATTAATATTTTTCGGCAAGTTCGTCGTGTTGCTCCTGTACGATTTTCATAATGCGATCGGTTTTGAGTTTTGATTCTTGTTCGAGAAAAAATCGGTTGACTCCCGGAATAATTATGAGCCATGCGCGAATGAGTTCTACGATCGCTTTCGCCGTTGCTTTTGCTGTGGAGATCAGGACTTCAATCTTGGTTACGGTTTCTTCTCCTTTCTGTCGAAACTGCGCTTGCATTTGTGGATCAAGCGAACTATAGATCGCGTCAAGGTCTTCTGCGAGAATTGCTTCGACTTTGCGATAGAGTTTTGTTTTCGGTACTTGTTGTATCGCCGTCTGTGCTGGAGTTTGATCTGTTGATTGTTGCTGTAGCGTACGAACACGCTGTGACATTACCTGCTCTCTTTCCGTTCTCCCTTGTCTTTGTTCGTATGGTTCGTACGTTGTTTCCTCCGTAACCTCTACTTGCCGAGGATGTTCTGGTGCGGTCCCCTCTTGTAGCATCGTTTGTGCTTGTTCACGTTCGCTTTGTTGTCGTGCTGTTTCGGTATTTTGCATCGGTTGCAGGTGCGTTCGCTGAGCTTGCTCCGGCATGATGGGTTCTTGGCTTACTTGTGTAGGCGGATCGTGTGGCTCGCGCCTTCGTAAAAAGCTTAAAAAATTTGCCATAGTTTTGTGTCGATTCTATTGAAAAAATTGTAGCATTTCTGTTACAACTTGACAAGAATGCCATTTTATACTATTCTAATGTGTTTATGGAAGCACTATTCTTATCTTTGACTCTCTTAAAACGTTGTAGTAGTCGCAGAGAACGCACGTTTACAATCTCGATAAATTATGCATCCGTTTTCTTGTCGCGCATTTTTGATACGAAAATTTTTACCTTAACAATACACGACACGACTGAACACGATTAAGTTTGGTATCTCATGCTTTTAACAAGCGACGCGGAGATGGATGCATAATTTCTTATTTCAATTTGGGGTATGGATTCCGTGCCCCGCAACATTGCCTTCGACAAGAAGGCAAAGGAGAAAAATATGAAGAAAGATGACGCCTTGGCAGTTTCCATGCTCTCGTTTCTCGTAGCGGTCCTCCCTATTGTGTATGTTCTGTTTTTTCAAACGGGGTGTGCCGGCTACCGCTGGGCGCCGACGTCGATGGGTCGGATCCTGCCCTACGTGGAAAAAATAGATGTACTCGTCGTCAACCTTCGCTCGTACTCGACGTGTTTCACTCAAGTGAGTGATGACGGATACCCAGCCCTCGGTGGACGACCCATATGTATTCTTCCCGGGCGTGAAGGAAATTTTGAACTTATCCCCCATCTGACCCGTGTTAAAGTCTACGGGCTCAAGGGGGTCAACGATGTAGAACTCCTGTACGGACTATACTTTCGGGCGCACTCCTCGTTGGAGTGCATATCGGTCGATAAACTGTATTGGAATAAAGAGTCGAAACACTGCAACATCCTCGTTTTGCACGGCTATCCGGTGACAACGTATACCGGATCAATCGCGACGGAAACTGCGCGGATGCAGTGGCCGGATAAGTCTATTCATGGACTGATCCGGGAAGAAGTGTCCACACGTGCGCGAGAGTACGTGCGCGATATCTTCTTCAAACCTCAGGATCACGTTCCGGCTCCGCCCACGACGGAACCCGGCTATGATCCGGAAAAGCGGACACTTTCTCGGTGATGGCTAGCAGCACATTTGCAACACGATCACTCGGGACCACGATCGTATTGCTCTCGCAGAATTTGAACAAAAATTGGTCCCATAAAAAAAGGAGGTATTCGAACGTTTCAGAACCTTGTGCAATCACATGCGCGGGGTTCTTTGTTTTTATGAGGACCAACGCGTTTGTGAGCACACGAAAATTCTTCGCGTTTGCCTCGCACTCCATCAAACGCAAAACGCTTAATAAATGCGCCTACGCCAAGAGCGCAGGTAAAAATCAAGTTGAAAAAAATCTACGCTTCTTTTCCGCTGCCCATGAGGAGCATCGCCAAAACTGGCGCTGTTACCCAACCAAAGCGCGCCCATGGGTCAGTAAAAATCATGCGCGTGAAAGGCGCAAAATTCTGAGCGATCTCCGCTGGCAAAAATGACAGCGCAATACTCAAAAGAAGTCCGACATGTAAAAAACTCAAAAGTAAAACTTGCCACAACCGACCCTGCGCTGCTTTGGAACCGAGCGTTCGCAAAATTGCCGAACGTGACAGAAAGAAAAACAATATCAAAAAAATACCTACAAAAGCCGTAATCTGAAACGCAAAAATTTCGTCTATTTTTATAGTGAACACCAAAGGCGGGAGCGCTTCAATCACGGCAAGAGCCATGTAGATACTCACGAGAATAATAATAATCCGATCCCGACCCAGCGAGATTCCATAAAGAAATGCCGCGATAAGAAACAAGACAAGAATCAAAAGATCCCAACTTGGTTTTTGCCAGTCCAACGTTGAAATGAATTGCTGAAATGACTGCTGCTCGATGACGGTTGTTTGTAGCAAAGTAAATGACATTTTTCTTTTGATTTTTATTCAGGACTTATGTATATGCCTCGCAATACATCATTATGGTCAATTCTATCCCTGAAACGAATTTTATTCTACTTAACTTTTTTTATTATACCCTCAATCCTCTCCTAAAACAACTTTTTCGCAAACGAAAAGAACTGATGATTGCGATGAGTCCCCTGATTATGCCCAGAAGCCTTTTTTGTGATTCACGTCATCGCCACGAAGCTGAGCAAGCTCTTCAAAGAGCTTGCGTTCCTCTTTGGAAAGTCTTTTGGGAATTTCTATATCTACCGTGACGATATGATCGCCCCTACCTCCCCCATGCGGATGCAACACACCTTTGCCCCGCAAACGAATTTTTGTGCCAGCAGCAGTTCCGGCGGGTATTTTGAGTTGCGTTTCTCCGTCGACTGTTTTGATAGTTTTGATAGTACCAAGGACTGCTTGCGGAATACTCATACTCACTTTTGAGAGAATGTCATAGCCGTCTCGTGTAAATTCATGGCTCTTACTGACAGAAACGTGAAGATACAAATCACCTGCTGGCCCACCTTTTGCTCCCGCTTGTCCCGCTCCTGTAATGCGAATAACCTGACCGTCGTCGATACCGGAGGGAATTTTTACTTTGAAATGCGTCATTTCTTTGACGATGGCGTATCCATGACATTTCTTACACGCCGTTTCAAAACGTTTGCCCTCGCCTTCGCACGTTGCGCATGTTTGTTGCGTACGAATACTCCCAAGAATCGTTTGTTGCACTTGCGTTACTGTGCCTATACCTTTGCACGTACTACACTCCTTAACTAATGTTCCTGGTTCTGCTTTGGCGCCATGACAGCGATCGCAGGGAACTGTCTTATACAACTCGACCGTCTTTGTTGTGCCGAAAACCGCTTCGTTAAAATCAATCTGAACTGCGGATTCAATGTCTGCACCTTTGCGTGCGCGAGAACGTCTGCGTGATCCCGACCCTCCAAGAAAATCACTAAAAATCTCCCCGATATCGCCGAGATCAAATTCTACGCCTCCTGTTCGGAAACCGCCGGATCGAAATACGTCTTCCCACGCGCCGCCTGGCCCTCCCGCTTGACCTTGTTCAAATGTCGTACCGAACTGATCATATTGCCTGCGTTTTTCGGTATTGCTCAAAATCTGATACGCTTCGTTAATCTCTTTAAATTTCTTTTCATCGCCACCGACCTTATCCGGGTGATATTGATGTGCAAGACGCCTGTACGCTTTTTTTAATTCCTCAGCTGTCACGTTTTTGGAAACGCCGAGTATATTGTAATAGTCTTTTGCCATGAAGATAGTTAGGAATGACGCGTTTCACCGAATTTCTTCGTCAAAACCTCCAGTGCTCAACACAATATGTATTACTTTTTATCAACAACTTCGCCTTCGATCGGCTCATCTTTGCCTTTATCCTTCTGTGATTTTTCGGCTTTTGTTTTCTCTTGTGTCTGCTTATAGAGAATCTCACCGATTTTTTGCGAAGCGCGAGAAAGTTCTTCAACGGCATTTTTTATCGCTTGCGCGTCATCACCGTCTTTTAGTTTTTTGAGCGCTTCGATTTTTTCTTCAATCGTCTTCTTTTCAGCTGCATCAATTTTATCACCCGCTTCCTTGAGCGCCTTCTCTGTTGTATAGATTAAAGTCTCAGCAATATTTCGCTGTTCGACGCGTTCGCGTTTTTTACGATCTTCTTCCGCGTGCAGTTCAGCGTCCTTTTTCATGCGGCTGATTTCATCTTCAGATAAACCCGACGATGCTTCGATGCGAATGCTTTGGTGTTTGCTCGTAGCTTTATCCTGCGCTTTTACATTGAGAATTCCGTTCGCGTCGATATCAAAAGTCACTTCGACTTGAGGCATGCCGCGTGGAGCCGGTGGAATGCCTGACAAAATAAAACGTCCGAGAGATTTGTTATCCTGCGCCATTTCGCGTTCGCCTTGGACGACATGAACTTCGACTGAGGTTTGACTGTCTGCGGCTGTAGAAAATATTTGCGACTTAGAAGTTGGGATAGTAGTATTTTTCTCTATAATTTTTGTGGCAACGCCGCCGAGGGTTTCGATACCGAGCGAAAGCGGAATGACGTCCAAAAGCAAGACATCCTTGACTTCACCCTGCAGAATTCCTGCTTGTACTGCTGCACCAACCGCGACAACTTCATCAGGATTGACGCTAATGTTTGGCTTTTTATTAAAAAACTGTTCGACACGACTCTGAATCATTGGCATGCGAGTTTGACCACCAACGAGGATAACTTCATGGATGTCCTTTGTTTCCAACCCAGCGTCTTTGAGCGCTTGCTTCAGAGGCCCGAAAGTTTTTTCGACGAGATCGCCAACAATTTCCTCGAGTTTTGCGCGAGTGAGTTTGAGAAGGAGATGTTTCGGGCCATCCACAGTCTGGGTGATAAAGGGCTCGTTCACTTCCGTTTCCTGCGCCGTTGAAAGTTCGTGCTTCGCTTTTTCCGCCGCTGCTTTTAAACGCTGGAGCGCAAGCGTATCTTTCGACAAATCAATACCTTCCTGTTTTTTGAATTCCGTAGTAATCCAATCGATAATTTTTATGTCAAAATCATCTCCACCTAAAAATGTATCGCCATTGGTTGCCTTGACCTCAACAATGTCCGCGCTGACTTCCAATACCGATACATCAAACGTTCCACCGCCCAAATCATACACGACGATCTTTTCATCTTTTTTCTTATCAAAACCGTACGCAAGTGCGGCGGCGGTCGGCTCGTTGATAATACGCTTGACGTCGAGTCCCGCTATTCTGCCGGCGTCTTTCGTTGCCTGTCTTTGCGAATCATCAAAATATGCGGGAA
The DNA here is from genome assembly GCA_001818315.1 of Candidatus Kerfeldbacteria bacterium RIFCSPLOWO2_02_FULL_42_19. Taxonomy (GTDB): domain Bacteria; phylum Patescibacteriota; class Patescibacteriia; order HO2-48-17; family HO2-48-17; genus WO2-43-9. Next base: position 21,024 of record MHKF01000011.1, read on the forward strand.
CGGTGATGACTGCCTCAGTAATTTTTTCTCCTAAATGCGATTCGGCGTCATTTTTGAGTTTCTGCAACACCATAGCAGAAATTTCCTGCGGCGCGTAGTCTTTGTCCCCCATCGTCACTTTCACGCCTTCGCCCGACTGCTTGATAGTATACGAGAGTACCTTCAGCGCTTTCTGAACTTCTGGATCAGAAAATCTTCGACCAATGAGGCGCTTGACGGAAAAAATCGTATTTTTCGGATTCGTGATTGCCTGACGTTTCGCGGTTTGACCAACAATGCGTTCCCCTGCTTTTGTGATTGCTACTACCGAAGGAGTCGTTCGATTTCCCTCTGCGTTTTCTATAATCTTCGGTTGTCCGCCTTCAATAATCGCCATTGCGGAATTCGTTGTTCCGAGATCGATACCTAAAACTTTTCCCATAGAGTTTGCAAATAAATGAAGGTGTAATTATGATTTTTTCGCTTTCACTGTGATGGTTTTCGGTTTTGCTCGTTCTGCTTTTGGAATGGTAATAGTGAGCACGCCATCTTGATATTCTGCCTTCGCTTTATCACCGTCAACTGCTGTCGGGAGCGCTACCGAACGATGAAAGCTTCCGGTGCGTACTTCTTTACGGTAATAGTTTTTTTCATCGACTTCTATTTTTTTCTCAACGCTCCCTTCGATCGTGAGTACGTCGTTTTCGACTGAAATGTTAATCTTCTTTGGATCCACACCTGCGACCGGAGTCTCTACGACGATGCTGTCTTTTTTGTCATAGATGTCGATTGCTGGAGTGAAACTTTTTTGCGCCATCACTGGCATATCGAAAAATTTTTCGAGCTCTGGGAGTTCGCCCCAGGGATTAAAACGCATCAGTTGCATAGGTTTGAAAATAAATAATAAATTATTTTGCGATTTTGACTTTTGCGTGTTTAATGACTTTGCTGTGCTGCATAAAACCTGTACTGACTTCTTCCACAATTGTTCCGCTCGCTACTCCCTCTGATGTGATTTCTTCGATCGCTTCATGAAGTTGTGGATTCAATGCTTTTCCAACCGTTTTTATTTCTTCGATACCGTGATCTGCGAGGATTTTATTAAGATAGGTTTGAATATTTTTTATCCCCTGCATCCACTGCGAATTTTTATACTCTTCTGGTATTTCGGGCGCAAAGGCATATTTGAAATAATCTACGAGTGGCAGAAAATCCTGTATTACGTGCGCTCCCGCAAATTTCTGCAATGCTTCCTTTTGCTTGGCAACATCCTTCATGAGATTTTGATAGTCGGCTTGCGCGCGCTTCCATCCAGCAAGATATTCCTCACACTGTTTTTGCAATTTTTCCATGGGTGCTGGGGGTGATTGCGCTGATCGCCCTTGCTCTTTTTGCTCATTGCTTTGCTCGTCTTTTTTGAGAGGCTGCTCGGTGATTTTATCTTGAGAAGCCTTTGTTTTTTGGTCTTCTCTTTCATTGCCAGTATTCTGATCGTGCATATTGTGATCCTGCATAGGCATGTTTTCGACTGTTTAACGAATAAGATAGTGCTGCACAAGTTTGAGCCGTGGAATATTACGTTCGTAATCCATGCGCCAAGGACCGAATATGCCGATAATACTTTTCTCGTTTTCTGTTGCCTGTGTATAGGCGCCAACGATGAGACTGCAGTCACTGCTGATCGGATTTTCTGACCCGATGAGTACCTGTGCTTCTTCCGTGACAAGCTCAAACAATTGGGGTACTACTTCATCGAGATGATCGATGACTTTGCCTATGTTGTATAAAAGATTGAGTTCGGCAAATTCTGGTTTTTGAAAGAGATGCGCAAGGCCGGTGTAGTAAAAATCATCTTCAGTAAATGCGATCATTACGGCTTCATCACTGATTTCTGCGAGTTGCTTGGCGAGATTTTTTCGACCGTCACCTTGAGATTTCTGCGCCTGTTCGAGTTTTTGTTTTTCTTTATTCTGCACTGGCTTGAGTTGCAATTGCTCTGCTACGTAATATTGGTATCCTTGCTCCGTCGGCACCCGTCCTGCTGATGTATGTGGATGCGTAAGATATCCTCCCTCTTCTAATGCCATAAAATCGTTCCGTATGGTAGCGGGCGAAACATCAAAATGATAATGCTCAGCGAGTAACGTCGAACCTACTGGTCGTGCGGTTTTCATGTGTTCTTTCATGACTGCGGAGAGAAGTTTTTGTTGACGTTCATTCATGTGTGTAACTTTAGCACTCTACATCATCGAGTGCTAATTGCATTATAGAAATTGTTCAGGCTCTTGTCAAATCGTTAAAGCACAAAAGGGTTTGAGGCGCGCGTTTGCTTGCTTCAAACCCTTTTGAAAAGAGCGTCAAAATTCTTTTTGGTATCTCTTACTCCTCGGCTCGAACCTTTTTCCAAAAGAATTTTGAAGCCGCCAGTATTCAAAATCCGCTTCGGGCGCGGGCCATTATTGAGATTTCATTGATTCCTTCAATTCAATCTCTTCTTTAGAGTAATTAAATTTCACGGTGAAAATATCGAAGAAACCTTTTTGACCAAGAATTCCATAACCGTGTCTGGCAATGTCATACGAGAAGCCAACCGTGGTGCGATACTTCCAACCTCCAATAACCATGGTAATCTCTTGAAAGTATGCCGAAGAAGCATATGCTTCTTGAATACCGCCAAACCGCTCTACCTTTCCAGATCGAACATCAAACCCCAGCGTTTCTCCAATCGTAGCATCAAAAATACAAAAATCCGCGCCAGAGTCTATGAGCGCGTCGTAACGGAACGCATCTGCTTCCCCTACCAGTTCAATTGGAATGATCGGCTTCAAAATACTGCTTCCGAAAAACTCTGACCGTGCAGAGAGAGGAAACTTGAAATACGAAAACTTCATACAAACGCCGTACCTACGTATGGCATGATCTCAAGGGGAACGCGAAATAGAATGGGTTTTTTTCGCCCCTGTTTGCGCGCTTTTGTGAGAACTTCCTGTGGCGTTTCTCCACTTGCGATAACGGTCACCTGATCGTCCTCAAGAGCTACCCACAAACCCTTATATTTATCATAAATTTTTCTCCAGTCGATTGCCATATATTCCAAAGTTTAGCAGTCTGGACGAAAAAAGCAAACTGTCTTGTCAAATCGCGAAACACAAAAGGGTTTGAGGCGCGCGTTTGCTTGCTTCAAACCCTTTTGAAAAGAACCAAAAAACTTTATTTTGACTCTAGGAGTAACCGTTTCACTCCTTTGAGTCTAGCGCCCTGTTGTTATTGAAGGTTTGTGTCCTCCGATTCCGGTTGCACTTGAGGTAATTCCTGCGAGTCTACTGCCACGCCAATCTCTTTCAGGAACGCATCGAATAACTCGAGAGCATCTGGATTTAACTTGAGATCATCACGCTGTTCTTTAACAGGGTCTTTACATTCGAATTGCGTGAATCCTGCGATCTGTGCCACCTGCCGAACCACATTCGCGAGAGTCTGCACAACTTCCATTCCGGACTCCGAACGTTCAATAGTTCGCAATCCAAAAGCTGCCCAGTCACCGACAATCTCGACAAGTCGAGTACGATCTTTCTCGATGATCTTTCTGATGACTTCACGTCCTCCCTCACTCAGCGTGTAATCGAAACCGCAAGAAATTTTAGTGAGTTGTTCTCTTGCGCCTTTGATCTGTTCCAAATCGAGACTCTGTACATAAATTTCGAACAGCGGCAAGACGATATAGTGACCCAAGAATTTCACAAGCCGTGGGCTCTCTAGGACTGTGTCGCGTCCCCACCTATAGAGTGGAGCCGATTCAACATACAACTGACCGGCAAGCTTGGAAAAGTCTTCTTGCTTATCCAGCCATTCAACGATTAACGGAACGAGTTTTTCTGCCGATGCCGTAATTGGCCTACGACAGATAGGTGTTTCCGCACCTGGACAAAAATGCACAACACCTACACCCCATTCACTTCGGAACGAAGTAAAAGGATCTGTCGGTGCGAAGCGAAGGTCTTCGAGTTTCGAAAGGCACCAGTTGGGATCATTGAGAAACACTTGCTGCAACGCTGGGGGTACCCAGAATGTTTCTTTTTGTGCCTCCATCCATTTTTCGAGCGCCGCAATGTATCTCTGCTGCTCGGTGACTTCAGCAAGACGTAAGAAGAGGCCCGGCCTGAGTCGGAATACTTTTCCATTCTCAAGTACGAGGTGCCCTTCCTTGATACACCCGTACATTGTTGGGAACTTTTCGCCCGACAGCGGACAGAGATTCCTCATCCCCCAATCCAGTTCCGCGACCACTGCCCGCAGTCTTTGACTGTACGCGCCCCAAGTCTGGAGAATGAAAGTTTCCATGGAATCTGCGGCGTCGCACGTGAGAGCAGGCAGTGGATCCGTCGGTTTCTCATTTGCTGCCGGCACTGCTTTTGTCATGGAAACCGGTATGGGAAATTTCGAAACCTCTGGCTGCACTTCTGACGGAACTACGGATTCAGGTGCTTCTTTTTGTCTCTCTGATCCGTCGGTACAAAAAATGCAGAAAGGCATGTACCCAAAAAAAATCAACAACCCGACTACCCCGCAATTTCTCAAGGTCATCTGAATCTTGTGTTTCATTCTTGTTTCTCCTCTTTAGGTGGTAAAAAACCTCTTCTGTAAGAAGAAAAATTTCTTACCAAATTTGTTGAAAAATTTTCAAGAATCGTTCAAGAACATGCTACAAAGATCCTTAATAGAACCTTCGTGACTTGTCTGTCATACCATAATCTGCATCTTTCTGTCAAAGATGCGCAAAAAATTTTAAAATATTTATCTTATGTTAGCAAATTCTTTTTGGTACCGCGTACGGGATTCGAACCCGTATTACTGCCGTGAGAGGGCAGCGTCCTAGCCATTAGACGAACGCGGCTTAAATATCTCGACCGACTTCTAGCGCTTGTTCGACAAGGCGATGAGCATACCCCCATTCATTGTCATACCAAGCAACAACTTTCACGAGATCGTTATCGACAACGCGCGTGAGTGGAAGATCCACGATTGCGGAATAGGTTGTGCCGACGATGTCTGAAGAAACAATCGGATCTTCTGTCACTGCCACGATCTGACGGTAGAAAGGATGCTTACTCATTTTTCGAAAAACATTATTCACCTGTTCCACTGTCACAGTTTTTTTTGTGAGCATCGTTATATCCGAAATTGACCCGTCAACGATCGGCACGCGCATCGCAATGCCATCAAACTTACCTTTGAGTTCGGGTATCGTCAAGGTTGTTGCCTTGGCAGCGCCTGTTGAAGAAGGAATAATATTCATCGCCGCAGCACGAGTCTCGCGTAAATCTTTTCCCTTCCCCCCATCTACCAACGCTTGACTTGCTGTGTATGCGTGCACGGTTGTCATCAGTGCTTTCTTGATCCCAAAAGCATTGTGCATGATAGCCATCACCGGGGAAATGCAATTCGTTGTGCACGAGGCATTCGAAATAATCCGCTCTTTCTTCGCATCAAGTTTCGTGTGATTCACTCCGATGACATAAGTTCCAACTGGATCATCACCTTTCGCTGGCGCGGAAATAATCACATTCTTTGCTCCGGCTTCAAGGTGTTTCATTGCGTCTGCTTTTTTTATAAATACGCCTGTACATTCCAAAACAACATCAACGTTATACTTCTTCCATGGGAGATCTTCAATATTTGGAGAAGTGAATTTTCGATATTTTTCTTTCCCGATTTGGATAAAGTCTTTACCAGCTTTCACCTGTTCATGAGATACGCCATGGACGGTGTCATATCGTAATCGATAGGCACATATTTCTGCAGAACTCAAATCATTCAGAGCAACAATTGTTATGTTCTTGAACGTGCGAGCAATCTTGAATGCCGCCATACCGGTGCGGCCGAATCCATTAATGGCGATGCGTATAGATTTCATAGGCATTGAATAATGATAAAAAATCAATGAAAATTTGAGAGAGCCTCATTATCGAAAAATAGTGATGATCCCAGCGCTCACGAGCGTTGTGATGATGCCAGCAATAACTACACCTCCGACAATTGCAGGGTATGCCTTCTTAAAGGGCAGACCAAAAAGAAATGCTCCAAGAGCGCCAGTCCATGCTCCTGTCATCGGCAGCGGTATTGCCACAAAAATCAGCAGACCTAAAGCACCCCATGTCTCATAATTTTTCTGCAGTTTCTTTCGTGTTCTTGCAAAGAGCCGCTCAAAGAAACGTCGAATGTTTTGTGAACGTTCTGAAAGAACTTTGGATATTGGTTCAATCAAAAGCAAGATGAACAACGGTGGAATAATATTTCCCAGAAAAGCAAAAAGAAAAGCCTTGAGTGGCGAAAATCCAAATGCGCTCATTGCAAAAGGAATCGCACCGCGCAGTTCTGAAATCGGCAGAGCGCTGATAATCATCGTTGCTACTTCTGGCGCAAATCCGGAAAACCAGTCCAGATATTTCGATTCTAACATATTTGCTTGAAAGTTGCCTTGAAAGAGTTTAGGAAATCTTTCATGTACATCATATTCCACTTGAACTCACTTGCCATGTGTATTCTCGAAATACCCAGTCGACGAGCGCCTTCATATCCTGATGCTTGTCTTTTTCCGTCGGCGATCCAAGGATAACAATCAATACATCACCCTTTTCTTGCTGTCGTGTTTCTTGAATCAGACAAAATCCCGCTTCTTCCGTGTAGCCGGTTTTTGAAGCCACAATATCGTATGGATCATGATCGAGATACGTACCAAGAAGTTTATTCGTACCCTTTACCGTGCGCTCGTCTTCCGGTTCAATTGTTTTGAGTTTGTGTTCTTTGATGGATGTTGCTCGTTGTACTCGCGCATCAGAAAAAACATATAATGCAAGTCTTGCGAGATCCGTAACCGTAGAACTATTCTCTCTATCCAAACCGGTTGGTTCTTTAAAGACTGAATTGGACATACCGAATTCGCGTGCCTTTTCATTCATACGCTCCACAAATACTTCATCAGAAAATCCTGTCGATCGAGCGAGTGCTAATGCGGTATTATTCGCTGATCCGGTCAACGTCACAAAGAATAAGTCTGCCAAGGAAAGTTTTACGCCGTTACCTACAGAAAACTTCGCGCCAGCTAAAGCATTCTCATCTGCCTCTAATGCTTTCACCTGATCCCATCCTGGATTGTTTTCTAAAAATACTGCCGTTGTCATAAGCTTCGTAAGACTTGCAATTGGTAGTTTTCTATCTGGTTCTTTTTGCCAAAGGATCACTCCTGAATGGACGTCGACGATAATCGCTGCTTTTGCGCTTATCACCGCTCCGAGATTTTTTCCAACTTTTTTTGCTACAACGACCGGTTGATTTACAGTAGCATTCACAAGTGGCGTTGTAGAGCGATATTCAAGCATGTCGCTTGCAAGAAGCGTTGGAGTTTCAAAAAATTCTGGCAGTATCACTTCCCCTTTCGTGAGCCATTGTAAAATTGTCAGGCTGATAAGTAAAAGATTTTCCATTGTTTACTTTATTTCTTTGCGAGCATTGTTTGGAGATATTCATTGCTATTAAGCTCCTTGTAGTGTGGCAGCTCACCTACTTTCCGAATGCCAAGCCATCGTGTGAATTCAAAAGTGATGTGATATTTCATATCGAATATATCTTTCCCTGGTATTTCTTCGACGAGCCCTCGAATGAGAAGATTACGAAGTATGAGACTACAATTAATGCCGCGAATTGTTTCGATTTCTGCCTTGGTGACAGGACCTCTATAGGCGACGATCGTGAGCGTTTCGAGTGCGGGTTGCGTAAGTTCTTTATTCTGTTCCTCTTTCACAAATTTTGCGATGAGTTCGCTCTGCTCTTTCGAAGTCACAAGTTGAACTTTTTCTTGATCTTGCATGAATGTTATCCCCGCGCCACGTTCCTCGTACTGTTTTACGAGTTCTTTCAGTGCATCGACAATCGCCTCTTGTGATACATTTAAGAGTTGACTCAAACGTTTGAATGTGAGCGGTTTATTGGCTACAAACAGTAAACTCTCTATTGGCGCTGTTAATGAAGACATAGTTTCCAAATTAAACTTTAGGTTTCTTGGGTCTGATAATGTTCGATAGTGATATCTGTAAATGACTTTTGTTGCCATACGCGGATGCGTTGTTGCTTCACGAGCTCCAGTAACGCAAGGAAGGTGACAATGAGATCACTTTTCGTGTGAGAATTCGTTGCAAGATATTCTTGCAAACTCAGAGTTTTCTTTTGTTTGAGTATTGCATAGATGTGAAGAATTTTTTCTTTCATGGATACGGCGCGTTGTAGAGATGATTCAGGAATAATGATAGCGGGTTTGAGTCTTTCGAGAATTGCACGAAAGATTATTTCGAGTGTTTCAGCCGCACATTGCGTTGGCGGGGCAAATGTCACATGCTGCAGTTTGAATCCTTGTTGCGCAACAAAAAGCGTTTTATCTTCACTCAGTAACCTTGCGATATCCTTTGAAGCAATCTGAAACTGATGAAAAAGTTTGAGTTGTGTCGCGAGATCTTCTTCGTTCAACTCTTCTTCATATACCGGTAAGAGTATTTTTGATTTGAGCAAAAGGAGCTTTGCGGCAATCACAAGAAAGTCTGCAAGTTCTTCGGGAAATAACTCTTCTACCTGTTCGAGATGTCGTACATATTGCTCAGTAATTTGTGAAAGCGCTATATCCGTAATCTCCAACTTCTTTTCTTCGATAAGTTGTAGTAAAAGATCCAGCGGCCCCTGAAATTTTTCCAAAACGATAGTGTGCTGCGACATCGCATTTATTTTTTGCCTGTTCTTGCTTTTGAGATACTGACTTTCTTTGCTTCAGTTGCTTTCAAAAAATTTTTTACAGACATTTCAAGGCTCTCTGTAAAAGTTCCAGCGCTCGCTACAATCTTTTTCACTCTCGTAAAAGCAGAATCAATATAGACCGGCAACTGTTCCGCGCCTTTCTTCTTAAGTCGGTAGAGCTTTGCAAAAGGTACGATGGAACCCGACTTCATTGTGAGTAATGTTTTCATTGTCCTCTCTTTGGCAATTTCAATTCGTTTCACTTTGAGAATTTTTTTCACTTTTTGTAAATCCACCATGCGAGAAGCGGGCACAATCACCAAAGCATAACCTTTGTCTGTTTTAATAAGGAGCGTTTTGGCAATTTCCTGAAGTTTTCTTCGCAGCGTTTGTGCCGTATCATAGGCAGTATAGACGACTTTGTGTTCAAGTGTTTTGAAGCTCACTTTGTGATCTTCAAGATATTTAAGAACTTTTTTTGCAATTGGCATATGTTGAAAATGATTAAGAATGAAGTTTTGAAAGTAAAACGTCAATGCGATTTTGATCTCTCGGAAAAAGCGTTGCTTCTTTGACATTCTCAAGTCCTAAGAGTTGCGCTGTGAGTCGTTCTAATCCAATCGCCAGACCGCCTTCCGGAGGCATGCCGTACTGAAATGCCTGCAAATAAAATGAAAAATATTTTGGATTATTACCCCACGCTTTGATGTTGGCAAGGAGTTGATCATAATCGTGAATACGCTGCCCGCCGGTTGTAATTTCTAAACCTCGAAAAAGCAAATCAAAGCTATAAGTATAGTCTGGATTTTTTGGATCAGGAAAAGTGTACATCGGCCGTTTCTTTGTAGGATAATGAGTGATAAAAATAAATTCCGAATTGTATTGCTTAGCAGCATAGTCGCATATCCATCGTTCGTGTTGCGGTGAAAGATCGGGTTCTTGCGTGCAGTCTTCTCCAAATTCCTGTTGAATAATTTTTTGCGCTTGTCGTAATTTGAGGCTTGGAATTTTTTTTGGAACTTGAGGAAGCCGAGCGCCGAGCAGTTGTAATTCATGTGCACACGTCTTTTCCAAAAATTGCATCATGTATGACAACAAGCGGTTTTCCATGGCCATAACATCGGTATGATTGCGTATAAAACCCATTTCAAAATCAAGCGTCGAATATTCGTTGAGGTGTCTTGAGGTCGCATGTTCTTCAGCGCGAAAGGCTTTCGTGATCGTATACACTCTTTCAAAAATACCAACCATGATTTGTTTGTAGAATTGAGGGCTCTGTGACAAATACGCAGTGTGATCGAAATACTTGACCGGAAAAACATTCGCTCCGCCTTCTGTGGCGCTCGGTACGAAATTTGGCGCCTGAAATTCGACAAATCTTTGTTTCCTGAGAAACGATCTGAAGGCATTCACAATTTCTGATTGAAAACGAAAGATCGCCCGACTCCGCTCGCTTCTTAACGTAAACGGTTGGTAATCCAAATAGGCTTCAATATTTGCTTTCGCTTCAACATCAAATGGCAACTCCTTTGCACGACTTATGATGCGAATTTTTTCGGCAACAATTTCAATCATGCCAGTCACAGTTGCTCTGCCTTGCGAAGCCGGCCGCTGCTTCACGGTTCCAATAATTTCTACTGCATATTCGGACTTCAAAACATCAATGCCTTTTTGTACTTGTTCGTTCACAATCACTTGCACCGTTCCGCTTCCATCGCGGAGCGACACAAATATCAATTTCCCGATATTACGCACATTCTGTATCCAGCCTTTGAGGAGAACTTTTTTTTCAATCTTCTTTGTTGTATCGATTGTATAGATTCGCTGCATACGTTTATGGCGTCACACGATTAAGCATTCTTGGAAAAGGTATTGTTTCACGCACGTGATGGATACCGGCGATCCAACGCACGAGACGTTCAATGCCAATGCCATATCCATAGTGCGGTACCGATCCGTATCTGCGCAAATCTAAGTACCATTCGAAGTCAGCGAGTTTCAATCCTGCTTTTTGAATGTTTTCTCGCAACGCCTTGTAATCAACCAGACGCTGGCCGCCACCAATAATTTCTCCACAGCCTTCGGGCGCGAGCATATCATTATTGAGCACTACACTCGAATCTTTTGGATCGCGCTCCATATAGAAAGGTTTGATTTCTCGAGGATAGTGCGTCACAAATAGAGGCGTCTCGAATTGCTGCATGAGCAGTGCCTCATCATCAGCGCCAAGATCGTCTTTGTCGCCGATCTTGCGACCAAGCGACTGCAGAAGCTGCACAGCTTCGCGATGCGTCATGCGTGGATATGTAGCTTCGGCAGATGTTTCCAAAACCTTCGTATCTCGTTCCAGTATTTTTAATTCTGGTCGAGCCCGCCTTAGAATCTCACGACAAACATATTGTATTGTACGCTCCTGAAGTTTAAGCGCCTCATCGAGCGTACAAAAAGCAATCTCCGGATTGATCGTCCAAAATTCCGTCAGATGTCTTCGCGTCTTACTTTTTTCAGCGCGAAAATTCGGATTCATATCGTACACTTTACCGAGCGCCATTGCCAATGCTTCCAAATACAATTGGCCATTTTGTGAAAGATAGACCTTCGTGTCAAAATACTTCACACTAAAAAGATCCGTCGTGCCTTCGCAAGCATTGGGAGTAAAAGTAGGGGTATGCGTGAGATAAAAACCTTCTTTTTGATAAAATTCGTGGAGAATAAAAATAATTTCGCTTCGCAACCGCAGAATCGCTGCTTGTCGTGGCGATCGAATCCAAAGGTGACGATGATCGAGGAGAAAATCCGGTCCGTGTTCTTTTTTACCGATCGGATATTCTTGCGCAGCGTGTATGATTTCTATATCACTGAGCTGTAATTCATATTGCTCATGCTTGGGATGTTTTGTCACTTTACCTTGCACGATCACGGCGCTTTCGATTGTAACATTGTGTATATTTTTCCAAATTTTTTCAGAAAGCGTGCTTTTTTCTGCGATCACTTGCATTTCGCCTGTACCGTCACGCAATTGTAAAAATGTAATTTTTCCGGAACTACGAATGTTATAAACCCAACCCTTCAGTGTTGCAGATTTTCCGAGAGCGTTGTGTATTGCACGAATTGTTATTTCCATAAAAGAGACTGAAAAAGAAATCATGCTTGTTTTTGCATGCTATCGTGATGGCGTTTATTGTACGATATTTTAACAGCTCAAGCAATATTCACGCGATTCTTCTAAAAAGCCACTTAAAGCACTCAATAATAACGATAAGTGTTGCGCTTAAGAGTATAACGATCCCCCATTCCCTGAAACCGAGCGCTACTGTTTCTAAGAATCGTTGGAAAAATGGAATATAAAGAGCGCAAATCTGTAAGATAAATCCGCTCATGATCGCAAGGAGAAGATACGGATTGGACCAAAGTTTTTGTTTGAATATACTCTGACGAAGTGAACGAATACTGAACACATATAATAACGAATCCACACCGAGACTTGCAAAAATTACTGAGCGTGCGAGCGTAATATCTTTTGTGCTTTTCCAAAGCAGGAGAAATAGCAACAGATTCCCTATACCCGTCACAGCGCTGATCAGGGCTATTAACGAAACGGATTCGCGATTTGGGATTGGTTCCTTCCGACTCACTGGTTTTTCTTCCATGATTTTTTTTTCTTTTGGTTCGAGTGTAAGCGCAAGATTCGGAAATCCATCAGTAACGAGATTGATCCAGAGAATTTGTGATGCTAATAATGGCAGTGGACTACCGATCAAAATACTGCCTGTCACGAGAATAATTTCTGAAAAACTATCTGAGAGCAAATACAAAACTATTTTTTTGATGTTGTCGTAGATACCTCTCCCTTCTTCGACCGCTACCACAATCGTCTGAAAATCATCATCAAGAATCACGAGATCTGCAGCTTCTTTAGCAACTTCTGTGCCTGACCCCAGTGCTACACCAATATCCGCCGCTTTTAATGCCGGAGAATCGTTGATGCCGTCGCCGGTCATTGCGACAACCGCGTGATGTGCTTGCCACGCCTGTATAATTCGCAATTTATCTTGTGGCGTAACACGTGCGTATACTGAAATTTTTTTTACTTTCTGTCTTAGTGCTGCGTCACTGAGTTGCAGTAAATCAGTGCCTTCGAGAATATTTTCTTCTTCCGCGGGAATGTTGAGTTCCCGGGCAATCGCCTGGGCTGTGAAACGATGATCTCCTGTAATCATCACCGAGGTTATGCCAGCCTTGCGGCATTGCAGTATCGTGTCTCTGGCTTGCGGACGCAGTGGATCTTTGATCGCAACGAAGCTTAAAAATATAAAATCGTTTCGCTGCATGAGCACTTTGATATTTGTTTCTTGCGTTCCAACTTCTTTATATGCAAATGCGAGAATACGTAAACCTTTTTTACTCAGTTCCTGAAATTTTCGTTGGAGCTTACGACGAGCGCTCGCATCACATGCTCGAACGTGTTTGGTACTGTAAATGGCATGCACACGGTCGAGAATTTTCTCCGGCGCGCCTTTTACAAAAAGTATATTTCCCTTTTTATCGTTTCGGTGCAGCGTCGCCATAAACTTCAACGCGGAATCGAATGGAATCTCTGCAATTCTTGGAAATTGTTTTTTTAAGGTCTCGGCATCTAACCCTAATTGAATGCCAGCGAGTAATAGCGCGCGATCAGTCAGATTACCGATGAGGTTCCAATCTTTGATATCATCATCCGGATTCGCAATAACGGCATTATTCGAGACAACCCCAACTGTGAGTGTACGGCGATAATCTTCCATGGCTTCCTGTTTCGACCAGATAGAAGATATGTCGGTTTTTTCTACATCAAAATTTTGATCCCATGTTATTACTTTGACGACCTGCATTTTTCCTTCGGTAAGCGTTCCAGTTTTATCTGTACAAATCACAGTTGTGGAACCAAGTGTTTCGGCCGCAAGTAATTTTCTTACGAGACCTTGGTACCTCAGAATACGTTGCATGCCGATCGCCAACACTACCGTGACAGCGACGATCAAGCCTTCTGGAATCGCGGCTACAGCGAGTGCTATTGCCACAATGAAAATTTCGAAAAACGCAATTCCCTTGGCGATGCCTATAAGCGTAATGCCTGCGCCTATCACGACAATGATAATCGCAAGTCTCCTACTCAAAACACTCAGTTTTTTTTGCAGGGGAGTCAAATCTTCTTTTGTTTCCTTGAGAAGGGTGGCGATTTGGCCCATCTCAGTCGCAACCCCTGTCGCAGTCACAATGCCACGACACGACCCCTTCGTGATCACCGTACCGGTAAAGATCATATTATTGCGTTCGGCGAGCATCGTGCCTGCCGCTTTTTTTTCTGTATCTTTTGTAACTGGCGTTGATTCCCCTGTCAACGCTGCTTCATTCACCTCAAGATCAAAAATAGAAAAGAGACGTATATCAGCTGGGACTTTTTCTCCAGCATCACAAAATACGACATCTCCAGGCACAAGATATCTCGAAGGAATAATCTTTTCTTTTCCGAAACGCATCACTTTTGCTTCCGTGCTAATAACTGTACGAAGTTTTTCTAAAGCTCGCTGCGCCCGACCTTCTTGAATAAAACCAAGAATCACGTTAATAAAAACGGCCGCAAAAATCACATACATATCGATGTATTCGCCAATCACAAAACTTATAATTGCTGCCGCTAACAAAACGTAAATAAGCGGGCTGCGGAATTGACGCGCGAAAAAAATAACCCACGACGGGGTCTTGGGTTCTGGCAAAGTATTCAGACCGTATTGTGTTTTCCGCTGAGCAACTTCTTGTTCCGAAAGTCCCTGTTCATTCGTCCGAAGTATTTTCAGTACTTCTTTTATATTCATTGCGTGAAAGAGCGGATGCTCTTCCGATAATACTCGCTTGTTTTGTATTGTTTGTTTTGTTATTTGCGCCATACTCATGAGATAGCTTGGTGGTGTAATGAGAGAGGTATAATGCTATTGATCTTGATTTTGAAAATTCTCTATCGCTGAGAGCATGTCCTGAAATCGATCTTTTGCTTGACCGAATGTTTCTGTTATTTTCTCAACAATATCCCCTTCGAGAGTTTGTGTGAGTGTTCGGGTAATGCCTTCATGTCTTTCGAGCAGAACCTCCATACGTGATTTGAGAGTCGTAATATTCTCCTGTTGATCCTTCAATATCTCAAGGAGTTGCTCTGTTTTCTCCATTTCTTTTTGAAAACGTTCGAAATTTTTTGTGATCTGTTCTATTTTTCCAAGATTCGCGAGCGCTTCGATTTCTTCGAGTCGTCGATTGGCAAGTTGCATTGCAAACTCAGCTTTTTCAAACGGCTCAGTCTTGAACACTTCTTGAATTTTTTCGATCCCGCGTTTCACCAAAAACAGGAGAGATCCTGGGAGGATTTTTGGTGTAGGAATCGTGATGTTTACAATTTCTTCAGAAATTTCTGATTCCTGTGCTGCAAGCTTTGCGTTCGGTATTACCGCAATAACAAATATAATAAAACAAAAACTTGCTAAAATCGCGGAGTTTCTCTTCTGTGCATTACTCGTCGGAAATGTCATATGGGAAAGATTTGTAACTCTCTTACTATATCATTTTTTATAAGTTTTTCCATGCTGTACTGTTCGGGACTGTCGCCATGAATACCGTTTCCTGTGCAATGCACATAGAAAAAAGAGGAGGAGGACTCTCGCTTTCGAAGCACTGACAGTGCACAGTGTGCTGAGAAAGGAGAGTCATCCTCTTCTTTTTTCTATGATGAAAATTCACTTTTAGAGACGAAAGTGTATTCGGCGATAATCCCTTGTTCATCACAGAGAACTTGTAACTCTCTCCTCTACTCTACATCTTACAACACGCTTTTGTTATAATGATGTTATAGCAATGATTCAAAATTCACATTGCATCTTGTGAAAAATGTACGTTTCTTCCTACGCATCCTTGTTTTGGTCCTCGCATTATTTCTTTCTTTCCCACACGTTACAGGAGCGTCTATACTTCGCAACCTTTCTGCGCCGTGTCTTGAATGTGGTAATTGTACACTTCAAGATCTTGCTCTTGCTGGAGGCAATACTTTTAATTTCTTCCTCTATATTATTGGTTCGGTTGTTTTGTTGCTGTTTTTTATCGGAGGACTCATTTTGCTCGTTTCGCATGGCAATAGACAACTCGAACAACTTGGCCGCGGTATTATTAACGGCTCGTTTAAAGGTCTTGCTATTGCTATGGTTTGTTGGGTGATAGTGAATTTTGTCATTACTGCTATTGTTGAAGACCGTGAAATCTTTGGCACAGAATGGTTTACTTTTCCTGAGGCAGCCCCTTTTGCCTGTACTCCTCCTCCACCGGTTTTACCGCCCGCTGTGCCAAGCATCAATTGGACACTGGCTGGCGGTGTTGACCCACGTCAAAGACAAGACGCTTCTCCTGAGCTTGCCGCACTCCTGAATTGCATGTATCAAAAAGAACCGAATCTTATTGTCACTTCGATCTCTGATAATGATCTCTATACCGGCCGCTGCAATATCCAAAATTGCAATAAACAACAATCGCAAACAGGCAGCTGCCCTGCGAGCGCCTGTAGTAACGATGCGCAATGCGTCCACCGATGCGGTTCATGCCATTATGCTTTTGGCACTCCGCAAGGAACGAATTTTTCACGTGCCGCGGATTTTCGCTTGAATGTGGATCCCCAAACCGTTGCACGTGTTGCGCGAGAATGTGATCCTGGCATGCGCGTTGAATTCGAGGCTGATCACACGCACATATCTCATTCTTCCTGTCCACGTTAATACTTTGGTTCTTCAATATCACTCTGAAGGAGAAAGAATAAGACTTGCGAGACACACTGTGCATTGTTAGTGTCTCGCAAGTCTTATTCTTTCTCCTTCAAAGATTAAAGTATCGCAAAAAGTGGAGCAAGAAGCATGAAAAATATCAGTATCCCACTGAGAATAACAAACCCGAGAAAAATATTTTTTCCTTTCGTACTTTCGGATTCCAGTTCCTTGCTTTTGATCTCGTGGAGATTATAATACAGCAACATTACGAAAATCGTCGCAAAGGGTGTGAAGAAAAGATTGAGTAAAAATGCTCCTAGCCCGAATGTTACCAGATTAATCACGATACCGATGCCTGCGAGCACTGCCCAGAGTCCGATAGCTCTTGCAACAATATCCCACCAATAACCTTCAACAATTTGTTTGCTCCGTAAAAGTGCTGCGAAACCACGTCTGTCTTCTAAAAGGCAAACCGGCACGGTGAAAAAAATCCATACCGCTACTATAATACCTGGGATAAAAAATAACGTCATCCCTCCTATTATCGCGAGTCCAGCGAGAATGCTTGCGCCGAAGATTGCCGGCATACGTGGCCATGCGAGTTGATAACTTTTCTTTACGCCGACTTCAGGATGGATTAGTTTCATTATTAATGCCGCTTGCGACCATGCCCCGACAAAAAATAATATTGCAATAATCATCAATGATAAAAGTATAATGATTGCGGAAGCCACAGTATTGCCGAACAGCGTTCCTGATGTAAGAGCGTTTTCTATATCGACGTCATTGTAAATTCCTGAAATTGCGAGTAAAAAGAAAATAATAAGAACCATCGGCGCGATCAGAATATAGGGCACGACGCTGATGCCAATATATGTTCAAAAATGTTGGGTTGTGCGTTTCCATGTTTGCGAAAGGAGGTCCGAAAATCCGATCATTTGTTTTGGTGTTTGCATAGATGTTATTTTAAAAAGAAATGAGGAGATTGATAGGTTTGGGTATATTTTTTCAGAACACACGGAAAAGTGTTCTTCAAAAATATACCCAAACCTATCAATCCATAAGTTTTTGACTTTTAATGTGACAATCTTATTCTACCACATCCTTGGATATGCCGTCTCATCCACATACTCCCATTCTTACGATCTATAAACCTGCCGGTATCACCTCATTTGATGTGATACGGCGATTACGTCGCATTTTCCCCAATACGAAGATGGGACATGCTGGCACTCTAGACCCCTTTGCGAGCGGCGTGCTCCTTGTAGCGTTTGGTCACACCACAAAAGAAATTCCACGTCTGCAAACTCTGGAAAAAGAATATGTTGCGACTCTCAAGCTCGGTACGATCAGCACAACATATGATCCGACCGGTGTGCTCATTCATGTGTGTCCGCGCTTTCAGAAGCAACAGTTTACCAAGTATCAGCAATATTTCCCTGTTTTTTTCAAAAAAATAAACTGTGAACCGCCTTCTCGTCAACAGATACGAGTTGTTCTTCATCAATTCGTTGGAAATATCGATCAAATCCCTCCGGTTTTTTCTGCAAAAAAACTTCGTGGCGTACGCGCGTATATTTTAGCTCGAGAAGGTAAGCCCGTGATACCTCCTCCTCGCAAGGTCTCGATACGCGCGATTTCCGTTCTTTCTTACCGATGGCCGGTACTTACAATCTGCGTTGTGTGTGGCAGCGGTACCTATATTCGCTCACTCGCCTATGATATCGGCATGCGCTTGGGTTGCGGTGCGTATCTCTCGGCGCTTGTCCGTACCCGCATTGGAAGATTTCGAGTGAAAGATGCCAAGCGACTGTCAGTGTTCTCAACACGTTCGGTAGCGTAATACCTTTTTCGTTGACAGGACCCATTCTAATTGTTAGTTTATATCTGTTTAGGAATGACGCGTAATTTCTACTGTGATTCTATTGGGGTCGTTAGCTCAGTGGTAGAGCGCCGGCCTTTTAAGCCGGGCGTCGCAGGTTCAATCCCTGCACGACCCACCAATTAGGAAAAATTTTTTGAAGCTCATTTGCGATAAATACTTCTCAATATTCATTCCCGTATGAAAATTACCATGTGTGGAAGCATTGTATTCATTGACGAAATGCAAGAAACAAAAAACCAATTAGAGACACTTGGACATGAAGTCAAGTTGCCGCCATCAGAAATCATTGATGAAAATGGGAAGGCTATTCCAGCGAAAAAATATTATGCTTTACGGAAAGCTACGAATACGACCGAAGGATGGATTTGGGACAGAAAGACAGAAGCGATGCGAAATCACTTTGATAAAGTAATGTGGGCAGAGAGTATTTTAGTTCTAAATTATGATAAGAAAAATATTCTCAATTACATTGGCGCGAATACACTTTTAGAGATGGGGCTGGCATTTCACCATGGAAAAAAAAATTTTCCTTTTAAAACCAATCCCCGAAATTGCATACAAGGAGGAAATTCTTGGCATGCGCCCGATCGTCATTCATGAAAACTTATCACTGATTGTATAGGCAGTGGAAAAATGAATAACCGAACGATAAGACTGCTTTTGATCTTTTCACATATCGTTTTCGTAATGTATCCACATAATGATGACGCGCTTTCCTGTCCATGGTAGTGGAAATGATGTTGATAATTTCCATAAAAATACCATGCAGCTTCGGTGTCATTATTATATCGGAGAACCAATAGGTCTCTGGCGTCATTTTAGATCGGTGAATGCGTCATTGTTGATTTTTTCGCGAAGGTGTGGTAAAATTTTATTATGCACAATTGGAATATTGATCTCAAAGAACTCAAAAAGAATAAGAAACAATACACCATTTGGAAACTTGAGCAAATGGTGAATTTTGGTTTGACAGGAGAAAAGATCAACAAAAAAGAGTTAAAAAAATACTGGTATAAACTTGATCTTGATCCTGCTAAAAAGAAATTCCTTTCACTTTTGTTATGGAAAAAACCATCCTAACGAAACATCAAGCAACTATCTTGGATCATTTATCATGGGAGAAAGATGTTCATGAAAATTTCTATCTCAGCGGTGGAACGGCTTTGGCAGAATTTTATCTGCATCATCGTCTCTCTGAGGATCTCGATTTCTTTTCTGAAAAAGAATTTGATCCGCAGGTCATTCAAGTCGTACTGAAAAAAATTCAAAAAAAAGTTAAGCTAAAAAAAATTGACTTTCAGCAAAGCTTCAATCGGAATCTCTTTTTTCTTTCGATTGGTAACGATATTGTTAAAACAGAATTCACATATTTTCCATTTTCACCCATAACCAACGGAATGAACTACAATGAATTAAGGATTGACAGTCTTTTGGATATAGCGGTCAACAAAGTATTCACTATTTATCAAAAACCTCGATCCCGAGATTTTATAGATCTCTATTGTATTCTTCAAAAAGAAAGATGGCCGTTTGAAAATCTGATCAAAAAAGCAAAAATCAAATTCGATTGGCATGTTGATCCCGTGCAAATGGGAAGCCAGCTTATGAAAGTTAATGAGTTGAAAGATTTTCCCCATATGACAAAAAAGATCCGCGATAGCGAGTGGCAGAAATTTTTTCTCAAAAAAGCAGAGGAACTGGCGGGTCAAATATTTAAAAAATAAAAAACATGCCGAGGAGCGTGTTGCTACTCGGCGTAATTTTTTTACTCACACAAAGAACTTTTCAAAGAGCAGGTAGACACGCGCCAACCGCTTATATCACTCACCTCTTACACTACTACCTACTTCCTGCTGCTTACTTCTGCGCAGTAGGCATGTTAGCGACCCGCTCAAAGTAGTGGACGAATGTACGAATACCACCAGCAGCCTGGCGCCAGTCAAAATTCTCATTGGTGCCATGATAGTTGTGCGTGGGCAACGAAAGCCCAAGTAAAACTACCGGCAAACCAGGCAGAAGTTCGGTGAAATGAATCACCGCACCAATCGAACCACCACAGCGATCAAATACCACTTCCGGATATCCGAATCCTGTCTTGAACGCTTCTGCTGCAGCCTGCAGGTAGGGCCCCTTGGGATCCATCGCAAATGGTCGGCTAACTCCACCGCGCCGAATAATCACCATGTCCGAATCAATCCGCGCCACATGCTTACGCAGTGCTTGCTCGAATTGAACTGGGTCCTGACCAGGCCCAAGTCTGCAACTCACATGCGCGCGTGCGTAACCAGGAATCTCGGTTTTGACAGCACCCGCAGGTTCCGTCACTCCACCAATGATCCCTGTGACCTCAAAGGTGGGGAGATTCCAAATGCGATTCAGAAGATCCGGAACAGAACCCGCAAAGCAGGAGCGGAGACCAAAATCGCGCTTGAATGTTTCCAGTGTAATCGCGTCGGTTTGTGCGAATGCCTCCAGCGCCTCCGCTGGTAAAGGCGCAAGACCATCGTGTGCACCTCGGACAGCCACCCATCCAGCCTCATCTACTGAAGCGGCGATCACGTGCGAAAGACGGATGATCGGATTGGTCGCGACCCCACCACACAAACCGGAGTGTACCCCTTTGGCTCGATTCCTGTCATCGATTGCGGTCGTCAGTTCAAACGTGAAGTTTATCACTCCACGCAATCCGCAACTGACTGACGGAACATGCACCGCAGGCCAGATGGTATCCGAAATCAGAAGCGAAGGCGACGAAAGTCCTTGCAGGTCATCTTTGATCTGCGCGAGTATTTCCGGAAAGTGCATACTCCCATCTTCTTCCTCACTTTCCCAAACCACGACGAAGTTCAAAGGCAATCCGCGCAGGAGCGCAAACTTGATCGCAAGAAGACCAACCAAAGCCGGACCCTTGTCATCGGTGGTTCCGCGCCCGAAGTACTGTCGTCCGACTTTTGGCGCATCAAGTATCACAAGTTCAAACGGCTCAGTATCCCAGCCATCCTTCTGCTCAGCCGGCTGAACATCCAAATGATTGTACAGGATGATCGTTGGCCATTTCCGATGTCGGATGCACTTCCAGTACACTGCAGGGAGTCCATTGTCCCAGCCAATCAACCTAGACTTGGTGTCCACCTTCGTGCCGCCCTTCATGAGTATTTGAAGGTACTCTTCTGCGGATAAGATGCACCGCCGGACATCTGGCTTGCACACCGCGTGTTGACTGACACTGGGAATCTCCACGAGGGTCCGCAGACCGTCTTCAAACGGCTCTTGTGCCGCTATGATATACTGGTCCAGATCACCAGCTGCTTCACTCATCATCAGAAACTCTTTTAAAGAACTCATCACATTCTCCTTTCTGTTATGAGTAACATGTATCTTCCTCGACTTGGTGCTTTTTTCTTACCACCCCGTTACACAAGTGTCAACTTATTCGTTATTCGGCGACGGACCCTATTCGGAAAAATCATTGGTCATTGAACCTACGAACTGCTTGTTCTTAGAGCAGGGTCGAGTTGCTTGTCATCTTGATTGTGCTATACTTATTTTATGATCACATTTTTCACTACCCTCATTATTATCGGTTTCTTGCTCGTATTGTTTGGCTTGCGTGTTGTTGATCAATATGAACGCGGTGTTGTGCTAACACTTGGAAAGTACACGGGTACGCGCAATCCAGGTTTAACGTGGATTTTCATTGGGATTCAGAAAATGACGAAGATTGATTTACGTATCACGACGACCGACATTCCGCAGCAAGAGGTCATCACAAAGGATAATGTTCCCGTTGGTATCAACGCAGTGGTGTATTTTCAAGTGCAAAATGCCGAACAGGCCCTGTTGAATATCAAAGATTATGCGCTTGCGGTTTCTCAATACGCACAAGCTGCGCTGCGTGATGTGATTGGCGGCATTGAACTTGATCCCCTGCTTTCGGAACGAGAAAAAATTGCCGAAGAAATTCAAAAAATTGTTGCTCAGGCGACAGGATCGTGGGGACTTTTGGTGACGGATATTAAAATTCAAGACATCGAATTGCCAGCGGATATGAAACGCATCATGGCAAAACAAGCTGAATCCGAGCGTGAACGCCGGGCAGTGATTATTAAAGCCGAAGGAGAATACGCGGCATCCGAACGTTTGGCTCAAGCAGCGAACGTCTTAGCGAATACTCCCGGCGGTATGTCCATGCGCACACTGCAAACCATAGAAAAAATCAACCCCGATCCTTCAAAGACCGTCGTTTTCGCCTTACCGGTAGAATTTTTTGAGGGCGTCAAAACAATTTCTCAATTCTTGAAAAAGAAATCTGAAAAATAAGCGTTGCCGCCCCGCGAGAGCAGCTTCAAAACTTGCTCTTATTTTATTTCTTTTAAAAATCCTTCGATGAGCGCGGCGGTATCTTGTGTCTTTTGAAAAACTGATTTCCAAATCACGACAATATCTGCATCATTAAAAATAGAACGTTGCACTTCTTTGAGCGTATCTCCTCCAGCAATGGAAATCATGATATTGTAATTTCCCTTAATGCGTCGTATTTCATGTAAGGGAATTTCTTTCTCACGGTTGAATTTTTCTTCATCAACTCCGCGGTGAATAATCACAACTGGCGGAATTTTTTTGAGCGCACGTAATACTGAGAGTGGAAAATCAACATCCATCATATCAATCATGGCGTCCAGTCCGTATTTTTCACATTGTACGATAAAAGCATTGAGGGTTTCAATTGATGCGGTTCCTAATGCAATAGCGGCGCTTGCTCCGGCCCGCGCGGCTATTTCCACTTCTGTTTCGCCTCGATCCATCGTTTTAAGATCGGCAACAACGTAAGGGTAGACATCGTTATTGTTGGTAATCTTTGGTAGCTGTGCGACAGATCGTTTGAGCGCTGCTTGTAACAAAAGTGACGCTAGTGAACCGGATGGGAATGCAGGTGTAATTATTTGACCAGTCAGATGCTGTTCGTACCTTTGTCGAATCTGTCGAATCCCCTCTTCGCCGTATCTTTTGATGAGCGGCGTACCGATTTCAACAATAATCCTATCGCTTTTCGGAAGGCTTTGTATGATCGCTTGTGCATCTTCCAGTGTGCTATTGAGCGCCACCTGAAGATAACGTTTTTTTGGATTGAGTCGTGACGTGGGTTTATGAGTCATATTTATCGAATATCTCCGCCCCAGATGTAATTCTGAAATCTCGCGACTTTCTTTCTCCCTATGAGACGATTGTTGCGAATGTGAATATTCTTTGCTAATACAGATAATTGACCTGTGTCAGATTGCGTTGGAGATTCCTTGACTTCAAATGCACTCGTGGCATTGAGAATGAAGTCAATCTCTTGACCTGTCTTCAGTGAATAGTAGGAAAGGTCGCCGTGAAATTTCAGCTGGTTAAATATTGCATTTTCAAACTTTTTTCCGCTTCCGACATCTGCTAACGCATTCAGTATACCATTATCACAGCAGTATATTTTTTTTGCTTTTACAATTTCCCGGTCGGGATTTTTCGCAATCACCGGTAACAGAGTGAAAAAATATGTTTTTTCTAAAAAATGAATGTAGGCCATTATTGTCGGTCTTGATATCCCAATCAGTCTCGCTATTTTTGCATAGTCAAGCTTTGTGCCGACTCGACTGGCTAACATTTTCATGAGAGCGTAGAATACCTCCTGATCACGGATATCCAACAATGTATTGACGTCAATATTGACATAAGAACTTACAATGTCGGAAAGAATATCTGTTTTATCCTGCCTATTTCCCGTCAGTGCTACTTCGGGAAAGCCGCCATATTCAATGTATTCTTCATAATATACTTTGATCCGTTCATACTCTGCTGATGAAAAAATGTTTTTTATAAAATTCCCTGATTTCCAAGATATCTGTTTGAAAGTAAGAAATTCTCCAAAATCAAGCGGATACAATTCAAAAATTTTTTTCCGACCGGCCAATGATTCAGAAAAAAGGTTTTTCAAGTAATAAGAGCTGGAGCCGGTGACTATAAATTTTACTTCATAATGATCATACAAATATTTCAAAACACTGACAGCTTGCGGTACGAATTGCAATTCGTCGAGCGCTATGTACATTTTTTCTTTTTTATTCAGTCCCCTTTGTTCGAAAGCGGCGAGTATTCCTTCGTAATTCTTTTCCCGAAATAGATCACGGCTATCGAGCCGTTCTAAATCTATGTAGAGTTTATTGCGACTCGGCAGATGCTCAAGCAATTGTTTCAGAAGAGTCGTCTTCCCGGTGCGGCGCATACCAACTATAACGGTCATCTGTCTTTTTTGCAGATGCTGTGCTAATTGAGAGTATATTTTTCGTTGAAAAAACATGTAATACCAAAAATACTAAATGATATTTCCATTTTACATCCAGTATTACTATTTGTCAATCTCATCTTTTGCAACAATGCCCTTGCACTTGATTCCAAATCACCTCGATGTTATTCAGTCTTCAGCGCGATTTTTATCCGGAATTCGTAGTTATTCAAAAACTATGAAGCCTGAAGTGTGACGTCCTTCAGGCCTCTCATTAATGTACTCTACTCCTCCTGCCTGCATTCTGCCGCGGTTTTGGCACCGTCCTCCCATCCTGCTGGCGCTGGCACACCCATAAGATACATAATCCAGAGTTGCCCTGATTCCTGCCATTGCACGATAAACAGGAGGTCGTCTTGTTCGAAAAGGAAGCCCTTCGATTCGTCCATTGCATCCAGTAATTTAAATCGCGCTCCCGGTGTTGCTTCCGCGCCAAACTGGAAAGCGAGCATCTCCTGACGATAAGGCGCAGGAATCATTTGACAAAATTCTTTCTCTGCTATTATTCCCATTCCTCGAGCGTGACACCGGCTCAGCGCTGGGACTGCTTTGGTTACCTCTTCGATCCCTATCCACACAACATCTTGAAAAACTTTGAAGTACAATGTCTTCTCCTTTCTTGAGTCACGTTGCGGTATTATGAGCACCCAAACCCATGATAGGGGTTCTCAGACGCATGCGCATTCTCTACTTCGTATCTCCATATCTACGGAACTGAACTATGATACATACTTATACCCCCTTTTAGCAAGACCAAACACGTCAGAGCATTTCGAAATGAGCTAACCTAGAGAATTATTACAGCTTCTTACCGAACTTTGAGATACAATTTTGCGCGCCTTCTCCTTCTGAGGTAATATACAAAGACATTCCTCTATGGAAAAAATACCACAAACACAACTTACTACTCTTGGAGCCCTGCCGCCACAAAACCTCGAAGCCGAACAAGCTACTCTTGGAGCGATACTCATTGATAAAGATGCCCTTATCCGCATTGCCGGTACTCTGCAATCCGAAGATTTTTATAAAGAATCGCACCGCATTATTTTTGACGCAATACTCGATCTTTTTAATCATCGCGATCCGATCGACGTTTTGAGTCTTACGAATCGTCTCGAAGAAAAAAAGCTTATTGACGCGATGGGCGGCCGATCATATCTCGTCGCTCTCGCAAGCAGCGTCCCCACCGCGAGCAATATTGAACATTACGCAAGTATTGTTCAGAGGAAAGCAACATTGCGTAGGCTCATTCTCGCTGCCCATGAAATCATCAAACATGGCCATGCAGAAAGTGAAAATGTTGATATCATTTTGGATCGTTCGGAACAGCTGCTCTTTCAGGTTTCACGAAGGCATCTTGTGCAAAATTTTATTCCGATTAAAGGCGCCCTCACCGAAGCTTTTGAACGCATTGATGAAATTCACAAAGAAGGCGGAAAACTTCGCGGCATACCTACTGGTTTTGCAGATCTTGATCATGTACTCGGAGGTCTGCAAAAATCTGATCTTGTGATACTTG
This sequence comes from Candidatus Kerfeldbacteria bacterium RIFCSPLOWO2_02_FULL_42_19, assembly GCA_001818315.1. GTDB lineage: Bacteria > Patescibacteriota > Patescibacteriia > HO2-48-17 > HO2-48-17 > WO2-43-9. Next base: position 47,288 of record MHKF01000011.1, read on the forward strand.
CTGCCAGACCCTCAGTCGGTAAAACAAGTCTTGCGCTTGATATCGCCCGTAACGTTGCCGTACAATCCAAAATACCTGTGGGTATTTTCAGCTTAGAAATGTCCCAAGATCAAGTTGTCGATCGTTTTCTCTGCTCACAAGCTGGTGTGGATCTTTGGAAAATGCGTACCGGAAAACTTTCTGACACCGAAGATGATTTTCCACGCATTGGTCGTGCGATCGGTATTCTTTCCGAGGCTCCGTTGTTTATTGATGATTCCGCAAGTTGCAATATTATGGAGATACGCACGAAGGCGCGCAGGCTTCAAATGGAGCATGGGCTCGGCCTTCTTGTGATCGATTATCTCCAACTCATGGAAGGACGCACGGTGACGGATAATCGCGTGCAAGAAATTTCGGAAATTTCGCGATCTCTCAAAAGCTTAGCGCGTGAATTGAATATTCCGGTGTTAGCACTTTCGCAACTTTCACGCGCGGTAGAACTGTCGCACCCCCCTATTCCAAAACTTTCACATCTTCGCGATTCAGGTTCCATTGAACAGGATGCGGATGTCGTCATGTTTATTTATCGTGAGGAAATGTACAAACCGGAAACTGACCGTAAAAATATCGCAGAAATTTTAATCGCCAAACATCGCAACGGCCCTACTGGACAAATAGAACTCTATTTTGATGCCAATCACGTGCAATTTAGAAATTTCGCAAAAAATGTACCTGCTCATGAAGTGTCGGCAGCACCGGCGTTCCAATAACCTAGAAGCAATATGTAACAGAGTCATAGGCTAGATTTGTTAATCGCATTGTATATCGAACTTCATTTTTTAACTCACATATGTTTCAAAAACTCAAACAGTTTAAAGACTTGCGTTCGCAGGCCAAGACCCTTCAAAAAAAACTTTCAGCAGAAACCGTACATCATTCTACCGCTGGCGAAAAAGTCCATGTGATTATGGACGGCAATCAACAGCTCTTATCAGTCGAAATCGATCCTTCGCTTTTATCGGCTGATCAACAGCAAAAAGTGCAAAACGCTCTGAAAGATGCTGTGAATGGCGCTATGAAAAAAGTACAATCAATCATGGCACGCAAAATGCAAAAAGGAGAAATTGAAATCCCTGATCTTAGGAGTTTGAAGAAATAGTCTATGAAGTTATATGTATTTACCGAAAACAATTCAGAAAGCTATCGAAGCTTTTAACACACTTCCTGGTATAGGGAGTAAGACAAGCGAACGATTCGTATTTTATCTTTTACATCAATCCAAACCTCAACTTGCGGATTTTGCGAGCGCGATTGCATCGTTGAAAGATCGTGTGACGTTGTGTGAACGCTGCTTTAATTATAGTGATCAACATCCTTGTCATGTATGTTCGGATCCTAAGCGTGATCCACAACTGTTGTGTGTTGTAGCCGAAAGCGTTGATATTATCGCTTTAGAACGTTCGCACGTCTTCCGTGGTCTGTATCATGTGCTCGGTGGACTTGTTGACCCCCTGCACGGTATTGAGCCTGAACATTTACGGATTCGTGAACTTCTTTCACGCGTTATGACTGAGGGCATTCAAGAAGTCATCCTCGCAATGAATCCGACAGTCGAAGGTGAGACCTCTGCACTTTATCTTCAGAAACTCCTTAAACAATCGCCAATCAAAATAACACGTCTCGCGAAAGGGTTGCCAACAGGAAGTAACATTGAATATGCAGATGAACTCACCCTCGCTTCTGCCTTTGAAGGCCGACGCGTTATACATTAGAGGTCTGTCGCCCAGATACCGTTTCTGCTTCAATCGTAGAATTTCGTGACGAAAACGTATTCGACGATAGACCCATTAGATAACTTTTCAAATCCTACGCGGCGTGAATTTTTTGAATACGCACTTCGGTAAAATACTGCCGATGACCAATCTTACGGCGATACCGAACTTTTGATTTGAATTTTATCACGTCAATTTTTTTACTACGCGCTGTTTGTACGATAATTCCATCAACTTTTGCGCCTACGACAAAAGGCGTACCGAGTTTTATATCTTTACCCTGCTCATCAGAAATGAGAAGTACATTTTGAAATGTTACCTGCTCACCCTTTTCACCTTGAATTTTTTCAATGCGAAGAGTGTCTTGTTCTTTCACTTTGTATTGTTTTCCTCCGGTTTCAATGACTGCGATCATAAAAAAAGAAAGTTTATGTCTTGAGATTTTTTGAGCTGACAAAAGAGACAAAGTAAACTCATCATACCTGAATTCAACACCTTTCGTCAAGTTTTTGTTATTGAGTTTGGTGAATAATGCTTTTTCGGAAACGGCGCGTTCCCGACGTGTCGGGACGCCTGCACCTCTCAGCCCCGAGCCCTTCGGGACCGAGCCTCGGGGCTTCCGAGAGCTTCCTCAAAAGCAGTATTCACCAAACTCGTTATTCAATAACTTGATACTGCAGATTCTCCCCTATTTTGAGATTATATTGCTCTAGAGCTTCGCCGGATATTTCCAGCACGGCATCCACTGGCACAGGTGATATAAATGTCGGAATCTTTTCATTTTTCGGCGGCTGGGCATTTTCCACGATGCCAACAATTCTTTTATCTTTAAGCCACACGATATCAAGCGGAACGAGCACGTCCTTCATCCAAAATGTCCGCATTTCTTTCTCTGTAAAAATAAACAGCATGCCAGTACCAAACGGCACCTGCTCTCTTCCTTGCAATCCTTTGCGCTGCTCGTTGTTTGTGAGAGCTAATTCTACCTCAATTGTTGCACCGTTTGGTGTTCGAACTCGAGTTCTTGATAATGCATTGTCTGCATGATTACATCCCACGAAGAAACCCGTCAGAAAAAAAATGATCACGAAATAATATTGCGTTGCGATCATGTGCGTCGTTGTTTTGCTTTGATCACGAGTACACTTCCTAACAGGATCATAAGACCTACGAGGCCCGCGAAGAGCCACAGTATACCGCGAGAAGTTACAAAAAGACTCAGGAGTCCGAAAATCAAACTTATACCGTAAAGAATATGAACCGCCTGTCTGTGCGAAAGTCCAATGTCGAGTAGTCGAAAATGAATATGCTTTTTATCCGAAGTTTTGAGAGGATGTTTTTTTTCAATGAAGAGTCGCCGCAGTATCACCCATATAAGATCAAGTAAAGGTATACCTAGGAGTAATAACGCGGTTGCGATTTTTGCACCGCTCAGTATAGCAAGTGTCCCTAACATGAATCCTGCAAAGAGACTCCCGCCCTCTCCTAAAAATATTTTTGCCGGGTGATAATTCCAGCAAAGAAACCCAAGAAAACTTCCAGTAAGAATCATACTGAGAAGAGCAGTCTCTGGCTGTCCAATTTCTGTGTTCAAACTCAGAAAAAACAGTATAAACCCGGCAATGACCGTAATCCCGGATACAAGTCCATCAAGTCCATCGAGGAGTTTTGTTGTATACGACGTTGTTAATAACCAAACGATCGTAAAAACATCCGCAAGGAGTGTGATTTTATATGGCAAATCGTTCGCTGTAAAAAGCGTGATACTCCATTGATTCAGAGCAATCGTGCCGCCGAGCGGATTGGTAATATATTCGATTCCAATGCCCCCAGCGATCACGATCAATATAGCGACAAGCGGCAAAAGTATTTGATACTGAAATCGAATACGATAACGATCATCAATATATCCACCAATCATAATGAACAATCCGGAAAGAAAAAGTGTCGCGAGATGTTTTGGTAGAATATACCCACCAAGCAATCGTGGGTTCACAACTGTATACCACAATGTCGCAAGATGAAATGCCGCAAAAATGCTGATCCCGCCTAATAACGGAATAGGCTGCACGTGAATCTTTCGCTTTGGTTCCATTTCCGGTCGATCGAGGATATTCTTTTTAACAGCATAATAGCGCACGATGCCTGTAATGAGTAACGATAGGCATGCACTCAAAAGTAACGGCATTACAAAACTGAGCTTGGACATTGTTTGTCTAAGTAATTTTGTAAAATAATTTGCGCTGCATGAGCGTCGGGACGTTTTTGTTTCTTATAGTTTTTTTTCTGATACGCTGTTGAAAGTTTTGTAGTGAGTCTCTCATCCATCGTTGCAATAGGAATTTTCACAATACTTTGCAACCATACTATAAATTTCTGAGTTGCCTGTGTTTGGGCCGTTGCTTTCCCATCGAGTCGTACAGGCAGTCCGACAATAATACTCATAATAGCTTCCTTGTGAATCACTTCTGCGATTTTTTTTTGTATTTCTTGATGGGAAGTATTTTCCCATACGTCTTTCGGCACCGCGATCCTACCTTGATCGTCGCTGATTGCGACGCCGATGTAACGTGAACCGTAATCTAAACCAAGGAACCGCATATTAGATGGAATCATGAGTTTCGCCCGCTGTCAGTATCAGCGGACCTTGTTTTGTAATGGCAATTGTATGCTCAAATTGTGCAGCAAAGCTATCATCCTTTGTAACAACCGTCCATCCGTCTTCAAGTACTTCGACTTCGTACGAACCGCATGTCAGCATTGGTTCAATCGCCAGTACCATACCCTCTGCGAGTTTCATATCTGCATTCTGTCCCACAAAATTTGGTACCTGCGGAGACTCATGTACCGCATAACCAACCCCATGACCTACTAAATCTCGCACGACGCCAAATCCACGCGCTTCTGCGTATTTTTGCACGCAAGCACCGATGTCGCCAATTGTGTTACCGAGTTTGGCCTTGAGTATTGCCTGTGTGAGAGCTCTCTGTGTTGTTACAAGTAACTTTTTCGCCGTTTTAGAAATTTTTCCGACGCCAAGCGTTATAGCCATATCCGTACACAAACCATCATACCACATACCAATATCAAGTCCCACAATATCTCCGGATTTCAAAATTTTTTCTTTTGTTGGAATGCCGTGCACGACTTCTTCGTTCACAGATACACATATCGATGCAGGAAAACCTTTATATCCTTTAAAGGAGGGCGTACCACCCTGCGCATGAATTTCTTTTTCTGCTTTTTGATCAAGCTCATAGGTAGAAATTCCTGTTGCGACCGACTGCTGCACCTGGGAAAGTATATACGCCAAGCGCTTTCCATTTTCACGGAGTAATTGAATCTGTGCTTTTGTTTTAAGACGAATCATAACCTGGCAACCATGTCATTGTAGACTGCTTCCACAGATTGATCTGCATTAATACGTATAAGTCTACCAAGTTTAGTATAGTAATCCATAACGGGTTGCACACGTTCCTTGTGCCATTGAAGTCGCCTGTGTATGGCTGCTGGAGTATCATCCGCTCTTTGTATCAAATTCCCTCCACAAGATTCACACTTTGCACTCCCTTCTCTTTGACGATGAGGAATAATACTCGATTTATGACAATTCTCACAGATACGTCGATTTGCAAGTCTCCGAATACTCGCTTCTTCAGAGAGATCAAAAAAGAATACATAAGTCAGCTCCCTATCATTTGCTTTAAGAATTGCATGAAACGGCTCAAGCTCTGGGATCCGCCTTGGGGTGCCATCAAAAATAATACTTTGGTCCTTTGCAATTTTTTGTACTGTTTCACGGAGAAGTTGCACCACTAATTCATATGGCACCATTTCTCCTTGTTTATGAATAATTTCGTCGACTTTTCTACCGAGTGACGTATTTTCTCGTGCGATGCTTCGAAGCATTTTTCCAACTTCGAGATGGTACCATCCAAAACGTTCCGCGAGTAAATGTCCTTGCGTACCCTTACCAGAACCTTGTGGTCCTATCAGTACAATATTTCGTACTTGCGGATCACTCATAAAAATTTTAAAGTTTATTACTCAACGAGTCTCATTTCAGAAACTCTCGTAATCCCTTGTGACAATTTGTGCTTCAATCTGTTTGATACTCTCTAATACTACTGATACGACGATTAACAAACTGGTGCCACCTAAACTGAGTGCGTTCAGTTGAAACGCCGATTGTACCATGATTGGTAGAATCGCTATAAGTCCAAGAAACGCTGCGCCGGCAAGAAGAATTCTCTGTGAGACGTTTTTTAAGTACACCGCTGTTGGTTCTCCTGGGCGTATTCCTGGAATAAACGCCCCCTGTCGTTGAAGATTTTCCGCAATTTGATCTGGATGAAAAATGACCGATGTATAAAAATAGGTAAAAACAAAAACGAGTATAAAATAGAGGGTTGCATACCAAAGATTTTGATTGAAAAATGTCAGTACGTTTGTTGCAACATTCGCAAGCCATGGATATGACGAACTGACGAAAAATTGTGCCAAAAACGTTGGAAATAACAAGAGAGAAATGGCAAATATAATAGGAATGACTCCGGCCTGATTCACACGAAGCGGTAAGAAACTTTTAGCTCCTCCAGCAGATCTGCCTCGCATCTGTCGCGCATAGACTATAGGTATTTTTCTTTGCCCTTCGGTTATAAATACAACACCTACAATAGTGATAAAAGCAAGAGCAATAAATGCTCCTATAGTCAGCAATTGCGATGCGTCAAAAACAGCAACTGACTGTTGCGCGATAGTTGGGAGACTTGCGATAATACCAGCGAAAATAATCAATGATACCCCGTTGCCGACTTTTTTTTCCGAAATCAACTCTCCTATCCACATCAGTAATACACTCCCGGCTGTCACCGTTGCGATGGATATGATCCATTGCCAAGCCGAAAGCGTACCAAGAATTCCTGCGCCAGAACGTTGGAGAAGTACGATAGTGCTGTATCCTTGCAATGCCGCAAGCGGTATAGTCGCCAATCGAGTATATTGATTGAGCTTTTGTTGCCCACTAAACCCCTCCTTTTGCAGTTCTGATAAACTCGGTACGATTGAAGCAAGTAATTGAAAAATAATTGAAGCCGTGATGTACGGCCCAACTCCCAACAACGCTATTGAGAAATTCGACAATGCACCTCCTGAAAAGATATTCAACAGTCCTAGGAATTGATTGGATTGAAAAAAATTTTGAAGATTGCCAATATTCACTCCGGGTATCGGGACATTCGATATGAGACGGAATATCACCAGCATACCGAACACAAACAGAATGCGCTTACGAAGGTCCGGAATGCTCCAAATTTGTCGTAATTTTGACCACATATAGTATTCGAACTCTATTTTTGTTTGAGTGAAATAATTTCCACTTTCCCTCCTTGCTTGAGGATTGCTGCTTTTGCTGATCGAGAAAAACTATGAGCCTTGACGTTTAATTTCTTTCCTAATTCCCCATCGCCAAGAATTTTGACCCCAAATTTTACAGTTTTAATAATACCTTTTTGAACAAGCTTTTGGGGATCGACGTGCGAGCCGTCTTTGAATGCTGTGTTGAGCGTCCCAACATTGACTGTCAGCATTTTCGCCTTCAAAGACGTAAAGCCCTTTATTTTTTTTAATTTGGTAATAAATTGTTTAACTCCCTTCCGTCGTAATCCTACACGTCCGCCGGTTCGTGCTTTTTGACCTTTTATACCGCGACCGGAATATGTCCCCCGACCCGATCCGGGTCCTCTGCCGACTCTTTTTTTCTTTCTCCCTTGTAGTGCTGGAAGATTGTGTAGTGTTATGAGCATAACAAAAATTATACTTTCACTTGTGAAGAAGTATCCTTTTTCGAGTTGCGTATTTTAGGTTCTTTGAGTTGCTGCAGCCCTTCGAGTGTTGCCCGAACATTATTAATTTTATTCCTCGATCCAAGCATTTTTCCTATTACATTCTTTATGCCAGCGAGTTCTAATACAGGTCGCATCGCGCCTCCGGCAATAATTCCGCTTCCTTCTGGCGCAGGTTTCAAAAGTATGCGCGCTGCGGTATATTTTTGCTCGACTCTGTGTGGAATCGTGCCTTCGGGCGTCAACTTTATATCTTGCAAATACTTTTTTGCTTGCTCGGAAGCTTTCTGGACAGCACTGGCAACATCTGCACCTTTCTTCACACCCATACCGATTTTACCCTGGCGATTCCCAACTACGACGCAAGCACGAAAACTCATACGTTTTCCACCACGCATGACACGTGCTACTCTATCAATCTGAATCACTCGCTGTTCTAAATTTTCACCGCCGGTATTCGATCTTTCTTGACGTTTACGTTGTCTTGGATTCCGTGATCTTCGCATTCCAAAACTTCTACGCGCCGTTCTTTTTGCTGGTGCGTTTTGAGCTTCCGATTGTTGCTGCTCTTGTATAGTTTCTTGTATCATGTGATCCTCTTAAAATTCTAAACCGCCCGCTCTTGCTCCAAGAGCAAACGCCTTCACACGCCCGTGGAATTTATAACCAGAACGGTCAAATACAACTTTGCGTATCTGTTTTGTCTGCGCCTTTTTTGCTATAAGTTTTCCGAGTGCTTCGGCTTGTTGTGTTCTCGAACCCTCTGTTTGTAATTGTTTGACATGTGCTGCAATCAGCGTATGGCCGTGTGTGTCGTCAATAATTTGTGCACTGATGTACTTCAGAGAACGAAATACTTGCAAACGAGGCCTCTCGCCTGTTCCAAATATTTTCGCCCTTGAGCGTTGTTTGCGCCGCAGGAGTGCCATTTTCTTTTTTCGCTCACGATTCGTCATATGTATTATTCAGCGCTTTTTGCTTGTTTCCCAACTTTTTTCCGGATCACTTCGTCAGCATACTTTATACCCTTCCCTTTATACGGCTCCGGTTTTTTTAATGACCGTATACTTGCCGCAACTTCTCCGACGAGTTGTTTATCGATGCCAGTTACGATCAGAACATTTTTTTCTACCTTTATTTCAATGCCATCTGGAATCGCAAAGAGTACGGGATGCGAAAAACCGAGCTCAAGTTCAAGATTTTTTCCTTTCACAACCGCTCTATATCCCACACCGTTGATTTCAAGTTTTTTACTAAACCCCTCCACAACTCCTTTAAGCATATTTGCAGTGAGCGAGCCGAAAAGTCCCCAAAGTGCCCGTTCTTTTTTTTCTTTCGGGTTCTTCACTGCAATCTTCACATTCGCTCCCTCAATATTGATACTGATACTTGGATGTAATTTTTGCAGGAGTTCCCCTTTTGGACCTTTGACTTTCAATACATTCTTTTCTACTTGTATTGCTACTCCGTGAGGGACTGTTAAAATTTTTTTTCCAATACGTGACATATGCTTCTCTAATAAATCTCACAAAGTATTTCGCCGCCTAGTCTCCTTTTCCGCGCTTCTTTATTTGTCATTATCCCTTGCGATGTTGATACAATAGCAATACCGTAATCGTTCAATACGTGAGGCAGTGCAGAAGCCTGCATATATACCCTACTGCCAGGTTTACTTATGCGTTTCATTCGTGAAATAGTCATTCGATTTTCAGCATTGAACTTTAATTCAATACGCAGGGTCGAAAAGTTATTATGTTGAACTTTTTCTACTTTTTGGATATATCCTTCGCGTTCCAGAAGCTTTGCTAATGAGAATTTTAATTTTGACCACGGGACAAGCACCGAGGATTTTTTAATCATTCCTGCATTTCTGATTCTTGTAAGCATGTCTGCTATTGGGTCGTTCATCATAGAATATACATTACCAACTCGCTTTACGAATACCAGGTACTTCGCCTTTATTTGCGAGCTCACGGAAACAAATTCGACACAAATCAAATTTTCGCATATACCCATGTTTTCTCCCGCAACGCCAACATCTCCTCACAACACGCGTACTGAATTTTGGCTTCACTAATGATCGTTTCGATTTTGCCTCCTGTGATTTCTTTGCCATAGTTACTGCTTTTTATTCTTGGCAAATGGTATTCCCAGTGCCTCAAATAAACGTTGACTCTTTATCTTATCCTTCCCTTTGGTAATCAGAGAAACTTCTAAACCATGAACATGTTCGATTTCATCTGCCTTAATTTCTGGAAAAACAGTGTGCTCCTGCATTCCGATACTCAGATTGCCACTTTGATCAAGCGACGTAAGTGGAATGCCTCGAAAATCGCGCACACGAGGGAGTGTAACATAAATGAGTTTTTCAATGAAGTCATACATGCGTTTTCCACGCAGAGTAACCATCATGCCAATAGGCATACCTTTTTTGATTTTGAAGTTTGAAATTGCTTTTTTTGCACGCGTTTTTACTGGCTTCTGACCGGTAATTTTTTTCAGCGTATTTTCGGCTATTTCCATAAATTTTGGATCGATCAAAACCTTACTTAAACCAATATTTACCACGACTTTGTCAAGTACTGGAATCATGAATCGATTTTTGAGACCAAATTCTTTTTGCATAGTCGGGATAATTTCTTTTTTGTACTTTGCGTATAAAGACATAGATTGCGTTTATTCCTTTTTTTCCGTGAGAGTGAGCTTGCATCTGCGACATACCCGAACCTTTGTATCACCTTGCATTTCGAATTTTGGTCGGGTTGTTTTATTGCAGTGTGGACATATTGGCGCGACGTTCGAAACAGCAAGTGGCGCAAAAAATTCAATACGTTGACCCTTTTCTTCCTTACGCTTCGATCGTAAATGTTTTATCATTTTATTGACTCCTTCTACAACAATCTTTTGTTCGTTGTGAAATATCTGAGTGACCTTCCCTATTTTGCCTCGATCCTTTCCAGAAAGGACTTTGACTCGGTCGCCGATTTTCGTTTTTTTGACGTACAACATAGTTTTATAATACTTCTGGTGCGAGCGAAGCAATTTTATTAAATCCCTTCACTTTAATTTCCCGCGGAATTGGGCCGAAGATGCGTGTACCACGTGGCTCTTTTGTCTTTGGATCAATCAATACTGCTGCGTTTTCATCAAAACGAATATAGGTACCGTCGACACGATTGTATTCTTTTCTTTGACGCACAATGACTGCTTTAACAATATCTCCTTTTTTCACTGCACTGTGTGGGACAGCTTCTTTTACAGAAGCGGTGACAATATCGCCGACCCTTGCATAGCGACGTTTATATCCTCGCATAATATGAAACACGCGGATATATTTTGCACCCGTATTATCTGCTACTTTCAACTGTGTATATTTCTGAATCATAACTTATTTATGATTGGGTAGATGCATTTACGTGTGAACTCACTTCCACTACACGCCAACGTTTTTCTCTCGATAAGGGTCTGCATTCAACAAACGTAACGCTTTCTCCCACATGATGTGTATTTTTTGGATCATGAACTTTGTAACGCTTCGTAACGGTGTATTGTTTTTTATACAGCGGATGCCAACGCTTTCGATCCACACGCACAACAATAGTTTTATCCATTACATCACTCACGACTCTACCTTTGAATTTTCGTTCTATCTTCTTTTGAAATCCCATATATTTACTTTTTAAGTGAGGGTTTCTTATTCAGGACTGTAAAAACTCGCGCAATATCTTTTTTCAATTGTCGTTCGGATCTCACATTTTTCTCATCACCTTGGCGTATACGAAATCTTACAGCACGTAATTTTTCCTGCTTCATTGCAAGCATCTTCTGCAATTCAACTTTCTCTTTCACAATTAATTCTTTTATTTTCATATCTTTGCTATAGTTTTCGTTTTAACCGGAAGTTTATGCGACGCTAAACGCAGTGCTTCCAATGCTTCTTCTTTACTGATACCGTCGAGTTCAAATAAAATAGTGCCTGGTTTCACTGGCACAACATAGTGATCCACCGCACCTTTTCCGCCACCCATTTTAATTTCACCGCCTTTGATAGTGATAGGATGATCAGGAAAGATGCGAATCCACATTTTCCCACCACGTTTTATGTAACGAATCATCGCTCTTCGCGCTGCTTCAATTTGCCGAGCAGTCACCCAAGAGCCGGTCGTAGCGCGCAGACCAAAGGAACCAAAACTCAAACTAGTTTTACGGGTTGCAACACCTCTTACTCCTTTGCGGTGCCATTTTCTATATTTTACCTTTCTTGGTCCCAGCATCATACATTATACAAAAACTTCCCCTTTATAAATCCACACTTTGACTCCTACTGTCCCGTACGTCGTATACGCCGCATCACGAGCGTAATCAATATCAGCGCGAATCGTTTGTAAAGGCAACTTACCGAAACTCAGAGTTTCGCGTCTCGCAATTTCCGCTCCGTTCAATCTCCCTGATAATGTCACACGCACACCTTTTCCGCCAGCCTTTTTTACTTGTTGAATTGCCCGTTTCATAATTTGCCGAACTGACATACGTTTTTCCACCTGCTCTACGAGCGCTCGACAAATAAGCTGAGCGTCTATATCAGGCTTCTGAATTTCTTGAATCGTTATATTCACCGTAATCTTCTGATTTCCTAGGAATGTATCATGAACTTCTTTCTTGAGTAACTCAACTTCTGCGCCACCCCTTCCAATAATGACACCGGGGCGTGAAGAATGAATGATGATATTTATAGTGTGTGCTGATCGTTCAATTTCAATGGAACCAACACCCGCCTCACGAAGTTTTCTTTTTAAGAATTTTCGTATGCAAACATCTTCCTTCAGCAATATTGAGAAATTGTGTTTTGCAAACCATTTTGATTTCGGAGTATACAGAACCCCGAGACGAAAAGCCGTTGGATGTACTTTCTGTCCCATAATGTGTAGTTACTTCTTCGCTTTCATTTGTGTGTTAACTTTTGCATTACCTGCGTTGTCTTCAAGAATCAGTTGTACTATTGAGGTTTTCTTTTGTATCGGTGCAGCGCGTCCGTGTGCCCGTGCCCTCCAGCGATGCAAAGTAGATCCTCCATTTGTCGTAATATGCTTAATGCGTAGCGTTTCCTTGGGTAATTTGAAATTATTCTCAGCATTAGCAATAGCAGCACGTAAGAGTTTTAATATTGGTCGGGCACCCTTTTTATTGAGATATATCAATTGACGTTCTGCGTCCACAACTGAAAGACGCCTCACGAGATCTGTTACAAGTCTCAGTTTTTTAGGTGATATTCGTATGCCACGTAATTTTGCCTGAATTTGCATATAATTGTCAAATTTGCTTGAGCTCTTATGTTTTATTTTGTAGGTTTTTTTGCGTACTCTCAGTCTGCTGTTGTTGCGTTTTGGATTGGGCTTGTTTTTCTTCTCGAGCCTTTCTTCCACCGTGACCACGAAAAATTCTCGTGGGAGCGAATTCACCCAACCTGTGTCCTACCATATTCTCGACAACATGTACTGGAACATGTTCACGTCCATTATGCACCCCAAATGTCAAGCTAACCATTTCCGGAGTAATCGTGGAAGCACGTGACCACGTTTTGATCATGCTCGTATCGCCATGTTTTTTTGCACTCATCTTTTTGAGAAGTTTTGGGTCAGTGAATGGCCCGCCCTTCTTTAAACTTCTTGCCATGGATATAAAATTATGAAACTTTTCTTGCTCGTGGTTTAAGAATAAAGCGATTGGATTTCTTATGTTGCTTTCGCGTCTTCACTCCGAGCGCTGGTTTGCCGGTCGGTGTTTTCGGTCGTTTCATACCAATTGGACTACCACCTTCGCCACCACCATGGGGATGATCGACTGGATTCATTGCTTTTCCGCGAACTGTTGGGCGTATCCCCAACCATCGCATTCGACCTGCTTTACCGCGTCGTACGTGCCTGTGATCAGTATTACTTACTTGGCCAATCGTTGCTGTACAATCTTTAGCAAATATTCTTACTTCTCCTGAAGGCAGACGCACATGTGCATATTCTCCTTCAAGTGAAAGAAGTGTCGCCAGGGTTCCGGCCGATCGCACTACTTTTCCTCCTTGCCCTGGAAAAAGTTCAATATTATGAATCACACTTCCTGCTGGGATGTTACCGAGTGGCGCTCGATTTCCTACTGCAATATCTATCGTGTCTTGAGATACATAAATTTTTTGATCCATTTGCAAACCTTCTGGGGCCAGGATATATTTCTTCTCTCCCCTTTCTGTTGCAATCAGAGCAATGTACGCAGAACGATTTGGATCATATTCGATAGCAATCACCTTTGCAGTGACTGTTTGTTTTGTCGGTGACGAATACCAATCTAATATTCGAAGTTTCCGCTTGTGCCCGCCCCCTCGATGTCGGACGGTAATTTTGCCTTGTGCTCTCCCACCGGAGCTTTTTTTTCCGACTGTTAAATTTTTTTCTGGTTTTTTCTTTGTGAGAATTGAGAAATCTGCGACACTTGAAATGCGTCGTCCTGGGGAAGTTGGGTTGTAATTCTTAACTGACATAGTATTAGAATTCAATGCTTTGTCCTTGTTTGAGAATAACCATCGCACGTTTGGTATCCTTCTGTTTTCCAAAAAATCTTCCGAATCGTACGTGTTTTCCCATACGCTTCATAACATTTACACGCCTCGCATGGACACCATACACTCGCCGTATAGCTTCTTTAATCATTATCTTATTTGCACCCACGCCGACTTCAAAAAAATACACATTGTTCTTCTTCTGCTTTTCTGATTTTTCGGTTACAAGAGGCCGCAGTAAAATCTGAAAAGCTGTTTTTGTATCTTCTTTTGATTGATGCGTCTTTTGTGCTTGCTCTTCCTTGTCTTGGTCTTGCGTTGCTTTGATTGTTTTGCTTTCACGTGCCTTCACTTCTTGTTGCTTCGCTGTAGCTTCTAAATGCTTTGGCTGTTTCTGTGGTTCTCCATGAATAGACATTTGAGATTTTTCCTCTCCTGACTTTTGAGGTACACCTTTTTTACCTTCCTGCGAAGGTATCGGTGTTTTTTTCTTCTGTTTGAGAAAGTCAAAAAATCCCATACGTTATTTTTTACTGTAAGCTCGACTGATTAATTCAATTCCATCCTTTGGTACCATCAAATACTCATAACGTAGAAGCTCATAGGCATTGAGACTCTCCAGCGGCATAATTTCTACGGTCGGTAAATTCTGAAATGCACTTATAGACTCTGTGCGTTTCGGTAATGCGATCAGTGTCGATTTATTTTTTACCGGCAATTTATGTAACCATTGCACAGCAAACTTTGTTTTCGGTTGCGCAAGTTCAAGTGATTCAATGATGACGAGGCGGTGTTCGGTTTGCTTATTACTCAACACCATACACATGACTTTTCGTTTTACTTTTTTATTGAGATGTCGCGTATAGTTTTTTGTATTTCGAGGTCCGAATACAACTCCGCCTCCTTTCCAAAGTGGTGAACGGATAGAGCCATGGCGCGCTCGCCCCGTTCCTTTTTGTTTCCATGGTTTTCTACCGCCGCCACGCACCTCGCCACGTGTTTTGGTATGAGCAATTCCCTCCCGTGCGTTCGCTCGATATGCTTGGACAACCTCTTGAATGAGTGTCATGTTCGGTGGAACATTCCATACAGCCTCGTCGAGTTGCATATCTCCACTTTTCTCCCCGAGATTATTATAAACCAATGCTTGTGTCATATGTTGTCCGTGATCTTTACAAGACCTCCATGTGCACCAGGAAGAGCGCCCTTCAGAGTCAGAATGTTATTCTTGGCATCCACCCTCATCACTGTGAGATTGTGTACTGTGCGTTTTCTATTCCCCATATGACCAGCCATACGTTTCCCTTTTGGAACCTTCTGCACACCGCCAGCACCCAACGAACCAGGCATCCTTAACTGATCTTTATGGCCGTGAGATTTTTTCCCACCAGCGAATTTATGTCTTTTCACTACTCCCTGAAATCCTCTGCCCTTCGTAGTGCCAGTCACTTTCACGCTGTCGCCTTCTGCAAAAATAGAAGCATCAATAATTTTTCCACGTTCGAAAGATATCCTTTCCTTTGCGGGAATTCGAAATTCTTGAAGATATCGAAAGTGAGATAATTCCTTCAGATGACCACGTTTTGCTTTGTTTATTTTTTTTGCTACGTGGAAGCCAACTTGAATAGCTTGATAGCCATCTTTTGCTTCTGTCTTCACTTGCGTAATAGTACAAGGACCTGCCTGAACGTGAGTCACGGGCACTAATTTTCCTTGATAAAGAATCTGCGTTGAATTTTGTTTATAACCGAGCATGCATTTCATAATTTCTCATTGAACAAAAAAGCCGCAATCTTACTCCAGCGTCTTTTTATGCGAAGGAAGAATTGTTTTCGTGATAATCTTTAGAATAACATTACATTTTAATTTCGATATCGACTCCTGCCGGCAAATTCAAATTACTCAGATCCTCAATCGTTTTTGGCAAAGGATTTATAATATCGATCAGTCTCTTATGCACACGCATTTCGTATTGCTCACGAGAATTTTTATGCACGAATGGAGAACGAATTACAGTATAACGATTCTTTTCTGTTGGGAGAGGTATAGGACCCGCAAT
The DNA here is from genome assembly GCA_001818315.1 of Candidatus Kerfeldbacteria bacterium RIFCSPLOWO2_02_FULL_42_19. GTDB lineage: Bacteria > Patescibacteriota > Patescibacteriia > HO2-48-17 > HO2-48-17 > WO2-43-9. The sequence goes on from MHKF01000011.1 coordinate 63,491, forward strand.
ATTCGCGCCAGATTGTTGTGTGGTGCGAATAATAGTTCGGCACGCTTGATCAATGATTTTATGATCGTACGCGCGAATCTTAATACGAATCCTCTGCTGTGTTTCCTCTTCCTGTTTTTTCACTGTCGCCATGCGTTGTGCTTATGAAAGAATCTTGATGAAGGAAATCATCAAGCTACGAACCACGTGTTTATTATGTTACGCGGCTCGTGTGCCTGATTATTTCAAAATTTTTGTAATGACACCCGCGCCTACAGTATGTCCACCTTCACGAATAGCAAACTTCTGTTTTTCTTCCATTGCTACTGGACCGATAAGCTTTACTTTGACCTGTGTCGTATCTCCGGGCATGATCATTTCTGCGCCTTTTGCAAGTTCATTGACTTCGCCGGTCACATCTGTAGTGCGCATGTAGAATTGCGGCTTATATCCTTTTACAAAAGGAGTATGTCGACCTCCCTCTTCTTTGGATAACACATACACTTCAGCTTCGAATTCTGTATGCGGCGTAATAGTTCCTGGCTTAGCAATAACCTGACCGCGTTCAACGTCTTCTTTCTTCGTGCCACGCAACAAGACTCCGGCGTTATCACCTGCTCGTCCCTCATCCAAAGATTTATTGAACATCTCAATACCTGTAATAACTGACTTCTGTGTTTGTTTCAGCCCGACGATTTCGACATTGTCGTTTAATTTTACCATACCACGTTCGATTCTACCGGTTACAACGGTGCCGCGACCTTCAATGGAAAAGACATCTTCTACCGGCATTAAAAATGGCTGATCAGTTGCGCGTTGTGGTTCGGGGATATAGCTATCCATTGCTGCAACTAAATCCAGAATGGGTTTAGTCACTGCTGCATCAGATGGGTTCTCTAAGGCTTTCAGTGCTGATCCTTTAATGATAGGAATTTCGTCTCCTGGGAAATTATATTTCTTCAAGAGATCACGCACCTCTACTTCGACGAGATCAATAAGTTCTTTGTCATCAACCTGATCGATTTTATTCAAAAACACAATAATGTATGGCACCCCCACTTGTCGTGCCAGAAGAATATGCTCACGAGTTTGCGGCATTGGGCCATCTGCTGCCGATACAACGAGAATCGCTCCATCCATTTGAGCTGCTCCGGTAATCATGTTTTTAATATAATCGGCATGTCCAGGACAATCGACGTGTGCATAGTGACGATTGTCTGATTCATATTCTACGTGCGTCGTGGAAATTGTAATACCACGTTCTTTTTCTTCTGGCGCATTATCGATTTCATCAACACTCTTATTCTGCGCTTTTTTTCCGGCAGCTAACAGGACTTTCAAGATAGCGGCAGTGAGAGTAGTCTTTCCGTGATCCACGTGTCCAATAGTTCCCACATTAATATGCGGCTTAGTGCGTTCGAATTTTTCGGCCATACACTTGATTAAAAACTTAAGTTAGTAATGCCAACACTAACACTTCATTATTTCCTTTATTGATCTCGTGAAGTTCAGGAAGATGAAGTCGCTAGCGGAAACACATGATTGATGATGTGTCTCGGTAGTAGAGATGTATCCTATTATAACACATCTTTTTCCTTTGGCAAGTTTTTATGCGGATCGACTGACTGTAGGCTCTGTATAATGCGCTTTTGCTCCATTGGGGCGAGCCAAATTTGCATTGGTATCAGTCATCTGTTGCCGATAATTCGCAATGTCTTTGTTTATTTTTTCGAGGAGTTCTTCTTCATTCAGACTCTCTTGTTGTTCACTAAGTTTTTGCACCACTTTCCTTCCTGCTGATTGTTGTCCTCCTCCTGCTGTTTGGATCGTTTTCTTTTGCATTGCAGACGCTGTAGACGACATTGGAGGTGTATTTATTTTCTTGATTGGAAGATTCGGCATGCTTGTCTGTGACAAGTTACTGGACATTCGATCCATGAAGCGTTCGTATTCATCAAAAGTGACGATGACATAGGCTGGCTCGTCGTTTTCGATAATAATACATTTATCGCCTGTTTTTCTCGCTAACCGCAAGATCCTTTGCATATCCATACTATAAGGAATAATAATAAAGTTTTCCCTATCTTAATACAATTATCGCTATTGTCAAGGAAAAATTTTGCAAAAAATGAGAAGGTATGTTACGTTATTCCCACTCTATGGAAGTACATGGTTTTTGTATGTATTTTTTTACATTGACAACTGAGTTTGCGTTGGGTGCATAAAGAGCAGTCTTACGCGATGACAGATTTACTCTGTAGGAGGGTCTGATGAAGAAACTAGTGCTTGGAATACTTGTAGGTCTATTCATTGTAAATGGCTTCTTTCGTAGTGTTCTCTTGTACGAGGAATACATCGGTGTGGAAACTACTGGATCTAATATGATGCAGTATCGTGACATGGGTGTATCTGTTCAACAATTCCTTTCTCATCATCACGATGTAATGCCTCTCATATACGCTTTGGAACGCGACCGTGGCTTTGCACTGGCACTGATACTGTCTTGCGGAGTGAAATTCATAGGAAAAAATATCAGTGAAAAAACGGGTGAGCGATTGAATTGGGAATCTCCGGATGCCCTGTATCGCCTCGATCATCCAAAAGCTCATCCCACAGATATTCCGGACGCTGAGATTATTGTGTATTTCGACAACCAAGGTGTATTTGTGGATTTTCAAATTCCCGCAACGCTCTTTGTCTTTGCGCAGTTTCCGAAGTTTTCGTATAACACGCTCATGAAAATGTATTGGACGAAGGGAGGTGGAAGATCGTCTCTTATGAAAGAATTTGAAAAGTTCGAGCGAACTTTTCGTGAATACCTCGAAAAATATGCAACCGATAATCCGCTTTTCGCCGCAGCTTCCAAAGTATATACACCGGCAGAACTTGTGAAGCTGAGTTCGTATGCAGCGTTTGACCAGATGCTTCTACAACTTATCCAGACGTACTATGCAAAACTGCAAAAAGTCGACAAAGCTGCTGTTTTGGAACAATCCATGATAGAACAGGGTCGCATCTGGGTTTTGACGTACTTTAATGCATGCAAGAAAATACATGGTCTGTATTTTCTGTGGCTCCAAATTCAACTGTTCTTTCCACTCGGCTGCATAGTACTTTCGCTGGTGTATATTGTGATCCAATTGCGCCGGAAAGATTTGTTCGGACTCATTACTGCGGTGCTGCGAGAAAACGATTTGAGAACTTCTTGGTGGCGTATTGATACTCTTACGATCATACTTTCCGTCATACGAAAGCATCCACTTCTCTTGCTGTGGCAACCAACCGATGAACGCGTTCGATGTTCGATTACTCCGACGTGTTCACAACTTCTGCGCGCGTACGAAGAGCGTCAGAATCTTCGACTGCTTGCGACGAAGGCTTTAGAACTTTCAGAAACGTGCCGACACCGTTTTCACGGCGACGTGCCCAAGAGTCTTCAAGGACTTCTCACTGTAAGTTTAGATCCAACCCGCACAGTCACTGTGAGAGAGGATGCTCTTCTGCAGATCCGGAAGCATCTTCAATTGTCTCCTCGCAATGGAAAAAACGGTTCTGGAACTTACCCGAGACCTGCTTCACAAGATCTCCGGAAAGATAGTGTTCCACAAGCATGGCAACAACGAAAGGAGGTCATCGAAAAAATTCTTGCTCTCACGAGCGAACATGCGCCTGATATAACTCCTATTGACGCTGCTTTTTTTGAGACTTTTTCATGGCGCAAAATCGAAATGTGTGAGCGGACGGTGAGAATCCTCGCACACGAACCGCTATTCTTGGAAAAATTCTTTGGACTTTCCAAAGATCAGATCAAAGGTCTTCTCAATCCTGATTCTAGGTTTCTGTGTGCCGTGTTGACGGAAGACTTTGATGCTCTTGGGCAACTCTTGGGTGTTCGTGTGGATGAAACACAAACCGCAGAAGTATCTCTGGTAGAAAATAGTTCGCGTCTGCTTGCTGGTCAACGTGTTGTTATTTTTGGCGGCGCGCGGACTGAAATACCAGATATTCAAAAGCGTCTCATAGATGTCGTACTGAAACTTGGCGCTCAATCGTGCGAATTCAGATACTGCAACGATCTTGGTAGATTAATGAGCAGCATCACTGCTGCGGTTGATATATGGATTGTACTGATCGCTACGGTACCGCACCTCATCACAGACAAACTCACTGCGGAAATACGTTCGGAACTTCTCTTGAACATACGGTACCTCAACGCGGAACGATTCCGCAGTGAACTGATCCAAAAAATACAACTTGCAGAGTCCAGGAAGAGTTCGAGAAATAGGATTTCCACTCTGCCGTAATATTTATTCACCCTTCCCTATCCTCGTATGAGTGTCAGAAATTTTTCTGCCAACTTGTGCGAGGATAGTTTGTTTATGCGCCCTGTTTTTCTTTGATCGCATCTACAATACTCTGCGGTGCTTGAGCGTATTGCGAAAATTCCATCGTGTAACTTGCTCTGCCTTGCGTCATGGAACGTAATGTCGTTGCGTAACCAAACATTTCCGCGAGTGGCACTTCCGCTCGAATGATCTTCATCATACCGCGATCGGTCATTTCGTGAATCTTTCCGCGCTTTGCATTTAAGTCACCGATCACATCGCCCATATAATTTTCTGGAGTGATCACTTCTACTTTCATCATCGGCTCCAATAATACCGGCTTTGCCCTTCTGGATGCTGCTTTCAAAGCTATAGAACCAGCAATTTTGAATGCAGCTTCTGAAGAATCAACTTCGTGATACGACCCGTCATATACGGCTACTTGAATATTGATCAGCGGATATCCTGCAACAACACCTTTATCCAAAGCTTCTCGTACGCCCTTTTCGATCGCTGGAATGTACTCTTTTGGAATCACGCCCCCTTTGATCGCATCTTCAAAAGTAAATCGTTCTGTCGAATCTTTCAGCGGTTCCACTCGTAAGAAACAATGGCCATATTGCCCACGTCCTCCAGATTGTCGAATATACTTCCCTTCTGCTTCAGCTGTCTGTGTTATCGTTTCTTTATACGCGACCTGCGGTTTTCCGACATTTGCTTCAACATTAAATTCACGCTTCATACGATCCACGATAATTTCGAGATGGAGTTCGCCCATACCTGAAATAACAATTTGATTCGTTTCTTCGTCGCTCTTCACACGGAATGTTGGATCTTCCTCTGTAAGATGAGAGAGCGCGAGTCCCATTTTTTCCTGATCTGCTTTTGTCTTCGGTTCTATTGCGATAGAAATGACAGGCTCTGGAAAAGTAATATTTTCCAAAGCAATGGACTGATTGATATCACACAACGTATCGCCGGTTTTAATACCTCTCAGCCCAACGACTGCTGCGATATCACCTGCTTGTACTGCTTTAACTTCTTCCCGATGATTTGCGTGCAAACGCACAATGCGAGAAATACGTTCTTTTTTTTCTGAATTACTATTCAGCACATATGTTCCAGCTTGCAACATTCCTGAATACACTCGCACGAATACCAATTTTCCAACGTACGGATCAGTAGCAATTTTAAACGCCAACGCCGCAAGCGGCTCAGTGCTTGAGGTTTTACGTTCAAGTGTTTTTGTTGTGTCTCTCAGTTCAGTTCCCTTGACTGGTGGAAGATCTAACGGCGATGGAAGGTAGTCTACGATCGCGTCGAGCAGTTTTTGTACTCCTTTATTTTTTAATGCGCTCCCGCAGAGTACTGGCACAAGAGTACCGGTAATTGTATTTTTGCGGAGTTGTTGTTTTAAAGTTTCTAAAGCAATTGTTTTTCCTTCAAGATACTCGTGCATCAGTGTATCATTGTGCTCTACAATCGCTTCAATAAGTTTACCGCGATATTCCGTGACTTTTTCTTTCATGTCAGATGGAATATCTGTTTCTAGGATCTCTTTTCCAAGATTGTCTTTATAAATGTAAGCCTTCTCTTTGAGAAGATCGACGATACCTTGAAAATTTTCTTCCGTGCCAATAGGAAGTTGCAGAGGGTGAGCATTTTTTGAAAGGCGCTCATGAATGGAAGCGAGATCAGCATAAAAATCAGCGCCTGTGCGATCGAGCTTATTAATAAAACAAATGCGAGGCACGTGATATTTTTCTGCTTGATGCCAAACTGTTTCGGACTGCGGTTCTACGCCTGCTACACCGTCAAAAATAACAGCGCCTCCATCGAGCACCCTCAGCGAACGTTCGACCTCTACCGTAAAATCCACGTGACCCGGAGTATCGATAATATTAATTTGTTTCCCATTCCAAAAACACGTTGTTGCTGCCGCAGTAATTGTTATGCCTCGCTCACGTTCCTGTTCCATCCAATCCATCGTTGCTTCACCTTTGTGTACTTCTCCCATCTTATGTTTTTTACCGGTATAAAAAAGCACACGCTCCGTGACGGTTGTTTTCCCCGCATCGATGTGAGCAATAATTCCAATATTGCGTATATTTTCAAGTCGTTTAATATCTGCGTCCATGCTATTACGTGTTAAAAATGAGACGTGTTCATGAATGATTTTTCTCAATCTATCAACATACTTCTTGATTGTTTTTCATCTCGCAACTCTTTAAAAATGTTGTCCCACCTGTTTTTTTATCTACCATTTCATAGATGATAACTGATTCCGGAAAATTCGTTGCGACAGTTGCGATGAGAAAAAAATCTGTATTTATCCATCCTCGTAATTCATATCTTTGTGCTGCATTTTTATCTCCCGCAGGTTGAGAAACAGGAAGCATCGTGACACTTGTATCTCCATTCTTCCAGTACCCAATTTGTTGCGCTGGCACTTGCGCTGTATCTCCCGCACTTCTATTTTCGAGCATAAATATGACATGGCCATCTTTCTGATTCCAGCACAGTTCTACTACTTCTTGAAAACCCTGCGCATCAGATGTGATGTATTTCCCTTCTGCTTTTTGAAAACTTTGATACCAAGTTACTTGCGCTAATTCGGAAGGTAATTTTGTACACAACGAAGAGAAATGATCCAATGGCACACGTGATGACTGCGTCTGTTGCGCCGTGTTTATTATACTGCTTTTCGTATTGCTCTCGTTTTGATTTTTAATCGATACCTCCGACACCTCCCGTGTTTCATTTGGTTGTTCTAGCACTCTTTGTATTTTAAATCCGTTCTTAACTAATAAAACACTAAACGCCCCTATCAAGAGCACCGCCAAAATTGCTTGTATTTTTTTCATAAGCAACGCAGGAAACTTAAGCAAAGTGCGCAAAGGCGCGATTTGCTTCTGCCATACGCTGTACATCTTGCTTCTTTTTCACTGCGTCTCCTTCGTTTTTGCTTGCCGCGATAATTTCTTCTGCAAGCTTTTCTCGCATCGGTTTTCCCTTACGACTCGCTGCAGCACCAATAATCCATCGAAAGGTGAGTGCTGTTCTTCTAGTCCCTTTTACTTCAACCGGAACCTGATAATTAGAGCCTCCGATTCGTCTCGAACGCACCTCAACCATGGGCGTAACGTTACGCACTGCAAGATCAAACATATCAAGCGGATTTTGATTTGTTTTTTTCTGTATAATATGAAAGCAATCGTAGACAATTTTCTGTGCTACGGTTTTTTTTCCCCGTTCCATGATCGCATTAATAAACTTTGCTATAATCGTGCTGTTATATTTTGGGTCTGGATCAATGTCTCGTTTAGGTGATTGTTTTCCACGCATACGTTAATATTATTCTTGAATTTTATACTTGCTTCGCTTTTTCTTGTTTCGCGCCATACAGGCTCCTGCCTTGCTTACGACCCTCCACGCCGCCAGCGTCATAGACTCCACGCACAATATGGTAGCGTACTCCTGGCAAATCTTTCACACGACCGCCGCGCACGAGAACAATAGAGTGCTCCTGTAAATTATGTCCGATACCCGGAATATAAGCAGTAATTTCCATGCCATTCGAAAGTCGTACTCGAGCAATCTTTCGCAGCGCGGAATTTGGTTTTTTTGGAGTCATTGTTGTCACCTTCACACACACGCCGCGCTTTAATGGATTTCCTTTGAATTGGATTTTTTGCTGGCGCTTTAATGCGTTAAGATTTGATTGCAATGCTGGTGTTTTCGACTTTTGCCGAGTGATCGAGCGACCCTTGCGAATCAACTGATTCATCGTAGCCACAGGATTGTTGTGATTAAAAATAAGTAGTGTATTGGATATTAGCAAAAAAAATTCGCTTCCGTCAAATACCGAGCACAATGCGTTCGATAATAAAATTATATACGAAACTGATTACAGTTTGTAGCAACGATCCGCCGACTATGATAAACACAAGTAACAAGATTGCTCCGTATCGTTCGAGGAATTCGATGATATGATTCTTTGAATACGGCAGAAAGCTATAGAGGAGTTTAGAGCCGTCGAGCGGTGGGATAGGTATAAGATTGAAAAGCAATAATACGAGATTGATTTGCAGTAAGCTTAGAATAAATCGCAGGAGGAGATTCCCTTGCCCAAGTTCAGTTTGATTCCAAAGCAATTTGAGCGCAAAAGCAAAGATTATGACTGCAATAAGGTTTGCAAAAGGTCCTGCAAGACCTACAAGTGCGGGACCAAAACGTTTATTGCGCAAAGCATAGGGATTAAATGGAACTGGCTTTCCCCATCCGAATCCAACGAGAATGAGTAAAATGAGTCCGAGATAATCAACGTGCGCCAATGGATTGAGCGTGAGTCTTCCTGCTTGTTCTGCGGTTCGGTCGCCTTGTAAATGACCTGCGAGTGCATGCGAAAATTCATGAATCGTAATACCAAAAATTACTGCGAGTATCCATATTAAAAATAGTGAGGGTTCGGAAAAAAGATATGTAAGCCCCATATTGATGCTGAACAAAAAATATGTTATGATGAAAATCTATCTTTATCTATTATAGCTAAAATTTTGATTTTGATCGATATATGGCGCGACAATGTGCTTTGTGCGGACGTAGTGCCCTCACTGGGAATACCCGCAGTCATTCCAATCGAGCGACGAAACGGAGACGATTTGTTAATCTTCAACGACTCCTTGTAGACGGTGCTTCTGTGAAGGCGTGTACGGCATGTATCCGCACCCGAACAAAGCATTTTGCATAACCTAAGCGTGTTGAATAATAGTCCCATTATAATTCCGAAAAGAGTTTCTGTTTGAGACGCGAGAATTGATGTGCATTCATATTGAGTGTTGGAACCTCCTTTGTGCTTTTGAGGAGTTCTGTTAATTCTTTTTGATATGTTTGCAGATGTAATTGTTGCACAAGTTTTTTATATTTTTTCATATCGAAGTCTGTGGTTAAAAGACTTATGACATCTATTGTGTCCTTCTCACCCTTCAGCGTCAACTTTCGATCATGAAATGCCTTTTGTTTTAATAACAACAATACTTCTTTCTTTGGAAGAATAAATCCTTCGATCGAGACTGTTTGTTTTTGAATTGCATCAATAGGCACACCAAGTTCCGAAAAAAAAGAAACATAAATATCAACATCGACTTCTTCGATAGTGATTTCATATTTTTTCAAGCTTGGATTTTTTCTTAATTCGTATGTTTGTCTTAAAGATTCGAGCGTGTCAAATTCGCAAATGATGTCTATATCTTTTGATTTTAATTTTTTTGTATAAAGATAAACCGCCCATCCGCCAATGAGAATGAAATCATATGCACGTCTGAGGTTTTGTAAAATACGCCAACTCTTTTCCGTTATAAGATCATGATAGTAAGGCATATATCTAAACTGAAATTTTCATTTTCTGTTTCAGTGCCGCAAGAAAATCTTTTGCATACCACTCTTTGAGATTCCAAATGTCCACAAATGTTTGAACATCAGGAGTAGTTTTCCCGAAAGAAGCGAGATGTGCATCTTCTTTGAGAACAAAAAGATTCGGATAGCCCTTCTTTTTTGGAAAGCGTTTTTCTATTTCTTTTATTTCATTGGTGTAGACGTATATCTTGTCGTAATCTGCCGGAGGATCTTGATATTTCAAACGATACGCAGAAAAGGCAGCAAAAATAACATTCGGTGGCATGATGCCTTCGGCTTTTCTCATGGGTGTATCAGTGTGTGTATAATAGATGATTGCTTTATCGAGATTTCTGACTGTAGCCCAAAAGAGAAGGAATTTTTCAAAATCCCGAACACGAAAATTTCTCCCAGAAACTTCGATAGCGCCACTCGCTCTTGGAATTTTGAGTGCGTTAAAGATTGTGCTGAGAGAAAAAGAAAATTTCTGTGCCAGCGCTTTTTGTGTGAAAATTTGCTGACCTTCGAGAAAATCGTTCAGAATGTGACGCCAGATTATTTCTTTTTTGGTCATGTTTCGAATTTCTACTCTTTTATATGTCCTCATTTCTATGATATTCGAAACTTAAGTTTTTGTCAAAGTACTCATGAAACTGCCGCCAAATACCGTTTCTTGTACAATGCGCAGAACAAAAGAGGAGGATGACTCTCGCTTTCGAAGCACTAACACTGCACAGTGTGCTGAGAAAGGAGAGTCTTCCTCCTCTTTTGCGTTATATATCGAACAAGAAATAACATTCGGCGACAGCCTCCTCATGTGAAGCTTACTCAAATACACTTATTTCTAAGTAACCTAGCCATGGAGCGAACGTATAATTCTCAATTGAGTTTTACCGACACTGATATTCTATGAGCAGCTGAGGCCCAAGATTTTTGCTCTGATTGTCGAATTTATTCGCTCCGAATATATCTTGGAATCCTTGCGTACCTGCTGCGCGCAATTGAATTCCAAAATTTTCGCTCGCGCCTTCATGCCACTGACGTACAAGAGCAGTAATATTGAATTGTTTTTCAATAGTGTTTGCTCTTTGTGGGTTTTCTACGAGCACCTCTAAGAGTCGTTCGCCAATAGTTCCACCAAATTGTCGCCATGCTTCTTGCTCGCTTGATGAAGACGTTCGGTTATAGGCATCGTAGGCACCTTCTCGCAATCGCATAGACGCGTGTCCACTTCCATCTGTTCCCCAGAATTCAAGCAATGGATAAATCATCAGTGTTTCGTTTACATATTGCTGATAGAAATTCAGTAGGAGTTGCGCTGACGTGACCTCGCTATCGTCTGGTAGCGCATTTGTAACTTCTGGAAACAGAACGTTATAAAAACTCGTTTGATTGATCCGATTGTCAGGTGCATCATATCCGAAATCAGGGTAGGAACTCGAGAGGCGTGATTGAATGACGCTATTGATGTTCTGAGGTGTGTTTTGAATGCGCACACTTCCCTGACACGCCGGAGTACAACTCTGCGAGACCGGCGGCATACTATTCGTATCTCCACATTCATTCACATCGTAGCACGTTCTTTCTTGGGTTCCATTTCGATCACACGTACCCCACGGAGTACATTCCCATTGCGGTGCGCACACAAACGTACAGGATTGTTGTTCTACAGGTCTCCATCGCGTTGTGCCACAATTATTGCGATCCGCGCATGTGCGCTGCTCGCTGCCATCGCGTTGACATGCGTTCCATTCCTCACAGACCCACAATTCTGTACATGAGACTTGTTGAGGCACATACTCGCGTGCGCCAATATCAATAACTCCAATACTTGGCCGCTCGAAGGCTTCTGGGAGTCCAAATTGCTTGGTTGGAAGATATGAAGCTGCATTCCCTGCATCTCTGAGCGCGGAAGTTTCAGAAGGTGTGAATTCAAATCCAAGTCTCACGAGCCCTGGATCCGTCCCAATGATAGAGTTCAAAAGCTCTATTGCTCCTTGTGCATCAGGCAACATAAAATTGTTGGAACCCTTCATTTCCCCGCCTTGGCGATCGGGATTCGTGTTACCTGTGAATTCCAAATTTCGGAATCCGAGCATGTTATTATTCAGGTACAGCATTTTTTTACCTTCCGGTGGGGTGCCAACCCGAAACAACGGCGTATTCCGTCCTTCCTCCTCAACATCGATAAACGTGTTATTCGTTGCATAGAGAGCTCCTGAATGCTGTAAACTTGCTCCGTCCGAAAAAAACGTAAATATTTGACCGGAGTTGACGGGTTCGGGATCAGGAATCACAGTGTTTCCGGAAAATATATGTTCGCAACCTGCTGGATTCTCGTCATCAGGGTAATCGATCTCAAAGTTTTTTGCGAATGTAAAAGTGCTCGCGTGGACTTTTGTATTACACGCTCGTACTTTCAAATCCTGCCCTCCAAGCGCGTATCCGGAAAAAACATTTTCTACGGTGTGATTACTTCCACGCAAATAGATATTATGATAATGTCCAGCGCCCGGATACCCGCTTCCGACGACGCGACTGTTCTGGAAAACAAGATTATCTGAATTATTCGAACTCCGCACTCCCATACCCGCGTTGGTAATTTCAACTCTGTCGATCAGTACATTTTTACTATCGGTAATGTTCATTGCGGTAGCATTTTCTGCATAACCAAAATCACTACCGGCATTGCGTAAACGTAGGTTTTTGACGACAAAATATTCGCCTTCGAGTGTGAGTAAATCCCCTTCTCGACCTGCCTGACATTTTTGCTTGGCAAACGTGCCATCGAGTGTTGCGTCAGATGTAGCGCCCTGAATCGTTACAGGTGTGTCTTTTGTTCCATTGACGCGAAAGATAGCACCACACGGTACGATTCCATGAATCCAAATTGTATCCCCGCTCGTAAGGAGCACCTCACTTCCATATTTCGCTTGGTATCCTGCAAACGGTTCTCCCCAACGATCGGCACTATCAAATTTAGGAAACGTATATTCTGCGCCACTCGCCTTTTTCAACACAACAAATCCGCCTTCATGAGATTCGCGTTGGTATTGCACTGTGGCATTCGTTGGTCCGTAGAGTTGTATTTGTTCAATATGTAACGGCAAATCAGCATAAGGCGATCTCCCAACAGCTACTCCAGTGAGAAGATCCTTGCTCGGATCAAACACAAAGCCATCTTCTAATTGTATCGCAGTCCATGGAATACGCACTTCAGTTGAAACTCCTGGCTTAAGTTTTGGTATTGTAAAATTAAAATCACGCGCAGGAGCGATACCTGTTCTCACGTAACCCGTCCCGTTTTGTGTGTGCCAGTCAAGATATCCAGTTAATCTTACATTTTCAAAAACTTTCGCACCCGTATTTTTCATAATCATTCGTATCCCTGTAAAATCTGAAACCCGCAAAGCAAACTCATGATTCCTTCCAGCGAGTTCTGTACCGCATCTTTGGTATGTGCCTCCACGAAGCGCACAGACATTGCTGGAAGCACTTTTCACGATCGTTGCTCCATACAGATAATTTTTCCATTGCTCAGGTTTTTGCCCGCTAAAATTCGTAAGCGTGTAAAAAGTTCTGAGTGCCGGCGCGACTCCTTGTTGCATATGCGATTCCTGAGTGTTGTTCGCACTGGATCTGTTTGTGAAGCGCATGTTATTGAAAGTATCATTTTGCCAATCTGGAATAATATGCGCGTAGACTTGCGTTATTGTAAAGAGTGCAATGAAGATAAAAAAAATAACCACAATGTGTGTGATCGTGAGATCAGGTTGCATGATGCCTCCGTTTGCATGCTTGTTCATGGCTTTGATTTAATGATTATCCCTCCGCATATTTCTCACCTTCTTTATTCGTTCAATGAATCTTCGCGTAGCAAACTGATGCGGAATTATTCAGTTAAAACGTTTATATTATCAAAAGGAAAAAAAATTCTGTCAACTTGACACGGATTTGAATATATGATATAATTATTTTACAAAAAAATTCACTAACTACGGCCCTGCGCACTTTATGGCTTACGTGCAGATAAAACAAGAATAGACCTGCTGTATTGGATCAAGTTTAGTTTATGCTTGTGCCACTGTTGATGCTGTTTGTGTGCGCTTCGCTGCCCACAGAGCCCAAATGCCTACGACAATATGCAAAATCGTATCTGCTGGATTTTGCAATTGCGCACCTAAGAGATTATTCCCCTCAGTCACTGGCCCAAATAAACTATAGAGTCCGACAACAACACCAACGATGCCGAGAAGAAGTACAATCGGTTTTTGGAGTGTTGCTGGTAAAATAAAGGATCCGATCACACCGACAATGCCGAGCACAAGGTGTGCCCAATTTTCAGCGTTGTCGAAGAACCAACTTTGCTTAAAAATACTTTGTGCTGCTTCAGGGCCTATGACCCCGGCAAAACCCAAGATGGCAACGAGAATAAGCACGATGCCACCTATGAGAAGAAATTGTTTTGCATTCATATGAGGTGGATGAAAAAATAAATTATGAGCGTCTTAAGTTATTAAGCGCCTCTTCCCACCAAATCCTCCAAATTTTGTTTTTCAAAACACTCCCTACTGTGGCAATTGTAACACTTTTTTATTGCAATGTCTCTTCACCGGTATAAGAGAGCACAGAACGATCTGCCCAGAAAACTTTATCTTCCGGAGCCCATGGAAACGCACCTTCGATATTTTGAATATACATGTACGTATTCACTTCTGGAAAACTTGTTATCCAACGCGCGCCGTCAACACCAACTGTGTCTACGAGTATTTGAGTATTATTTGGAGATTCGATGCGTACCGTCACTTTCGCGCCTTCGGCTGGTTGTACAGTATTTTTTGTGGAATCGAGACTTGCACCTTGCACAATGTCCAAAATCCATGTTGCTGATTGCCGCGTTACAAGATCCAATTCGAGATTGCTTTCTTGTACCCAATAACTTGTCTGCCCCTGAATTTTTCTTTCTGGATAAAGATTGTCGAGAATGGATTCGCTATGTTTTTTTTCATAATTGTACCTCGAATGATTATGTTTTGATTGTTTTTGATTTCCTTCGTTTACTCACCTTTCTCCATTTTACACCTTCTTTTGTATCGTAGACTTGAATACCCAGAGTTTCCAATTTTTTTCGAATGGCGTCAGCTTTGGCGAATTCTTTTTTCTTGCGCAACTCCGAACGCTTAGCGATGAGCGCGTTGACTTCTTCATCACTGCTATTGGTTTCTAATTGAACAATATTAAAGAGATCATTGACTTCCTGCAAAAACGCTCTTGCGCGCTGCCCTGGTTTTCCATGAAGGTTCATGTGCGTGATACAATTGAAAAGTGCCGCGAAAGCTTGTGGAGTATTAAAATCGTCGTCCAACGCTGCGTAAAAATGCTGCTTATATTTTTCGATCGTCTGCTCATTCTTCTTGTCATTATGAGTTGTATCGATGTTAAAAACAAATTCTTCGATGCGCCGGAGACCGTTCTTCGCTTGTTCTAAAGTTTCTGTGCTAAAATCTAAATTCCTCCGATAGTGGACACTCAGAAAAAAGAATCGGAGTGTTCTGTAATCATACTGCGTGAGCACCTCGCGAATCGTTTTAAAATTCCCTTTGCTCTTTGACATTTTCTCTCCATTGATATTCAAAAGCCCCGTATGCAGCCAATATCGAACAAACGGAGTTTTCTCTCCCGCAGCTTCCATCTGTGCAATTTCGGCTTCGTGATGAGGAAAAATTAAGTCAATTGCTCCGCCGTGCATATCATACTGCGGTCCAAAAAACGATTCTGTTATGGCCGTATCTTCAATGTGCCAACCGGGACGACCCTTTCCAAACTCTGTTTCCCATGCTGGTTCTCCTGATTTATATGCTTTCCACAAACAAAAGTCATTCCAATTTTTTTTATCTTCGCTTTCGTCAATGCGCGACACTGAATCCTCTTTTTTGAGCTCCGTGCGTCCAGAGAGTTTTCCGTAATCATGAAATTTCGTTACGTCATAATACACCCCGCTCTTTGTGTGATACGCGTATCCTTTGTCGAGAAGTGTTTTGACTTGCTGCACAATCTGAGGAATGTATTCTGTAGCGCGCGCGTACTTCGTTACTGCAGTATTCTGTAGCGCGTTCATGTCCTCTTGATAAATTGTTTCGAACTCTCGTGCAAGCACATCCCACGCAATGTCACGGTCCTTGGCGCGCTGAATAATCTTGTCATCAATATCGGTAATATTTTGCAGGTAAAAAACATCGTAACCTTTTTTGCGCAGATACCGAACTATGAAATCAAACTGGGTGTATGTTTTTGCGTGACCAAGATGCGGCGCGTCATAAACCGTTGGACCGCACACGAAAAAATTAACCCTCTTTTTTGCAAAGGTTTTGAGCGGCTCTTTTTTTTTCGTTAAGGTATTATAGATCTGCAAAGTTTCTGCTGTAAGGAATTACGCGCTTATTATTTCTTCTTGCTTTTGACGACAATTTCTACAGTGTCGCTTTTTTCTTTCTTATACTCTGCGCGGTAAGTCGCGGTCTTCGCGGGATTCAATTTCTTGGAGAAATAACCATTTTTGTCGGTTTTGACGACCATAAATTTCGTAAATTTTTTCTGCCCCTTCAACTTCCGATAGATCACGACTTTCTCACCTTTTTTCGCATCTTTCGCCCAACCATAGATTGTTGTCTTTTCGCCTTGCTTGAGGCTTGTTTTTTTGGCAGCAAGACTCACATCTAATTGTTCGCGTACCGTCAATTCTTTGGTAATACTTTTTGAGCCCTGTGATTCGATGACGGTGCTATTTGATGCAAATGTCAAATTAATCTTCACCAACGCACCGCCGGTAACTTCCTCTATCTCCATTGATGCTTGGGCGTCGCCGTTAAACACAGCAAGATCCTCAACTATGAGTTCCTTTCCACTGAACTCTGAAAGAAGTTCAATGATGGCGTTCGGTATAAACATGTGAAAAAAACCTTCCGTTCCCTCTGGCCCTGTGAGCTTGTATCCGAAATAAGGCGCGTCTTCGCTTGGAGGGATAAGTTCCCATTCAGAAATGTTGGTGGACATCCAACCGCCTCGCATTTCTTCTGGCGGTCCATCAGTTCCTGGTTCGGTAGCAGGTGCGAACGCGATCATTGTGCTTGTTGAACCCTCGGGTAAATCTTTATCAACATCAAGGAGCTCTTTCGCTGTAAATGGCACAATGAGTTCTTTACTGTCGGTATCACACGACCAACTATCATCTTCGGACAAATCTGCGCCGGGAGTAACAACCATCACAGGACATTCACTCACGGAAAACGTGGCGGTATACGCGGTATCGATAGTTGTAATGAACCCGAAAAGCGCAATATTTTCCGGAATATCACCGCCACCAAGTTGATCGGATATATCTTGTGCTTCAGGTGTAATATCTACTAATTCGGCCTCAAATGCTAAAGCAAAACGTGGGGTGAAAAGAAAAAGTATAGCGAATACCGCTGTAAAAAGGAGAAATTGCATTTTTATTTTCATAGAGCGCTCATGAATCATAAAGTGTAGCTATGATAAATTATAAACCTTCTGCCGATTTCCGTAAAATAAAAGTGCCTTGCAAATTGATTCGTTCATGAACGAATTTCACAAGGCACTCATGCGCGAGTTTTGACTCGCGTTACTTTTGCGAAGATTCTGTTTTTTTGGTGGGGACGGTCTCGAATGTCCCAACAACGAGAGTTTGACAAACAAAGAGAAGATTGGTAACATTTTGTCAGTAGCGCAAGAGTAAGAAGCAGTTGGAATATAAAATATAAAAAGAGTGTGTAGCCCTGTCAAAATAAGTTTTATAGGAAACGAGGAGAAGGGTCTTAGAATTTAAGACAATCGGAACTTTTTTTAAAAAAGAAACGAGTATTTGCGGAAACCTTTCCTCTTGCATATATTTCCATTAGTAAGAGTAAATTATGTGCGGAATTTTTGGTTACACTGGGCAAAGAAAAAAAGCTGCAGAAATTGTTTTTGATGGTCTTAAACAACTTGAGTATCGTGGCTATGATTCGTGGGGTGTTGGCGTATGCGTTGGAGATAATTTTGTTATAGATAAGCATGCAGGAAAAATTGGTAACGCAGTTGTCAATCTGCCGGATAGATCATTCTCATTTGGTCACACCAGATGGGCAACGCATGGGGGTGTGACAGATAAAAATGCTCATCCACATCTTGATTGTACAAAAACTATTGCCATTGTTCATAACGGTATTATAGAAAATTTTCAAGAGATAAGAAAAAAATTGTCGCCTAAACACACGATCATTTCAGAAACAGATACTGAAATTATGGCCCATCTCATAGAAGAATATAGGAAAAAATACGATACCGTTGAAGCTATCCGGCTGGCATTTTTGGAGTGTCAAGGTTTATCGGCTTTCCTAATCGCAGATGCAAAGAGCAAGATGCTTATAGCGGTGAAAACAGGATCCCCTCTTGTTGTAGGAGTTGGCCAAGGCGAGAATCTAGTTGGTTCAGATGCTCATTGCCTGCTTTCATTAACCAGAAATGTAGTTTTTCTTGAGAACAATCAACTTGCCGTATTGACTCAAGATAATGTCGATTTCCTTGATGTAAAAGGTGGTCATGAGATTAAACCAAATATACATACACTTGATTGGAAACCAGAAAATACAAAAAAAGGAAAATATAAACATTTTCTTATTAAAGAGGTAAGCGAGCAACCTAGAGTTTTGGAAAATATCGCACTTCATTATGCTGAGGAGGTCAGAAAATTATCAAAACTCATAACGGAGGCATTTGGAACATTTATGCTTGGTTGCGGGAGCGCTTCTTATGCTGCGTTGTCAGGTGTATATTTATTTTCTAAAATTGCAAAAAAGCATGTAAACTTTGGTATTGGTTCGGAATTCAGCTATTTAGAAGATTATTTGACATCTAAAAGTTTGGTTATTCCTATTTCCCAGAGTGGAGAAACAATCGACGTTGTTGAACCCGTAAGTAAAGCAAAGAAAAAGGGGGTAAAAATTGCGGCCTTGGTCAATGTGATGGGCTCTACTCTTTATAGACAAGCAGATTTTAGACTCATGCTTGGAGCTGGACAAGAAAAAGCAGTAATAGGAACAAAAAGTTTTACTGCAATGTTTGCCGTACTTCTTTTTAGCGCATATGCGATCGTAAATAAAGAAAAAGTGGCAAAGAATTTACTTCTTGCCGCGTCAAAAAACGTATCAAAAATTCTTGATAAAAAAACCGTCTCTAAAATAAAAAAATTGGCAAAAATTTTGAAAGAAAAGGAACACGCTTATGTTATCGGTCGTGGGCTATCATATGCAGCAGCACTTGAAGGGACTTTAAAATTAAAAGAGACCTCGTATCTCCACGCGGAGGGATTCGCAGGCGGAGAATTGAAGCATGGAGTGATTGCTCTTATTGAGAAAGGAACACCGTGTTTTGTAATTGCCCCCAACGACGAGACATATGATGAAATTATCTCAAACGCTCAGGAGGTAAAAGCCCGAGGAGGCTTGATTGTTGGTGTTGGACCAAGAGAAAATGATGTTTTTGATATTTTTCTAAAGACAGAGGACATAAAGGAAGCAACCCTTATTCCACAAGTAGTATATTTTCAATTACTCGGATACTTTTTGGCTTTAGAAAAAGGATTTAAAGATCCGGATAAGCCTAGAAATTTAGCGAAAAGCGTAACTGTTAAATAAGTTTTTCACTTGATCATTCCGCGCTAGCTTGCTGCGCGCGGAGGTTCATTAAAAAAATTATTTTGGAAACAAACCGTATTCTTCTGCTAAAGCCCTTATTGCTTTCTCCCTATTCCCTGCTTTTTTAAAAATTTGAAGCTGTATATCTGCAGGTGTTGTTTTTCTTCGTACACGATCAGAAAGCGGCTCAAGAAAACTCTCTTCTTTCAACCCGCGCTTTTTTAAGCCTTGTGTACTTAAATCAATAATTTTTTCAAGTAGTTCTGGAATCCAAATATTATCAACCTTTGAATCCATGGGTGCAAATGGTGCTATTGTAAATACTTTTTTCCAGAAATCATAAGTGAAATTATTTACGACATATTCAAACGTTTCATCTAAATGAGTCAGTAAACCTAGGTAAAGAGCGAGTGTAGAAAATTCCTCATCTTTAGGCGGGCAACTGTCACTTCTTACTTCGATATACAATTTTTCAAGACTGCCATCGAGCCATTCTTCTAGCGCAGTTTCTCCGCCTGCAAATGCTTTACCAAATTCATCTAAATTTGTCTTGGAGGAAAAGTTGAAGCGTAGTCTTGAAATATAAATTTGTCTTTGGAGTCGCTCTAAATTAGTAAGTTCTGCATGATAGACTTTTGTCCGTTGACCACTTATAGAGCAAGCGTCCCATCCGCTTATAGGCGGGGTTTTCCAAAAAGAAAAAAAAGTAGGATCAGAAAAAATTCTCAAAGGAAGCCCGTCATCAGAAAATAGCGTTAACAGTCTCAATCGCATTAAATAAGAAAAATAATCGTGCCAGCTGGTAATTTCCTTTTCCGGCATACCAACACGATCCAAATCATCATTGTATGGACTTTTAAGAAAGAGGTTTCTCCACGCCCACGGTCTAATAGACAACATTTTATTTGGACTTATTTTTGATCCACAAATAGCACCTAATCTCAAAAAGAAGAATGTGATTCCCGTTAATCGAATGATTATTCTTAAAAAGGGAATTGCTTCCTGTACGGAAACGTCAAGAGAAGGATTATTTCCTAAAATCCAAGAAAACCAATAATGATCAACTCCTCTTTTTCTAAGGTGTGCATATTCACCACGCCAATAGGTATGGAAGAGAGCGTAGTATTGTCTTGTGGCTTGTGTAACCGGAGTTGCTTCTGTATACCACATAAAAAGACCTTCTTCTCCTAATAATGGCAATATAGCTTTATCCAGGAAACGTTGCTCCTTCTCTAATTCGAATATATTATCTAATGGCGGTAGGGTTGTCTCAAAAATTCCTGTTGTTACATCGGACGTGCACGTCCAATAATTCGCAATTTGAAATTTGCTTGGCCTTTCCTTTCTCACTCTCAGGACCACTCCTGTTGTAGGATCAAAAATTGGTTCCCAGCCTTTTTCCAATAATTTTTGTAGAAATGATTGGAAAGAAAAAGGAGTTGCAGACCCGAAAGGAGTACCAAGCGGAGGATAATGTTTTAAGTTTGCTTGATAAACAAGCGCTCTTTCCAATTCAATACTGATTAATCTTTTTTTCATAATACTCAAACTTTCGAGAAGAGCTCCGCTTATGGCGGAGAGCATTATTTAGTACCTATGCCTACCAAAGCAATTCTGGGCATTTCTGCTACGAATTCGCCGTTCTCCTGAAAAAGAGAAAGGGATCTTTTCCAATATGGCTTTGCCTCTTTTATGTCCTCCAAATTATATAACATATATTTTTTGATAAGATTGCATACCTTTGCTCGAGTATTCCTAATATTCCCTCCTTTTTTTAATTTTTCAAGTCCGTACATATCTAAAACGTAATCCATAAGCTTAGAGTATGCTTTATGTTTCCTTGCATCACGTATAATAAAAGGGTCATACATATGAGTAATCTTGATATTTTTAAAACCCCCTTTTTTAAGATAATATCGCAATTTATCTATAGTAAAATGATGATATGCATGGCCTGTTATTGAATACTTATCAACCACATCATTAAACCATCGGGACATGCAAGAATTCTCTTCAAAATCATGAATAACTATTCTTCCGCCAGGTTTAAGGATTCTAAAAGCTTCTTTACATGCATTTACTCTTTCTTCTTCCGGTATGTGATGTGTACCATAAGCTATTATAACTGCATCGTATGAATTATTTTTAAGAAATAAATAATGTGCTGGTTGTCTTATTAACGGGAGTCCGTAGTTGAACGCTTGAGATATCATATCTCCAGCGATATCGCTCGTCAGTATTGGTAGCCTAAGATTTTTTTGACTCTGGAAAGAACTGAATGCCCGTGCTAAAATTCCATCTCCACCCAGAACGTCGAGAATTTTGTAGGAAGCAGGTGGGTTTTGAAAGTCATGATTATTGAAAGCGCATTGTAGTAATTGTTTCATTCCAACTACTCTTACAGATGAATTAACTTGTGCTTTTCTGTAGGAATCTCCTCTTCCTCCCTTTTGACTTCCTTCAAAATCAGTCGTGGTTCGATTCATCTTGTCAATGATTTTAAAAACACCCGGTCGATCAAACCAAAATGTCTTGAAAAATTCCGGAAAATTACTTGACATGTATGCCAGGTAAGATTCTATACTGAATTGAGGTATATAATTACTGGATAGATGAGTCTTCATATTTTAATTTACAAATTCTTCAACGGGTCGGTTTTGAATAAAAATTTCAAGCCATAATGTAAGAACTAAAACTGCAAATAACAAATCGCTATATTTAATTCGTGTTTTTCTGTCTAAGTTGGAAATTTTATAGGCTTTATATATTTGGGAAACATACTTACTATTGACAAAATTGTATTTGTCTAACACTTTTGAAGTAAGTAAAAATTCTAGGTTAGGCGGCAATTTGTTCATCCAAGTTGAAATGGGTCCTGAAAAAGGATGTTTTTTTCTCCATAGAATTTCTTTCGGAAGAAGCTTTGTCTCCTTCATAGCTTTTCGTAAAATATATTTTTCAATACCTCTTGAAAACTTAAGTGTAGGAGAAACTTTAAAAGCAAATTCTACAATTTGACTATCGAGATATGGAGCCCTGCACTCAACAGGACAGGCCATGCTTGTTCTGTCCTGAATAACAAGCATAAATCCTTCTAAGCGCAATCTCAGTTCTAAATATAACATAGCATTCTCATGCGGGACTCCTGCAGTTAATTGTTCTAGTCCGCGAATTCTTATGAGAGGATCGAGTTTGGCAAGCTGTGTTCCTTGCAAGAGCTTTTCTCTAACATGCAAATCAAAACAATTATCGTCATCCCAAGCAACGTATCGCTCAAGTACAGAAAGCGATGGATTGCCTAGTTTGGATTTAAGTTTTTCAGCAAGCGAAGGCATTTCTTTTAAATAGGCATTACGAACACGAGCATCCAAAGTGTCCCATTTTTTGATAATCCCATCCATAATCAACCTGCCTGAATAACCTGCAAATAATTCGTCGCTTCCATCGCCAGTAAGAATCACTCTCACATTTTTATTCCTTGCTTCTTTATAGCACTGATAGGAAGGAATAATCATGCCTGCGGAAATAGGATCTCCCATCAAACTTACAATGTTCGGAAGCAGACGAATGTCTTCTGTATTGCAATCGATCCAATGATGTTTGGTTTTAACTTTTCTGACAACTTTTTTAATAGCATTTAAGTCTTCTGGATCATCTTTGACATGCACACTCAATGAATGGAAGCTGCGTTTTTTAAGAAAACTTTTAGAAAGGCTCGTAATTGCAGAAGAATCAATACCGCCACTGAGAGAAGAACCTATTCTTACATTGCTATAAGTTTCAGTGCGCAGTTTCACCGAGTTTAAAAGGAGTTCTTGTAATTCTTCTGTAGCTTTCTCTTCTGAAATCATTTGCGGTTGAGTCATTTCAGGCTTCCAGTAAACTTTATTTGATATTTTCCAAGTTTCATAATTCAATATAAGAGTTGAAGCTGGCTCAAGTCGCTTAATTGATTTGATGAGAGTATTGGTATGAGGAACATAACGAAATGTGAAAAATTCGGCAATAGATTGTAGATCCAGATCTTTACTCACCATATTGCTTGCTAAAATCGGCTGTATGCTAGAAGCAAATAGAAACGACCTGGAATTTATTGAATAATAAAGAGGTTTCTCACCCATACGGTCTCTGGCGAGAACCAGTTTGTGATTTCTGAAGTCAGCGATAGCAATAGCAAACATTCCCTCAAGTTTTTTTGTAAAATCCAGACCATCTTCTTCGTAGAGATGGGGTAAGACTTCACCATCACACCCACTTTTTAATTTGTGGCCTCTACTATTTAACCATTCTTTTAATTCTCTATAATTGTAAATTTCCCCGTTGAAAAAACATCCTATCTTTTTATCTTCATTAAAAAATGGCTGATTACCTTTTTGAGAGTCGTTGATTACAAATCTTGTATAACCTAAATGTACGTATACAGAGGGATGAAACTCTTTCAGGTGATCGGGACCACGATGCTTTAACTTGTTCAGCATCTTTCTTAAAACATCATCTTTATCCTCTGATGGAATGTCTTTTTTGCTTAGATAACCTGCTATTCCGCACATATTTTATGTTTATACATTATTTTAAACAGAAATGGGAATGATTGTATAGGTTACCTTATTTAACATGACATATGCAACTCATATGAGAAAATATGTGTATGCGTATACAATCAAAGGAAATCATCCGTTCTCTTAAAAAGAACGGGGGCTTGCCGCGCGGGCTGTCAAGGCAGAAGCATATGCGATGCATTTTGCATCATGCATAAGTTAAGATACATATTGCACTCGCTCAGGGGAAAAGGAGTATAATAACAATGTAGAATACTCTCATGAAATACATTCGATATAATTGCAGAAAACTTTCATGAATGACGACCTCGATTTTTGATTCTGGTTTATTTTTTTATAAACATATGCATCCGAACGAAAAAACACCTCAATTGCTTGACGCGGAAGAAGACGAACAAGCAAAAACAAACCCATCAGAAATCACTTCGGATAAGACGACGTTGACTCTGGAAGATGCTCAAGCTACGCTGAACAACCCTGAATGGCAAAAAATCATGGACTGGCGCTCATGGGATAAACGAGTATTAACTAATGAAGAAGTTGAAACTGCTTTGAGTATTGTGGAAACGCTTCATCATCAACCAGAGAATTATTCTTCGACTGAATTAAAACTCCTCCAGCATGCGGTTACGAACGAAACAAAACGTGATACGGTCATGGAGATGCTTCAAAAATATGAAATGCCGCGTTTCGAAGAGGCAAAAAAACAATTTGCAGAAGAGGTTCGAGATCGAACGTCCCCTCCTCCGACCGAACACTATGCAGCATATGTCTACCGTAGCCGTGAATTTATGAGAAAAGTGTACGGGTTCAATAATACCGTCAAAGCCATGGTCAATGAGCATGTAGATATTAAAACAAATGAATTACAACAAAACAATAAAGAGACTATTCCTCAAAATGTATCACAGCAACAGGAAACATGGAAAAAGGAAGGCTATCAACTCTATGCGAGATTGTTAGATGAAGAAGCGCAGGAACTTATCGCGGGTCTTCAGCAAATACAAGGCGAAGGAGCGGTACTCATAGACTTCGACGGCGACCATAGCGCACGTGAGGCTCCGACACATCTTGCTGAGCATATGAAAAAGGCTGGCCTTGATGCCACGTCTCTGCTTCATGAAGCAAAACGAGTCATTCAAGATGGTTATGAAACCGCTCAACGAAAGGGATATATACGCGACCAAACTGAGGTTCAAGATATTGAGAGGTCCCTTCAGAAGATCGAAAATCTTATAACTTCCTGAATGGATGTTTCAATGATCCTATGAAAAATTTCTTTTTATTCCTTCTCTTCGCATCTGTCTTTTTTGTCTACACACACATTGGTTGATTTTGATTCAGGTAATGTTTCCGGGACTTATGAGGTCGTTCGCCCCGTAGAGACGGAGGGATGACCGGACGATAGAGAAGTTGATACTAATAATTATCAAGTCACGGAAGACAGTTTCGATCCTAAAACACGGGCTCTTACCCCTCTCCTTGTTGGCATAATTATCGTTGGAATTGTTATTGGAAGTATTATTCTCTTGCTGTTCTGGAAGCGCAGAAAAAATCAATAGAGTTCCGTGCGGCAATCTGCACAGAATGCTCAAGTTAAAACTTTCACCGAAAAAAATCTCAATGTCTAACTTGGTCGGGGTGGCGGGACTTGAACCCGCGACCTCATGCACCCCATGCATACGCGCTAGCCAACTGCGCCACACCCCGGTGCAAACTATAAACTGATTTTATATCATCTCGTCAGTGCGTTGATAATCGTGGATGACCTCTCGTCCTCCAAACCAATGTTCGATTTCATGCTGAGCTTCCTCAGGTGTTTCTGAAGCATGGAGAATATTATGTACTGCTCTTTTATCCCGATTGGCAGCAGCTGCGGAATCGACTGAAAAATCACCGCGAATGGTTCCTAATTCAGCATCAGCAGGCATGGTTGTTCCTGCCATTTTTCGCATCATAGAAATGACATGAGTACCTTTGACGACCATACGAATTAATGGAGCTGACGTCATATATTCTACAAGCCAGCCGCGGACCATTTTTCCGATTTTCAACAAATCGGTCGTACCGAGTTCTGTTGCTAAATCAAAACCAAACTTTTTATACGTATTTGCTGTTTTCTCTCCGAGTCTTTTAATCCACGCATCGGCTTTGGGATAATGATTATCGATTTGATCATGCGACGGTTGAAACATTTCTATAGCAACAATCTTGAGACCAGTCTGTTCGATGCGACGAATAATTTCGCCTGATAATCCACGGCGGACACCGTCGGGTTTAATGATTACAAACGTAATTTCTTCTTTTGGATGCATAATACATTGATGATAATAAAAAAAATTACTTCGTACTTATTATTTTTTACTCGCTTTATCCAGAGGACTTGTGAAATCATTCATCTTTCAAGAGGTCTTTTACTTTTTGAACAATTTCGGAAGGTGTGTGATTCGCTTTAATAAAATAATCGACGGCTCCCAAACTCCTGCCTTTATTTACGTCGTCCTCTTGCCCCAGGTTCGTGAGTAAAATGACGGGAATGTCTTTTGTCTTTGGGTTTTTTTTCAAACGCTTAAGTGTCACAAAGCCGTCCATCTTTGGCATAATAATATCCAGCAGAATAAAGTCGGGAATTTTTTCGTTTGCTATCTTCAGACCATCAAAGCCGTTCGTTGCAATAAATACAACGTAACCCTCCATTTCAAATTTCTCCGCATAGAGCCCCGCGAGCATTTCATCGTCCTCCACGAGAAGAATTTTTTTCTGCTCCATAAGGTTTTTTTGAATCCTTATGAGTTTATTATAACCGAATGACCGCTTCCTGACAAGCTCATCCTTTCCGGTACTTCGCACGTACACACTCGTATGTACTGGCAATGCGTAAAATTTTTTCTTCGGCGTACGCTGGTCCCATAATCTGCATACCAACAGGCAACGTTCCTTTTAAATTTTTTACTGGGATGGAAAGCGCGCAGATACCAGCAAGATTTGCTGGCGCTGTAAAAACATCCTGCAAATACATAGCAAGTGGATCTTGATCTTTCGTATGCAACGGAAACGCAACATTTGGACTTGTTGGAGTGATGAGTGCGTCTACCTTGCGAAAGGCTTTTTCAAAATCCATACGAATGAGTGTACGAACTTTTTGTGCCTGCTTGTAGTACGCATCGTGATATCCTTCCGAAAGTACGAATGTCCCTAAGAGCACACGCCGCCTCGGTTCTACACCAAAACCTTGTGATCGACTCATATTGTAAACTTCCGAGATATCACGCGCTGCCTTCGCGCTGTATCCAAAACGAATGCCATCGTAACGTGCGAGATTGGAACTCGCTTCACTGGGAATAATTATATAGTACGTCGGAATAGCATACGCTGTATGCGGAAGACGCACCGATTGTATGCGTGCTCCAAAATTTTTAAGCGCTTCTATCGCTGCTTCCACTGAAACTTTGACTGCTTCTTCGATTCCTTCGGTTTCAAAATATTCTTGTGGAATTCCTACTGTGATACCTTTAAGATTCATTGTTTGTATACTGGAAGCTTTTGGTACGGGATGCGGAGATGTTGTGCTGTCATAAGGATCTCGCCCAGCCATCGCTTCGAATACAATTGCGGCATCATCCACCGTGTTTGTGATCGGCCCAATGACATCTACCGATGACGCAAGCGCGATCACGCCGTAACGAGAGACGCGTCCATACGAAACTTTGAGTCCAACAACACCGGAAAAGCCTGCTGGCTGACGGATGGACCCGCCGGTATCGGTTCCAAGCGCAAACACAGATTCCCCTGCTGCGACCGCGGTTGCTGATCCACCGCTGGAGCCGCCGGGGACGCGCGTTGTATCATGAACATTTTTTGTCGGACCAAAGGCGGATTGTTCGGTCGAAGCGCCCATAGCGAATTCATCCATATTCGTTTTTCCGAGCAGTACAGCGCCTTGATCCAAGAGTCGTTGCACTGCTGTAGCGGTATAAGGTGGAATATAGTTTTCGAGTATTTGAGAACCGGCGGTTGTTGGCATTCCCTGAACACAAAAATTGTCTTTGACGGCAAAAGGGATACCTGTAATGAGCGTTGCTTCCCCACGTTTGATGATGGCGTCTGCTTTTTCTGCCTGTTCTAATGCACCCTCTACATTGACATACAGAAAAGCGTGTAAATCAGAGTCTTGCATATTGATCGCGTCGAGATATTTTTGAGTCAGTTCTCGCGCCGATATTTCGCCCTTGGTGAGTTTTTCATGCAGAACCCTCATCATAAGACTTTCTGAATTTTGATATACCCGCCTTCTTGCGATGGCACGCTTTTGAGTATATGATCGCGTTCGTGTTTTTCGGTGACCAAGTCATCTCGTGTGATATTACTGAGATTTGTCACTTGATGTGTCGGTTCGACCGTTTGCGTTTTGACACTCCGCAAAGTATCAACATGCGCGATAATACGACTTAAATCCTTTGTGATGAGCTCTTGCTCATAAGCATCCATCGTGATGCGTGAGAGTTGTGCGAGATGTTGTATGAGTTGTTTCTCTAGTTTCATATTGTATTTATACGCAATTTCGTGACGCAGGCTCCATTCAGAGACAAGTCTATTGTAGCATCTTTTGAAATGTTTTTTCATCAATGCAGGTGACGCCAAGTTTTTTGGCTTTCTCGTACTTCGAACCGGGGTTTTCGCCAACAATCAGATAACCTGTATTTTTGCTGATACTCTTTGCGATTTTGCCGCCGTGCGCACGAATCGCTGTATGCGCTGCTTCTCGTGACATATTACTCAGTGTGCCGGTTACTACGAGCGTTTTGCCTGTGAAACTTCCTGATTTTTTCGGCTGCGTAGCAGAAGAAACTTTCACACCGCTTACAAACAAATCTTTAATGAGTTTTTTGTTTCGTGCATCTGAAAAATAGTTCACAATACTTTCCGCAACAACATGTCCAATTTCTGGGATACTTTCAAGCTTTGCTGTTCCCGCTTGTTGTAAGGTACGAAAATTATGCAACGTGTTCGAGAGTATCACTGCAATTTCTTCTCCGACGTGTCGTATGCCAAGTGCTACTATGAATCGCTCTAGAATGATTGTTTTTTTTGCTTGGATCGCTGTAATAAGTTTACCTGCTAATGTTTCTTGAAAACGCGGAAGATTCAGCAAAGTTTCTTTGGTGAGTAAAAAAAGATCAGCAGGTGTTTTAAGAAGTGATGCATCCATGAGTTGATCGATAATCTTCGGACCGAGACCTTCGATATCGAATGCTTTCTTTGATACAAAATGATAGAATTTTTCACGTTCCCGCGCAAAGCAGTTTTTACTCGAACAATATGATGCAACTTCACCTTGAGAACGAATCACTTGTGAATGACAGTAAGGGCATGTCTTGGGCATCACAAATTTTTTGACATGTTTCGGCCTCAAACGCGAAAGCACCTGAACAATATCTGGTATAATGTCACCGGCTTTTTGTATGATCACGGTATCGCCAATACGCACATCCAGTCGATCGATTTCATCCATATTATGGAGTGTCGCCCGTGCAACTGTTGTACCAGCAACCTTCACTGACGTAAGATGCGCAACTGGCGTCAAAACTCCAGTGCGTCCGACCTGCAGTTGAATATCTTTTACAATTGTCGTAGCTTGTTCTGCTGGAAATTTATAAGCGATCATCCAACGTTCGGATTTTCCAATACTTCCCAAACGACGTTCTTGTTGAGTGTCATTCACGACAATCACAACTCCGTCTGTTTGATACGGAAGGCTTGTCCGTTTCTTTTCCCATTCTTGAAGATAGCGCTGAACATCATTTCTATTTTTGCACACACGATTGTACGTGCTCGTTTTAAAACCAAAACTTTTGAGTTTTTCGTGCACCTCATCGTGCGTTTTTTGATCGACATCCGAAAGAATCTCAAATACTACACACTCAAGTGCGCGCTGCGCTGTTATGTGCGGATCCAATTGTCTGATACTTCCTGCTGCGGTGTTCCTTGGATTCGCGTATTCCGGCAACCCGAATTTTCTTTGCTGGACGTTAATTTTTTCAAATACTTTGCGTGTGAGAATCACTTCCCCACGAACTTCCAATTGTTTGGGGTAATCGCTTCGAAGGCGCAAAGGGATGCTTTCTATTGTCCGCAAATTTTGTGTAATATCTTCTCCGATTTTTCCGTCACCGCGCGTTGCGCCTCGTACAAAAATTCCGTCGAGATAAGTCAAAATAACCGCAAGTCCATCGAGTTTCAATTCTGCATAGTAGCCTTTTATTTTTTCCGCTAGCAATTTTTCGTTCCGTGTTTCCCAATCGTTCAGTTCCTCTTCATCAAAGGCGTCCTGCAAAGAAAGAATGGGATGTGCGTGCACAACTTTCTGAAATTTTTCCAAAGGTTTTCCTGCAACACGCTGCGTCGGTGAATCCGGCGTCAGGAATTCCGGATATTGTGTTTCGAGCTTCGCAAGTTCGTGCATAAGCGAATCGCGAGCGGCATCCGATATTTCTTGTTTATCCAAAACGTGGTATAAATATCGGTGATATTCGATTTCTTTACGTAGTTTTTCGATTCTTTCCTTGACTTGCTTTGATGTAAGTTTTTTGATCATATGGCCATGAAAAAAAAATTTTTTCTTTTCATTCTTATTATCGTAGGCGTACTATTCGCTATTTTTGGTTGGTATGCTTTCAAGGATACACAGACTCGCGCGAGCTTGCAACGTGCTTTAGAAATCGCCGCACCCAAAGAACCCAAGGTGCTGCTCACTTTTATTGTGTTCGGTGATAACGAGGGCGTGAATCCGATTGTCGAACGGATTCTTGAAGACGCTAAAAAACTCGGAGTTGATTTCGTTGTAAATGTTGCAGATCTCACTTCGCACGGCAAGAAAGCTGAATATCAAGCTGTTGCGGAAACTTTTCAGCAAGCCGGTGTGTCGTATTATGCAGCTATCGGGAATAATGATCTTGGCAAACCCATATCACGCGCTTTGTTTCAGCAATACATTCGTCCTCAAACATATTACTCTTTCGATGCCGGTCCCGCGCATTTTGTCATACTCGATAACGCTGATCGCAAAGTTGGTTTCGATACCGCGCAACTTACTTGGCTCAAAGCAGACCTCAACTCACAAAAACAACCGTATGTTTTTCTGTTCTATCATCGACCGGTGAACGTGCCCTTTACTGAATACACTGGCGACGACGAAACGCCTGCTTCACGCTCTTCGAATGCGGATTTCGTTTCTATCATCAAAACCTATCTTATTACACGCATCTATAATGGCCATGTCCATTTGTATTTTCCTTATCATCTGGAAGATATTCCGGTGCGGATCACCGGCGGTGGAGGTGCACCTCCGCAATCGTTTCTCGGCGGCGAGTCGAGCGCATTTTTCCATTATATCAAAGTGATAATCACCGAGGATGGCATTTCCGAAGCAGTCATCCCGTTGGAATAGGATCTCTATTGAGACTATCGACGAATACGATTTCTTGTGCAATGCGCATAGAAAAAGAGGAGGAAAACTCTTGCTTTCGAAGCACTGACACTGCACAGTGTGCTGAGAAAGGAAAGTTTTCCTCCTCTTTTTCTATGATGAAAATTCATTTTGCAACAGAAATGGTATTCGGGGCGACAGCTCCATACTATCCCTTCCTTGCTGTCGCCATACAAATTCTACAAAAAAAATGGGGTTATTTTCAAATTCTTACTCACTATGACTCTCTAGACCCGTGAGTGAATACGATCGTCAATAACCCCAATAATGTAAGTAAGATCTGATCCGTTTTAGCTCGTGTATTTCACTTACAACTGAGTATACCAGACACATTGAGTATTTTGCAATCAACCGAGAGAGAAAGCTTGTACCAAGCTCATGTTACTTCACAATCCCCTGTTCGGAAAACAAGACGAAATCAAGGAGACCGGAAACTGGCGCTTGCCATGGCAGCGTCGCAGAAAGAATTTGTCGTGTGCGCCTATGCGTGCCTTCTGATTTCAATGTAATGCTTCCTGGGAGTACCACCGGATCTCCGCCAGCATCTGATGCCGCATACGCACGTACGGTCATATTTGAAATATTACAAGTTAAATCTACGCTCGAATTTTTGACGCGCACTTGATAACTTTTTGTTGTGTTGAGAATATTACTCGTTGCTGCACAGTTTCCCCCAGCGCATGCGTAAAAATATTTTTGCGTTGGCGCAGTGCTTTCTGTGATATCACTCCAGATATCCGCCCATTCGGTCGCTGTCACTTCAACCCAAGAATTGCCGGCACAGTCATCTTCCCACGTCAATTTCAGTGATCGCAAATTCGCTGGTGTTGTCGGCGCATCCGGGTTATATAAATCAATTTGCTGTGACTTCTGTTGTCCAAGATGAAATTGCACTTCTGTAGCTGTTGTGTTGTTCGCACTTGAGATCCTATAACGAGCATCATTCTGAGTAAGCGTTTCGGAGATGCTGCCACCGAGTGGATTCGTAATACTCGTCAGTGTCGCTACGACTGTCTGCTTTTGAATGCGTCCTTCGGTCGTCAAATCAAGACTCCGTTCAAGTCCACTTTCTGCCGCGTAAAAAGCTGCGAGAGAACTTTGCGAATCCCGTGAAGATCGAATTTCTCCGAGTGTCAAAAATGCAATACTCACGGCAATTGCTGCCATAGCTGCCATAATCAAAAGAGACAACAGTGCGATGGAACCGCGTTCTTGAAAAAATTTCTTTTGCCAAAATTGCAGCAAAAGATCCTTTTGAAGATGGTCTCTAGATTTATCGTTCATAAAAACGTGATACTGCGGTTGTTTGAGTGATGAGTGTTGCTTCACGATCTGTATCTTCCGTCGCATACACAATCGTCACCCGTGGTTGAATATTCGGTATCCCCGGTACTCTTGCCCATGGGCTCGTTGTTGGAGCAATGAAAAATTCGAGTGCATTCAAACGCACGTCACTCGGTGTGATCTTTTCCCAATCGTTTGCGTTTTGACACGTTACCAACTGTTTGATGATGCACAACTCCAACGCCGCACCGCCTCCATCCCACTGATCTACGCCGCCGCTTTTGCGAAATATTTCCGTTTCTTGTCGTTCATTCTGCAGAGCGAGAATGTGCTGTGGCTGAATATCCAAATCAAATCCTTGCTGTGTATAAAAATCGTAATCGATAGTTGTAAACTGAATGCGCCTTGTAAGAAAAGTCAACGCGTACCGTGCATCTTCATCAACACTTTGAAATGCGTTAAACCGCGATTGATTTTTGGTCACAATCATAAATGCATTGGTCGCAAGTAGCATTGTAACCGCAAAAATCGCAAGTACTATCAGCGCTTCGATGAGGGTAAATCCTCGCATTCTGGCGTTCCATCGCGACCGATGTATCTTGGCATTTTGCAAGCGTCCATGAATATTATTTTTTTTATACTGCGTGTCCATATTTATTCATCAACAACTCCCGGCTTCCAATTATACACGCGGTCAACGAGCGTGTACGTTGCTTCTTCTTGTTCTACTCGGTACCGTACTTGCGATTCTATTTCCACACCAACTTTCTTCACTTGCGCACCCAATCCGTTTTGATTCGCGAGATCAGCGCATACTTTGCTACTGTCTTCCAATAATGCTTCGGCATTGTTTTCATCACGACAAATAGGACGTAACGTTACGAGTCTCGCAAAAGGCACTTCCGATGTACCTGGCGGAAGCGCATCGGCATACTGATGGAGTTGGTCTTGTGTACGAAATACTTGCGTACACGTGTGATCCGTACACGTCGTTATAAAATCATTTGCGTCAAAATCAAGACTCCATTGATTATTATCTGCATCAAAAAGTGGAATCGCAGTAAATCCTGCAAGGCCGCCTCCGGGCGCTGCTGGATCAAATAGGTCTTGATCCCATGTCACGCCAGGTGTGTTTGCTTCGATCGCGAGCCAATTATTATCACGGATACTCCGCGCGACTTCAATACCTTCCCGCGCAAGGTTCGTTGCGATGAGTTCGTTTTGACTTACGTTACCCGCCTTTGTGCTCGTTATCACCAATGCGATGGTACCGATAATACCGACGGTAATAACACCAATAGCGATAATGACTTCCAAAAGCGTCTGCCCTGTTTGCGTTGTGTTCGCTTTTTGCGCTGCAACTTTTGAAAATTTTTTTATATCATGATGCATTGGACACAGATTTTATTCGACCTAAAATGATACACGCTTATGGACCTGCTTCTACTGTGCCGCTCTGCGTGTTCACATTGACTGTTTTTTGTCGACCTGTCGCTGCGCTTTGCAATTTCGTTTGCATACTTAATTGCGGATCGCCTTCTCCATTGGTAATACTTGCAATCGCGTCGCCGGTTGTAAAAAATATATTACACGCACAAGGCGCTTGCGGCGTACAGCTTCCCGGAGGTGGCAGTCCTTGCGCTTCACAACTTTCGAGCGTAATCGCTGTTTTCATTGGAACAGTCTGTATAATTGTATCCGATACATTGTATATTACTCTTTCTTCGGTCGTCGCAAAAATAAGAGCTTGCGTTCCGGCTGGATATTCGTAGACGACTCCGTATCCGTAAGGTAACACATCGAGACTGCCAGGAACTGTTCCAGTAAGCGCCGAATTTTGTGCACTCCGAACGATTTGAATGAATTCTTTTTGCGCTTGTGTGAGATTTTGCGCGCTGTTTCCATACTTGTAGTTGGCGAAGATGATCGCTGAGAGCATCGCAAACACACCGAGGCTGATGAGTACCTCTATGAGGGTATAACCAAAGTTTCTTTTTATGAACTGCATGATTTTCTGATTTATGACTTCCTTCACTCTAAAAATACCACGTGTTGAAGATTTTGAGTATGCTGTCGCCGTAAAGAATCATGAGAATTCCGGACGCACTTAAAAATGTTCCGAAAGGAATGTGATCCTTGCGTGTTTTTTTTCCGACAACGAGGAGTAGCATTGCAATTACGGCGCCAACAACATAGGCGATCAACAGCGCAAGAATCGTTTGCTGCCACCCAAGAGTTGCGCCGAGTAAAGCCCCGAGGCGAATATCCCCTCCTCCAATCCACGTGCCTCGTGAAAGAAAAAATTGCAAAAGGAAAATTCCAGCTCCTATCGCAATGCCAAGAAGAAGTGATGTGACGTTTTTTCCTAACAGCAAATTACCAAGAAAAGCAATCAGCAATGCTGGCACTGTCACACGATCTAAAATCAGATAGTATCGCAAATCCGTAAGAAAAATAACAAAAAAGAAAGCAAACATCACAAGCGCAAAAATAAGTTCTGGAGTGAACTGAAAATAAAAAAACGCTCCTGCAAAAAGTATGCCACACACAAGCTCTGTGAATGGATAACTCAAACTGATCCGACGCTGACATTTTCGGCATTTTCCTTGCTGCAAGACAAAACTTACAAACGGAATGAGCTCATACCATGCGAGTGTTTTTTCGCAATGCGGACAGCGCGATCGTGCTTGTATCCACGAAATTTTCTTCGGGAGGCGCAAAGCAACCGTATTTAAAAAACTCCCAGCAACGGCGCCGAGAATAAAAAATGCGATGACGAAAAAATTATTGTATTCCATTGGGTGTGAGCGTGTGTTCGCCAGCGCCTAGATTTCCGACTCCGCGTTCGAGGGTAAAACGAATCGCGTACGTTGTTTTCGTTGGCACAGTTTGTACGATGTATTCAAAATCACCCGGATCTTGTATTGCATCAATATTTGGTAAATACTCTTTTAAATTACAGAATTTCACTGGCATACCTTCCTGCTCACACCCAACTGCCGCTGTCAGGTATGAATATTCATCCTGAAAAAGCATTTCTAAAGCAGTCTGTACCATCTGTATGTGTGTGACACGTTCCAGATCGCGTGCCATTTGATTGCCCCGACTAAAAAGCCAAAAATAGGCTATAAATCCAAGAGCAATAATTATCGTGCTTGTTCCGAACCATCTCAAAATTCGTCTTGTATCCCAGAGTACTGGAATTGCGGACTTTGCTTTGTGAAAATCTTTTTGTGCTTGACGAAAAATATCGAGCTTGAGCATTTTTATTTTTTATTTAATTGTTATTGTTGAGCTTCCCGTGAGAGCATTAAACAACTTTTTTTACTTGCTTCATTATTTACACTATACCACAATTTTGCAATCTGAAAAAGGGCCAAAAAGGCCCTTTTTCTTTGAATATCAGATGCTTGTTGTGTTAATCGTCACCCCTACAAAAACCCCTGGTTGGATTTGCATCGGCACATGCGACTACATTGTTTGCTTCACCTGGTGTACCATCGGAAGAAACTATTCTAAAATCACCTGCGACGTCGCCCCAGTCTTCTGAGGTTCCGTTTACACCGTAAGTACCATCAAAATCGCTTAGAAGAGCATTATGACCGGCATCCTCCAATGTTGACTTTACGACGTATTCTTGTCTGAGCGTAAATGGCGCCACAGAAGTGGGGTTCACAGCGTACACATATTCTTCTTGCGTCGGATTTGGTGGAACTGGCAAGGTCTTAATATATGGCGCGAGCGCTGTTTGCAATTCTGCCCACGTTGTAGGTAATGGATATACTCCGGTATTTTCATTGTAAAACAATTCGATCGCCGTTTCCATTGCGCTAATATCAGACACACGCTTTGTATCACGCGCGCGCTGCTGAGCATTGCGCAAAGATACGACAGCCAACGTCGCGAGCAAACCAATAATCGCGATCACGACGAGAAGTTCGATGAGTGTAAAACCTTTTTGATTGTTTTTCATGTGTTCACCTCCTTCCGTATGAAGATCATTTTACCTAAATGAGGTCGCGGTATGAAACCGCATTTACTTGGAGTATATCAAGCTTTTGATAAGAAAACAACATGAACATCGAGGCTACACAAGCGCCATTAAAAATATATCCGCACTGATAATACGCACCTCATCTTCCACAATATCAATATGCGAAGGTTTTACAAGGAGAAAAAGGAAGACCTCCTACAAGTTAAAATGCTCCGCTGAGATTATACAACGGCAGAAGTATCGCAACGACGAGCGTAAATACACCGAGACCGAGCAAAATAATAATGATCGGTTCCACAAGTCTCACAAGGCCTCGCACGAGCGCGTCCACTTCTTTTTCGTAAAACTCTGCCATTTTCACTAACACTTGATCGAGTTTTCCGGTTTCTTCGCCAATGCGCATCATCTGACCCACCATGGAAGGAATTTTTGACGCTTTGTTGATTTCCGTCGCTACAGATTCTCCGCCTGTCACGGCTTGAATCGTTTTACCCAAAACTTTTTGATAAAAAGCGTTATCCACGACATCAGCTGTGATTTGTAAAGCTTCTGTGAGCGGCACGCCGCTGGCAAGGAGTGTCGCAAAACTTCTCGAAAAACGCGCAAGATACACTTTGTTATAAATATTGCCGAAAATTGGTATCTGGAGCTTCACATAATCAACGACAAGCTTGCCCGCCTTCATTGAAATTGCAACGCGCACACCGAGCAGTGCAAAAAGAACAAGAAAAATCAATATCCACCAAAAACTTTGAAAAAAGTTGCTGAATCCAATAAAAATGCGCGTTGGAAGCGGCAGCGCTTGACCGGTTTCTTCCAGAATCGCCGTGAGTTTTGGAATCACGGAAATCATCATAATAATACCGACCGCGACCATACCCGCAACGACAAACACCGGATAATACATAGCACCCTTCACTTGATTCAGCACGTCGTAATCTTTTTCCTTTTGATCAGCAAGATACTGCAGCACTTCATCTAATTTTCCGGTTGTCTCTCCCGCGCGAATAATATGCACAAAAAAACCATCAAAAGCTTCCGGGTGTTTTTCCATCGCTTTCGAAAGTTTCACGCCGTTGTCAACATCCTCGGCGATTTCATTAATCACTGCACGAAATTTTTTATTCGATGTCTGAGTCGCTAAAATCTTCAACGCTCTTACAATCGGAATATTCGCTTCTATCATTACAGCGAATTGCCGACCAAAAATGACGATATCTTTTGCGGAGATTCTGTTGAAGACATGCAGTGAAGTTTCCCAAATAGTTCCTTCAATCTTTAACCGGAGAAAAATGACAATCAAACCGCGCTCAATAAGCGCTTCCTGCGCCGAAGATTCGGAAACAGCTTCCACCGTTCCATGAAAGGTTTCGCCTTCTGCATTTTTAGCTTTGTACGTAAACAACCCCATACTGACGTTTTAACGAAAGAAGGCGCGGAATGCTTCTTTATTGTGTGCGTGTTCCATCGCCCGCTCGAGCGCTATTTTATGCTGTTGCACAAGTTCCACAAGCGCAAGATCGAAGGATTGAATACTCTCTTCCTGCGAAGTCTGAATAATATGTGAGAGTTGATACAGCGATCCTTCTTTGATGAGCGTGCGAGTCATGGAATTTGGAATAAAAATTTCCATCGCAAGCTTGAGTCCGCCGTCGACTCCGGGAATGAGTTTCTGTCCGACAATTGCTTCGAGCACACTCGAAAACTTACTCATCATATACGTTTTCTTCTCCGATGACAGCATGTTAATAATTCTTTCTATCGCACTAACGGTGTGACTCGCATTCATTGTAGAATACACTAATCTTCCAGACTCAGCTACTTCGAGAATCTTTTCGAGCACCTGCTCACCCAACACATCACTCACTACAACAAGTTGCACATCTTCATCCAACACACTCTCGAGCGCTTGACTCCATGTCGACGCGTCTTTACCCACCTCACGTTGTTCGATAATGCTTTTATTGTCAGCAAAAATGTATTCGACAGGTTGCTCAATCGTAATAATACGCCAAGCCTGCTGATTGTTGATATGATTCACGAGCGATGCCACGGTTGTCGTTCGACCCGAACCAAAACTCCCTACGTAAAGTACCAGCCCTTGATGAATACCGAGCAAGCGCTGTGTTATCTGCGTTGGGATCCCAAGTTGATCGGGTGTTGGAATCATGTTATGGATAGAACGAATGGAAGCAGATATATACCCTTGCTGAAAAAAGAAATGGATGCGAAAACGTTTCTTGCTTTCAAAATCGAATGTGACTATAAGTTCTTTTTGCTCCTGTAATTTTTGTTTTTGATCTGCCGTTAGTATGGCATCGGCAATCTCTGTCACAAACTTGGGGGTTACGACTGTCTCCTTGATGGGTATCAACTGTCCATTAACACGAAGCGTCGGGGGGTTACCAACCGAGAGATGTAAATCACTTGCCCTATACTCTTCCACAGTTGCTAAAAATTTTTTGAGCGATAAAAGTGATGCAGTGTCCATATTCTTATGAAATATATTTTTGCACTTTTTTCATGACTTCGCTTGGAATAAAGTGCGTTTTAATTAAATAATCATTGGCTCCAAGCGCAAAAGCTTTATCCACTGCTTCACGTGTGCTGAGGTTGGTGAGGATTATAATCGGTGTTTTGCGAAATTTTTTATATTTTTTATCCTTACGAATTTTCGCAAGCACCTCAAAACCGTCCACTTTCGGCATGATGATATCTAAAAGTATAAGGTCAGGTTCAAATTTTTCCAAAGCTCGCAGACCTTGTGCTCCATCAGTTTTCGCGATCACGTGCAAATTTTCCATCTCAAGTTTTGACTTGTACATTTCGCGCAAAAAATCATCATCTTCGACAATGAGAATTTTTTTTCGATCAAATGCAGCAAGCATATATTTTTATTCTTTGGTTTTGGCAAGCACTTCTTCAATCGTCGTGAATCCTGCAAGAGCTTTTAAAATTCCGTCCGTACGCATAGGAATCATACCTTGACGGCTCAACTCTTCCGCAATCTTTTGTCCATCATAAATACTTCCGTCGGCAAGCATGTTTTTAAGCGTGGGTGTAACGATCACTACTTCGGCCATCGCTATGCGCCCTTTGTATCCAGTATGTTCGCAACGTGAACATTTTTTCCCTTGGTAAAACGTTAGTGGACTGTCGTGCGAAAAATTCGCTGGCAAACTTTCCGTCGGTATTTTTTCGATCTCCACCTTCACTTCTGCTTCCACCTTTGGTGAAATTTTGATTTCTGTTCGGCAGTTTGTACATATCTTTCGCACTAGCCGTTGTGCGATGACGACATTCAGTGATGACGCAATGAGAAAGGGTTCAACCTTCATATCAATAAGACGCGGGAGTGCCCCCAACGCATCGTTCGTATGGAGTGTTGAAAGTACAATATGTCCCGTAAGACTCGCGTGGACTGCGAGTTCCGCGGT
The DNA here is from genome assembly GCA_001818315.1 of Candidatus Kerfeldbacteria bacterium RIFCSPLOWO2_02_FULL_42_19. Classification (GTDB taxonomy): domain Bacteria; phylum Patescibacteriota; class Patescibacteriia; order HO2-48-17; family HO2-48-17; genus WO2-43-9. The sequence continues at coordinate 103,641 of MHKF01000011.1, forward strand.
TTCATTATCACGTATTTCTCCGACCATAATGACGTCCGGATCTTGTCGCAGAATAGAACGTAATCCATTGGCAAACGTGAGTCCGATTTCTGGTTTAACTTGGGATTGATTCACTCCAGCGATCGAATACTCAATAGGATCTTCGAGCGTAATAATATTGATGCCCTCATGATTGAGCATGCGAAGTAAGGTATACAACGTAGTAGATTTTCCGGAACCTGTAGGTCCTGTAACCAGAAACATGCCATTCGGTTTCTGAATATACTCCTTCATCACTTCGAGATTTCTTCCTGCGAATCCGAGTCTTTCTAACTCAAATATACTCGCCGTTGTATCCAGAATGCGAATAACAACTTTTTCCTGATCCAAAAGCGGCATAGTAGAAACACGAAAATCAATCGTGCGTCCATCGAGCAACATTCGGAAACGACCATCTTGTGGAAGGCGTGTTTCATCCAACTTAAGATTCGCAAGCACCTTAATGCGCGCCACAATCGCCGCATGAACATTTTTTGGCAAAATCAACGACGTGTTCAATTTTCCATCCACACGATACCTTACACGCGTTTCTTCTGCGACTGGCTCAATGTGGACATCGGATGCTTTCCCTTCGATCGCATGACGCAAAATAACGCTTACTATCTTTGCGACAGGCGCGGTCTTCACGACCGCTTGCGGTTCCTCTTCCTCTTTAGCGGCAATCTCCGGTGTGTACTGTGCAACATCTGCAGCTGCTGTCTGCATTACTTCCTGTACCTGCTCTTTCATATTGTAGTAGGCGCGCAGAGCCTCTTCAATCGATGTACGAGACGTAATAAAATAATTGAACTTATATTTGTATTTGCGCGCGAGAAAATCGAGCGCTCCAAGTGCCAAAAAATTCTGAGGATTTGCGAGTGCAATGCCGAGGTTATCGCCCGAACGTTGAAAAGCCACCATTCTATAATTCCTCGCGATCTCTTCGGGAATCACTTCAAGTACTGTTCGTTCGATTTGTTTCCCTTTGAGATTAATGTAGGGTACATTAAAAATTTTACTTTTAATTTTAGCGAGAATCTCCTCTTGAACAAAATTTTTTACTTCAAGCACTTCGAGTACATCGACGTTTCTTTCTACTGCTTCTGCAACAATTTGCTCCCGCTGTTGTTGAGTTAAAAGATTATTTTTAACCAGAATATCAAGTATGAGTTGTTTGTCATCTTTCTTCATGTCGTGTTGTCACAAAGATCCTTAGGGTATAAAAGGATTGGTTTTCCCTGTCACGGAGAAAGCAGTATCTTTCGGTGATTCATTGCCGCTTGTATCAACAGAAGTAACGGTATAAAAATATTCTTTGCCTGTCTTTAAATTTTTGTCGAAGTATTCGATTTGGGTGAGCTCAGAGACAATTTTCTGACCGACTTCCCCGCGCGTATCAGAACGATAGATATTAACGCCGGCAAGATCCTTATCTTTTGGCGCTTTCCAACGTATGATAATACTTGTATCATCTATATTATTTTTGAGTGTGATATCGCTTGGCGATAATGGAGCATGTGTATCAGTTGGAATACCCGCAACTTGTTCTTCGTTTAATGATTCCACAGTTGTAGTTCCTTGCGTCAATGTTGAGCGTAACGTGTAATAATATGTTTGTCCGTTTTCTAATTCCTCATCTAACCATACCGTGTCGCTCGTTGGAACTTCGGCAATTCGTTCACCAAGCGTTCCTTTTTCGATGGATCGATAGATGCGTACGGCTGTTGGAGTTGGTTGTGGATTTTTCCAGAAAATCTGCAGTGTTTTTCCATACGCCAGATCGATCACCTGAACCTCTTCCGGAGGCAAAGGCATATTTGAGTCGAGTAATTCTAGAGATTGCTGTTGCGTATATCCTAACACACCGTGAAATTTGAGATTTGCATATTGTGAATTTTCCAGAATCTTCTCTGCCTCAAAATCTTGTACGACTCTGCTCTGTGTTATGCTTTGAATTTCGGAAGCGCTGCGACTTAATGTTCGGATGTTTGTAATACTGAGAGTAATCACAGTGATTCCAATCACAATGAAAACTACGGTTATTAAGATGAGGATATTTTTTACAGATACAGGTAATTGTGAAGACATACGTTACGAAATTATTCAACGAGGTAATAGGTTGTGAGATTCAAGGCATAACTTTTTGTTCCCTCACGGTATTGGAATGCGTGAAGATCCGTAAGACGCATATTACTTTCCAGTTCACTCAAAAAATCCTTGAGCGCTGCGTAGGAATCGATACCTTCGATAGAAAAAGTAACATTCACTTGATGAATATCTGTATTTTCTATTGCAAAAGGCGACGCTTCCTCTGAGCTTTGAGACTCTCCTAATGATACTGCATCTCCTTCCTGCATCGCTTGCTCTTTTGTTTGTGCTTCAGAGACATCAATATTCACAAGACGCAATCCGTTATCTTTTGCAAGTGCTTCGAGTGCCACGAGAAGCTCTGGGACATTATTACCTACCGGCAAAACAAATCGTAAATTTTCAAGAGCTTTGTGATTGAGTGCGTTATATTTTTCCTGCAATGTTTTTAATTGTTTCAAATACTCTTGCTTTTCTTTTAATTCTCCCTGAGAAGACAAGTAATTAAAACCACCGCTTTGTTCAATAGCACGGTACTTTGGACCTAAAAGTAAAAACCAGCCGACAAGTATAAAAACAAGGATAGTAAAAATAGTAATAAAAATGTAGTACTGATTGATCATCGCTAAACTTCTTTGTGAAAACGAATTTTTCATAGAGTTATTGACTGAGGAATACCATGTTTTTGACTTGTAGTGTAATACCGAAGCTGACGACCTCTGGCTTTACTCCTGCTGTTTCGCTCGCTCCTTCTAGGCTTTCTGGTGCGCCTTCCGTACTTCCGCTCTGAACGCTTCCGCCTGTTACCGTCACTTTTTCAACAAAATCAGCAGCTTCAAATGCTCGCACCTGTTCGGCTATTGCTTGAAAACTTGGCGCAAACGCTGTGAGGTTAAAAGCGCCATTGGTACTGCCGCTGATACTTTCGTAATACACATCTTGAAGTGTTACTTTTTCCAGCTCTGTTAAAAACTTTGTCCAGTAAATATGCTTCTCGAGTAATTCAGAGGTTGCATCAATGTGTTTTTTTAATTTCAACGCTTCTTCTTGCAGATTGAGATATTGTTTTGTTTGATTATCAACATTTTGAATCTCGTCTTTCACTTGCAGTGTCTTGGTACGCAGCTGATAATCATAAAGAATCAGACCGACGTACATGAGGAGAATCACAATCACTGAGCCTGCAATGACACCCGCAAGCGAGCGACTTTTGTCTTGTGGCGCAAGTGTCGCTAAAAGATCCGAAGGCACAAGATTTACGTCAAGATTCATTCCACCTTTGTAAGGTCGCGAAATCTTTGGTGCTGTATATTCTAATTTTCCATTTTCTTTTTTCGGTTTCTTGATTTCTTCGAAACTTGGCCGATTTGGCTTCGGAGATTGTGCCTTTTTTTCGAGGCTCAACTTCTTCACTTCCGGCATGATGATTGGCGTAGGTGTTGGTGACAGCTTGGTTTGAGGTTTCTTTGTCAACAATCTCTCAAACCAACTTTTATGTTCTTTTGACTTTTGCAGTGGTTCTTTCGCTATTTGTATCTCTATCTTTCTTGGTTCAATGTCTGGTAACTTTGGCAGTGGTGCTGGCGTTTTTTCTTTTCTTTCAACTTCTTCTGGCTGTTGCAGAGGCTCAGCTGGTTTCTGCGTGATAGACTTTGTTGCGTCCTTCACCGATGGCAGCGTCCAAAGTTCTTTTTCGCTCTCAGCCGGTTTTTCGAACTTTTCTATGGTTATTTTTACGTCTTCCTCTTTTGACGGCATAAAAGAACGCAAAAAACTTCGCCATCTTTGCTTGTGCATACGTAATGGTTCTTTTTCTTTTTCCGGTTGAGTATACTGCAACTCTTGCGACACTACGGCCTTCTTTTCCTGCTCTGGCTTTCCTTCGTCCTTGTCATTTAAAAAATTAATACCCGCCATGGTTCGTTATTTAATAATTTCCCTCAAAGCAAGGCCTATTGATACTGCAAAACTTGGACCCAATTCATTAAGCACCGGCTTCAAATCAACGGGATAAATAATCTTTGCCCATGGATCGCCTATGAAAGTTCGTATCCCAAACGTTGCATTTAAATAATTCGGTAATTGTGGGAGCCACGCTGAACCTCCTGTGAGGATAATCTTTTCAAGCGGTTGAGCATATTGATCTTGATAGATATTCATCATATAACGGATCTCATTCACAATAGAGTTCATCATAAATTCTATTCTTTTCGGTATTTGTGACATTTCTTTTGCATCATCGCTCATGCTCAGACCAAAATCACGCTTGAATTGTTCAGCGCGCTTGAGATCAATATTGAGACTATTACTAATGGTTTTGGTGATCGTGCTCCCTCCGATATCTATACTTCGGTTAATGAGCGGGATGCTTCCGATCATGATACTGATATTCGTAGCTACAGCCCCCATATCAATAGTCATAATCGGAGAAGGATCGTTGCCAATGAGTGATCGTTCGAGTGCAAAAGCTTCAGTCTCAAGACTTACGAGTTCTATGCCTGCACTTTTGAAGATTTCAATATATCGTTGCACAAGACTTTTTGGTGCAGCGGTAAGCAGAATATGAATATTTTTATATTTTTCTTTCGATGTCGGAATGCGCGGAATGTTTGCGGGAATTTGTTCACTCGTTTCTTTTTCGCTTTCTCGTTCTTGCGATTCTTTTACAAGCTCTACGTGCGGAAATGTATCAAGAATTTTCCAATCTAGTACCATCTCTTCGATGGGCATCGGCACGAATTTTTTTGCCTCCCAGCGCACTGCCGCGGTAAGGTCTTTTTTGGACATCACTGGCAATTGTATCACCGAACTAAATACTGTATAACTAGGCAATGCTGCTACTGCTTTTCGTGTTGTTGTTACTGCTTTTTCTTGAATCAGCTTCAGAGCGCCTATAATCGTGTTTTTTGCCTGTTCGCTATCATTGTGTAAAATATCGGTTTCCTGCTCGGTGTAACCATAGGTTACCAATTTTGGCCTACCCTTTTCATTCTTGAGTTCTGTCATTTTGATTGCCGAACCTCCGATATCGATCCCAAGATAACTTTTGTTTGAAGAAAATAAACCCATGAAATGGCTCATTAATGTTTCATACATTATACCACGACTGCGCTCACCGCGCTATCCTCTCTATTTTTGGAAGCGCCAGAGCAAAGTCGGAAAGTCCTGGAGGAGTATTCGCAAGCAAACGACCGTCGTAGAAAATTTGTTCTGAAGGTTGTGGATTTCCTGGCGTGCCAGAAAAGCTCCTACCAAACTGATATCCTTGCGCCATTATCAAGCCTCGCACGGTCAATGATTTTTCTGACTCCGGAGCTGAGTCCGGAATAATCACCTGACCGAGTACGATAAATGCGCCTACAAGATTTTCGACTGCTGGACCAATCGTCAGATTTCCTTCAATCAGCCATGCAACTGACGCCAGATTCTGTGTGTGCAAAATCGGAATATCGCCAATACTCGTGTAAATAATATCGCCATTGAGTGTAAGGTTTCCATTCACAATAATCAAACCGCTTGCATCTTCTGATGCATTTGCACCGTTCCGTATGCTCAATCCATTCAGCGTTTGATCACCTTCCGCAACCCACACTGAACCGTTTAAAAACAAGGGGTCTTGTACAAGAAATGATTGCACAATATCACCATACACATTTTTTGTTCCATCAACGACCGTGACGATTTTTTGTTTATCGATTTTTCCTAAAACATTTGCGTATTGATTGGCGGGACTCGGGAGATTCATCTCCGAAAGACCAACATTTTCTTGCACATATTCTGGTCCTGCCTGGGCTGAAGTGAAATTCACAATATTGCCATTTGCAAGAATTAAGTATGTTGCGCCAGGTTCTGGAGGAGGATTCACGCTACCACGGATATTGCCTCCTGCAAATACATCGCCACCAACAGTTTGAATATATGCAGGAATAATGTTCACCGCGTGTTGAAAACTGATCCAACCTAAACCGACTCCCGGAAAACTGTCATTGGGATTTCCTGACCAAGCGTATCCATTCAGGAGTGCAATATCTTCTCCGCCAATATTTACCTTCTCCAAAACAACACCGTATGTTCCGCCATTGCCATCCGGTCCACTCATTTTTATCCATCCCCAATCTGTAGCTGGGAGACCCGATTCATAGATACTCTTCACACGCGCCCAGCCTGTGAGTGGATTTGCGAAATTATCTTTATCGAATCGCACACCATGCTGTGGGTCTGCTGGATATGGCCCTGGCGGATTCAAATCAATCCAGCCAATCGCGTTACGATTATTATCCTGTGTTCCCAGCCACGCGAAGCCGCTCATTTCGCCATTATTAAAATCTGCCGTTACACCGTATGAGGCTTGGGCACAATTTGCTTCATCGATTGTGCCGCCTTCTTTGAGTTTGCGACAGGAGCTACTCACCCAACCCAAGGATCCACTGAGATTGCAAAATGGCGAACCAAGATCAGCGATGCAACTTCCGATCCAACCCCATTCAAGTATATTCCCCGGATCCCCTGGACCTGCAGCAATGTTTACCGAAGTACACCAAACAATACTCCCTTCGGCACCGTTATATCGTGGTTCAGCACCGCCCCCGCCAAGTCCTCCTTGTGCTTGCGCAAGTCCGCCCAGCCGCGCAAGATTATCAGCATCCTTCATATTTTGACCGCATAAGTATATGCGTCCGCCGCCTCCACCTCCGCCGCTCACCGGATCATTCGTGATAGAGGTATTTGAACCTGCACCACCATTTGCTTGAAATTTCATTCCGGCGCCACTCCAAGTACCGAGCGCGCTCATTTTTATCGAGCCGCCAGCGCCTCCGCCACCATCTTCGTTTCCATCTCCATTACCCGGATTTCCATTCACACTGATCAGACCCGAAAGTTGCATGTCTTTTTCTACTTTGATTTCAAGACTTCCTCCACCGGTGCCACCCGTGCTGCCGCACCCCTCACCGCCGCCGCTTCCAAAATCTTGCGGATTATTTGGATCACCGTATGTTGCGCCCTGAGTAGCTCCTGTTCCGAAACCTCCTAATCCACCATAACCTCCACCACCGCCAGTTTGTTCTGCACAACCGTTATTTTCACCTTTGCCAGGACCTTCTGCTGCCGGAAATCCTGCGCCATCAAGTCGAATATGCGCATTGGCATCGAATGTAAAATTTCCAGCAACATCAAACAGTGTCCGGATTTTTTTTCCAGCGGCTGCTTGAATAAGCGAATCACCTTGTACCAGGACATCGTTTTCTATATCCCATGTAAGACCGTTTTCCAGTTGCACGATCGAATTATTCACGGTGAGACTTGCTGCTTGCAATGTTTTGGGATTGCCTGCGCCTTCGATACGAATCCATGGTGCCCCGTCAAAAATCACATTGCGAAAGGTATACGTGTCATTGAGCGCTTCAATATCCTGAAAATCGAACGTTGTAAAAATCCAGATATCATCGGGTAGGGATGTATTTTTTTTACGGAATACGACGGTGCCGTGTTCAGACGTAGGATTGCCGTATTGACCAGCTATAGCTTGAGCGTTTTTCAAACCCAGTGGAATTTCTCCGTTGCCAAATTCCATAAGAATGCGTCCACCCGCTCCGCCACCCCCTTTTTGTGTATTCGGATTTACTGCAACGCCGCCATTGCCACCATTCGCAGTTAAAGTTCCGTTCCCTGTGACCACATCTTGTGTTCGTATTCGAATGGCTCCGCCTGCTCCGCCACCCCCTGCAGATGCATTCGAGTCGCTGCCGCCGCCGGTGCCGTCTTTTCCACTAGCCAGAATAGTGCCATCGATACTCATTGCGCCGGTACTTGCGAGTGAGACCGCTCCTCCGCCGCTGCCGCCGCTGCCGCCGCAATTCGGTTGGCCTCCTCCACTGCCTACATCTTGCGGATCAAACGCCAATCCGTGTTTGAGAAAACCAGAAGGTTGCTCTGATGCGCCTCCACCGTTACCTCCATGTCCACCTCCGCCGGCGCCCTGCCTACGACAGGCAGTAGTGGGCTGCGGTGGTTCGCCAACACCAGAAAAATCAATGCGCGAACTTGCGTCCAGTGTCAACACGCCATTAGTTTGCCAGTCCATTTGTACATTACCTCCATCTACTCCCTGAATAACGCTCTCGTTCTTTATGTGAAGATCCCCACCGACTCTGAGTATCTGCATATACTTATTGACCGTGAATGTCGCCTGCGTCATATCAAACCCTCCTGAAAGAATGATCTCTCGTCCGTCAAAAGGCCCGGCTGCTTCAACGCGCAGATCCTGTGTATTTTGCGCTGTAAAATTTCGAAAAAGGTATTCGCTTTTGCCATTGCTATCGGTATCTTGCGTGGTATCTTCATATCGAAACTCGAATCCTTGCACGATCGTTATATCTTTCTCTATGGCATTAAAAAAAGCGATAGTGCCGGTTTGCCCTTGTTTGTTCGCGTTCGTGCCGCCATTTGCTTGTGCATCCAAGAGTCCTGCCGGTGCGCTCCCGTTATTGTAACGAACGATAATGCGACCACCGCCAGCGCTTCCTCCTGCAATCGCTCCGTTGCCACCGGCGCCACCGTTTGCTTTTAAAAGGCCGTCACCTGTGACGGTTGTTGCTTGCAGGATAATGCTTCCACCAGCGCCTCCACCACACGCGTACTCTCCGCTCACTCCTGGTAAACCATTGGCAGTGATCGTGCCATCAACCAATATATTGGCGCTTGCTTGTAACATGATTGCTCCACCGCCGACACCTCCGCCTTCTCCATTACTCCACGATCCACCGCCGCCACTACCTAAAGATCGTGGCGTGAGTGATGATCCGTACGCACTGCTTCCGGCGGGATTCGAATCCACAAGCAATTTTACACCGAAGCCACCGTATCCAGCGCCATTGCCTGGTTGTTTCCTGCCACCCGAAAGTCCGCGCCCTGGACCAATACTTTGCGGATAGCCTTTTCCGTCAGCATTCAACAAAGCCCCTGCCTGAATCGTTATATTTTTCGCTTTCACGAGCACGCCAAAATCATCTGTGTCATCTAAGTTTGTGTTCCACGCGTTTTGGATTTGTAGTGTGACGTTATTATTGACAATGACATGGTAAGCGGAGCAGTTAATCACACGAAAATTTCCTTCGGTTGCGTCGTTATTGGATGCATTACTGTCGGCTACGATGGTGCTATCTTTATTGATGATGATGGTATCCGAGTTTGTTTGAAAGTCGCGAATAAGATCTTGGCACTTCCTATATTCTGCAGCTTGAGCGTTTTTTGGTATCACGAAAATGAATGCGGCTACAACAATGAGCGCGCAAAACCCAACTTTTAAGAAAAGTGAAAAAAGTTGCGTAAAACGTATATCCTGTGAGATGACGTATGACATGCACGACAGTCAACTACAAATCGAAGTTGAAATTTTGATAGCCACAAGGATTTCCAGGATTATCTGATGGAACAGAATAATAGGTAAATATGATTGTGAACATTGAAAAATCCTGCAGCTGATTCGTAATCAGAATATTATTACGCCACGTATTACCATCACATCGGTTATAGCGAAGATAATCTTCCTCTCCAAGGTAGGGGTCGTATTCGCTCCATACCTCGTTTTCGTTGTTGGCTTGACGACAACCTGGACATTTCAGTACTTCTAAACCCACAGGGATGACGGTATAACCATCATGTGGAATCCCAAAATCTGAGAGTGGAATTATTGTTTGCATACCTACGTTGAGTCGTTCTATTGTGAAAACTGCAGTTCGTATCTCAGGTATTTTTGCCGAGACGAGCGCACCTTCGGCGTCGTTCGCATCATTATGAACGCTTTCGACATTGCGCACTTCGATTCCATTCCCCTTGAAATGATCGGTGGCTTCAATAAGAGCTGCAGTGAGATTGCCGTTGACGTCAACATTTCCTGTTACATCCACCGCTGGGTTGATCGGTGATGAAGTTGATACCATGAGTTGTCCATCTTGGATATTGATATTTCCGTTTTCTATAAAAATGTTACTCCCTGTGCCTTGGAGCGTAATATTACCTCCGTGAATTCGCGTTGTGTTTGGTGGCATTTCAAAAAAGACGGCATTGTTCTGAAACACGCCAGCACCTTGCGCACCAGCGAGTACGACGCGTGAAGTCGCGGTTTCAAATACTCCTGCGCCTGACGGACCCGTGAGTGTCACTTGCGAAGGCGCTGATGTTATATTTTGCAAGGCAAGTCCTGTACCTGTTGCTGTAGTACCAGCGATGATTGTTCCACTTTGAGTCGTACCGGTAAATACTGCGCCGCCGTTTGTTGTTGCTACGACTCCACCGCCGGTACCTGTGGAATTCACGCTGATCGTTGGATTGCTTCCAGTCGATGTTGCTTGCAAAGCGTTTCCTCCTGCAGCATTGAAGAGCGCTATGGGTGCGTTTCCGCTATTTTGTATGGCTTGTAGTGCTGCTGCATTTGCGTTATCTACGAGCCGAACAAAAAGACTTACAGCATCTCTTCCTGATTCAAAAATACCGATCGCGTGTTTGCCTGTGGGCGGTTGATTGATTTCTATTACTCCGCGCGCTGGGACATTATTAATATCCACGGTTTGAAATTGCAGACCGCCAGTCATGCTGTCACCCGGGATATTCACGTATCGCGCGTCATAACGCGTATCAAGACTGTTGAGATCTGGTATGCGACTTGTCACGTCTCCATTGAGATCCTCCCACAAAATAGTTGCATTCTGAATTTCTGCAGTATCAACGACGCCGATACCGAGAGTCACATTACTCGCGCCGGTAAAATCTATAGTTCCACCTTGAATGCGCAAGCCGTTTGTGGAAATCAGTCCACCGGTTGTGAGTGAGCCGAGTTTCACTTGCGCTGCTGCTGATGTATTTAACGGAGGAGTAATATTGCACGCCCCATCATCATAGGATGGCGAATCAGGGGTTTCGCATCCTGCTGGCGGCTCTTGCCATGCGGCTTGTACCTGTAAGATCCCGAAACTGAACCCGAGTATTAGGATGGCGCAACTCAGACTCCACTGAAAAGCAATTGAAAAGTATTTTTTTGCTGAGTATGTATTTTTGGAATCGCTTTGAAAATTATTTTTGTAATACATTGGTGTTGTGTTGAATCTTTTTGTAACTTATAGCAAGCTACAAAAAACTTTGACTTTTTGCAATTTTTGTTCTATAATGAAAGCGTTCCTACAATCAAAAATCTTTTTTACTGTAACATAGTTTTTATGCCTATGTCAACGAAATCAAATTCCAACAAACAACACTCATCAATCCTTTCGATGCCTCTTGAATACCGTGCATTGATTGCAAGTGTTTTTACCGTATACTTTATGTTCCTCGCCGGGATTGTTGCATACACATGGGGGTACCTTCACGGTCAAAGCGCCCTACAGGCACGTACCGCAACATCGAATACCCTGAGACAAACATCCAATCTTTTACAAACTCCAACAACAGACGTACGTACAGGTATTATTACGAAAATTTCTGACGATACTTTTGAAATTCGACTTTCTGGCACTGAACAAAAGCTCACGGTTCTCACAAACGCAAACACTCAGTACCTCTTGTGGCCATCGTTGCAGGCTACGATTGACGAAGCCTCTGGAAAACCGGCAGTGCGGACGACACTCACGCGGAACGACTTGACTGTCGGCAACACGGTCCAGATTTCTCTTGATTCCGAATCTTCTACGGGCACGAACATCGCACAACTCATTTATCAAATTCCTTAATCAATCTTAAATAATTTTTTATGGCGATATTTCTCTGGATCATTCTCGGTGTCGTTATTCTTATTATCTTGTGGCTCATTGTCACCTATAATGGTTTAATTCGCAGTAAAAATCAAACCGATGAAGCGTGGTCTGATATCGACGTGCAACTCAAACGTCGGTACGACCTGATTCCAAATCTTATAGAAACAGTAAAGGGTTTTACGAAACAAGAATCTTCAGTCTTGCAAAACGTGACCGAAGCGCGGACGAAAGCGATGAACGCGGGCAGTCCGAAAGCAAAAGGCGAAGCGGAAAATATGCTCACGAGTACTCTCAAGACACTCTTCGCGGTTTCAGAAAATTATCCTGAACTCAAGTCCAATGAAAATTTTGGCAAACTTCAAGACGAACTGTCTGATACCGAAAACAAAATTCAGGCTTCACGCAGATTCTATAATGCCAATGTGCGCGATTACAATACGAAACTCGAAGTGTTTCCGACGAATATGATTGCAAAATCGCTTGGGTTTTCGCAACGAGAATTTTTTGAAATTGAAGCAGAAGAAGAACGCAAGAATGTGAGTGTGAAATTTTAAATCTCATGACTACCTATCAACACATTGCTGCGAATAAACGACGCACAATATTTCTGATGAGTGTGTTTGTTCTTTTTATTCTTGCTGTTGGTTTCGTTTTTAGCGAGCTCCTGCAATATGGCCCGAGTGCCTTTGTGTTTGCTGGAGTGATTGCAACCGGCATGTCACTTGTGAGTTATTACTCTGGCGATCGCATCGCACTTTGGACTTCTGGAGCGCAACCCATCGATCCGAAAGAACATCCATACGTGCACCGCATCGTTGAAAATTTATGTATTACTGCGGGGGTGCCGGTACCGAAAGTCTATATTATTCACGACTCTGCGATGAATGCGTTTGCGACGGGCCGTGATCCTCAACATGCTTCCATTGCCTTTACGACGGGTATTATCGAACATCTCGAAAATGAGGAGTTGGAAGGCGTTGCTGCCCACGAACTTTCACATATCAAAAATTACGACACTCGACTCATGATGATTGTAATCATTTGTGTAGGGCTTGTCGGATTACTCGCTGATTTTTTCTTGCGTTGGAGTTTCTTTGGCGGACACAGTCGTCGTGAGGATCGTTCGGTACCGCAACTCGGTGCAATTTTAGCAATCGTCGGACTTGTCCTAGCGATCCTCTCCCCATTTATTGCGAAACTTATTCAACTTGCTATCTCGCGGCGTCGTGAATTTCTTGCGGATGCTTCCGGGGTCTTACTAACTCGTTATCCTGAAGCTCTGGCGAAAGCGCTAGAAAAAATTGGTGCACAGGATCAACCTATTCGGCGCGTCAATAGTGCTACAGCGCATCTTTATATCGCGAATCCTTTTGGTTCGATGCGATCTTTCACTCATTTATTCTCAACACATCCGCCTATAAAACTTCGCATTCAAGCCCTGCGCGGTATGGCCTCTTAAACAACACTATGCAAAACACAAATAAACAAAAACTTCCAACGATTGCCGACATTCTGCATGATTCCTGGAACTATCTCATGCGTTTTTACAAGAAATTCTGTTTGATACTTGTTGCGAATATATTTGTTTCTTCCATACTCATTCTGCTGTTTGTTGGACTCGTTCAATCAAGTAGCAGGACAGACGCGACATCGAGTTTTTTTCTGAATTTCGGTGCGTTTTTTGGAGTAGCATTATTCATAGCATTCTTCATCCTCCTCATTCAAATGCTGATGAATATCATGTTTATTGAATTTTTAGGACACACAGGTCAGGGAGAACTCACTCTTTCGCAAGCGTTTTACAAAGCTCTTACGAAACTTTGGTCACTTATTTTGCTTTCGCTCCTCGCACTTTTTATTACTATACTCGCTTCACTTGCCGGTAATCTCATTACAGCGCTTCTTGGCACTGGGATTGCTGTAATTCAGTTAAATTGGATTGATGTAGGATTCAGTGTCGTCGATTTTATTGTAGGCACGATCACACTCTTTTTCATTGGCATATGGCTCATGTTTGCTCCTTATGTGCTTATTCTGGAACAAACCAGCGTCATTGATGCCATACGAGAAAGCTACACTCTTATTCAAGGACGTTTTGGAGCTGTCATTCTCCGCGTCATACTTCCGTATATTGTATTTTTCGGCATCGGTGCAACAATTGCTTTCGTCCCCTATATCGGACCGCTGATTGATATTTTTCTAGGGCCGCTTATTGCCGTCATTTATATTTTTGTTCTCTACAAAAGTTTAAAAAACACAAAATAAAAAACTAAAATTCATTTTTATGGACAGCGAAATACTCCAAAAGTTTACTACGCATCTCAAAAACAGCCTTGCCGCGAGTGTCAATTTTGCTATTGAACTTGGGAGTAAGTCTGTCCATCTTGAATTCCTCTTGTTTGGTCTTGTGCAACAACGCGGGAGTATTGGCGGCGAACTACTTTCTAAAGCTGGCCTACGTATTGAACCGCTGAAGAAATTTATATCTGAAAAGTATGTTCGCACAGAATCAGAATCTCTGAGTGACGGAATGTTTCTGCCAGAATTCTCCGAAGTTTCTCGCAAAGCGATTGAAAAAGCGGCGCTTCTTGCTTCCAAATATCAGCATCAATATATTGGCACCGAACATCTTCTGTACGGCATCGTTGAAATTGTCAAAGGAGAATCGCACAATATCTTGGAAACTTTTGGTCTCGATACACAGCTCTTAGAACAAAATCTTCTGACTATTTTGAAGAGTACTTCGAAATTCACTGATCTCACTGAAGCGTTTCAGAATGAAGGACCTATGGAGACCGTGTTGCCGGAAGCCGCTCATGAAGTTAAAGCCCAGCAAAATTCGGCACTGGATTTTTTCTGCACGCATCTAACGGATACAAAATTACAGAGAGAAATTGATCCTGTGATCGGTCGCGAAGAAGAAATTGATCGTCTGATACATATTCTTTCGCGCCGCACGAAAAACAATCCTATTCTTATCGGCGAGCCTGGTGTTGGAAAAACTGCGATTATTGAAGGTCTTGCGAAGCGCGTACTTGAAGGTGCGGTTCCAGATATTCTGCTCGATAAAAAAATTTACAGCCTTGATTTAGGACTTGTGATTGCTGGAACTATTTATCGCGGAGAATTTGAAGGACGCTTTAAACAAATTATCGACGAAATTCACAGTAACCCGAATATTATTTTGTTTATTGATGAAATCCATACAATTTGCGGAACAGGCGGCACCGGCAACGGAACACTGGACGCTGCAAATATTTTGAAACCTGCTTTATCGAAAGGCCACATTCGATGTATCGGTGCAACAACGCTTGCTGAATATCATAAGTACATTGAATCCGACGCAGCACTTGAACGCCGTTTCCAATCTATTCTTGTAGAAGAACAACCGGAGCACGAGGTTGTGGAAGTATTGAAAGGACTCCGCAGGAATTATGAACAATTTCATCGGGTGCGTATTACCGACGAAGCAATTGTTGCGGCCGTCAAATTAAGCGTGCGATATATTCAAGATAAATTTCTACCGGACAAGGCAATCGATTTGATTGATGAAGCCGCGTCGAAATTTCGTATTCGCCGTCGGACGGATATTTTGAGCCGGACGATTCTGAATTTGGAACGCGAACTTATGCAGATTGCTGGCAATAAAAATACTGCGGTGCTTGAAGAAAAATTTAATGATGCGTTGAGCTTGAAAAACCGCGAATTCGCTCTGCGTAAAAAACTTGGCAATTACAAGACGCTTCGATCGCGTACGAGACAGCCGGTATACGGCACGCTGCGCGCACGAGACATTGCGCAGGTTATTTCGCGTATTACAAAGGTCCCAGTACAAGACCTCATTGCGAGTGATAAACGCGGACTTCTGCATCTGGAACAAAAACTCTCCGAGTACGTCGTCGGCCAAGAAGAAGCCGCAAAGATTGTATCGAGCGTCGTGCGGCGTTCCCGCGCAGGACTTATTAATCCCGATAAACCGATCGCATCCTTCATCTTTATGGGTCCGTCGGGTGTTGGAAAAACAGAACTTGCAAAAGTGCTTGCACGCACGGTGTTTCACGATCCCAATGCACTGATTCGTATCGACATGTCCGAATTCGGTGAAAGTTTTAATATTTCCAAACTCATAGGCGCACCGGCTGGGTATGTCGGTTATAAAGAGGGCGCGAAACTTACTGATCAAGTCAAGCGTAAACCCTACGCCGTAGTGCTCTTTGATGAAATTGAAAAAGCGCATCCCGATGTTTTTAATCTGCTCCTTCAAATTCTAGATGAAGGGCACCTCACGGACGCGACTGGCCGTAAAGTGAACTTCAAGAATACGATTATTATCATGACGTCGAATATCGGACTCGATAAATTTAACACAGAAGCATCGATTGGATTTCGCGTGGATGAACCAAAACATAAATCTGATATTGTCGAGCGTTTTGCAACGGTGAAAGAAGAAGTCGTAAGTGAATTGAAGAAAATTTTTCGACAAGAATTTATTAATCGCGTTGATCAGATTGTTGTATTCAAACCGTTGACTTTGGATAATATTGAAGAGATTGTTCATCTGCAACTCCAAAAAGTTATGGAGCATCTTGCAGAAAAAGAAATTACGCTTTCCGTGAATCATTCTGTCTTAAAATTTATTGCCGAGCAAAGTTTTAAACCGGAGCAAGGTGCGCGCGCGGTGCAGCGTATGATTCAGGATCTCATCGAAAGTCCGCTCGCGGAAATGCTTCTGGAAGATCGCTTTTCCACCGGTGATATAATTAAAATAAAACTGAAAAATCAACAACTCGTATTTACGAAGTAAGGTTCTTATTTGAAAAATTTATTTGACAAAATCTAAAAAATACTGCAGGGTAAGTTGTGTTTATGTTGGAATCAATTCTCGACACACGTATAGGACGTGTGTTTGAGAAACGATCTTTGATTTTGGAGATCAAGAGAAAGGAGAAACGTCATGAAACCAGAGGTTGTGATCATGACCCTGCTGAGCTGTTTTGTTGCGTTCGCTGCGCCAACATGTAATGTCATTGATGTGGATGGGGACGGAATCGTTAATTGGCAGGATAACTGCCCCGACGTTCACAACCCAGGCCAGGAAGATCTCGACCGCGACGGTCTCGGCGATGTCTGTGATGAAGATGGCTTCTGTGCAGATCCAGCAATACTCTGCGTTCCACAGGAGTATTCCACGATTCAGGCTGCTGTGGATGCGGCTGGAGATCACACTACCGTTTTCGTCACGGCCCAGGCGGAAGTCTACGTGGAGTGTGTCAGGGTCTTCGGCAAAAATAACCTGACGATTACCGGCGATCCCGACAACATTCCAGCGATTATTGACCCGCCAGCGGAAAACTGTCCCACGTTTCTCGTCGAACACACTGGCGAAGTCACTCTACAATACCTGTGGATTCACAACACCTGGGGTAGGGCTGCGGTGGCGCTGAACGATATGTTCGGGGGCCGCATGTGGGGAGTTTCGACTTTCGGTTGGGGGGATCATTCGAGTGGAGTACTCATGGAAGGTTCCATCGAATTTTTCTTCCTCATCGACAGTCATATCGAAGGTACCGAAGGTGTAGTCGTGAGCGACGACGTCAATCTTTCGGTATTTCACTCGAATATTTCCGGTGGAAACGTGGGTCTGCTTGCTGTTCATGACGCTACTGTGCGCTTGTCTGGTTCTGTCGTAGAAGAAGGTGGCGTCCGTCTTTATGAGGATGCGACGCTCGATGTCTACAACACTGAAATTGGATACTCAGATGTCGGCGTCGGACTCTGGACTCGTGGGGAAGTTCGATTCGACTTCGTGACACTCCAGGGAAACTGGACCGCACTGCTTTGCGAAGGATGCACGGCAAACATCAGCAATTCGATTCTTTACGGAGTCAATAAACCCGTCGACGGTTCATCACTCCCAACGTGGACAGAGAAAAACATCGTCTATGGACATGAGTGCGGCCAGGTTTGTGAATCCGAAAACGTTCTGTGGGCAGACCCACAATTCGTCTCAGGACACGTTCCGGCACGCACTTCTCCAGCGATCGATGTCCAGCCCTTCGGGCCCACGGAAGATGTCCGTGGCGTCCACCGCCCCGCCGATGGCAACGGTGACGGTATCGCCCTTTACGACCTCGGGGCGTTTGAGGTCCCTGACGAAGAATAATACCTCTCGTTTTGTCCTCATCTTTCGTTCATCTTCTCCCGCATCTTTCCTCGCTATTTTCTCTTTCCTTCTCACTTCCCAAACTTCTCTTGCTTTTTCTTCTTGCTCGTTTTTTGCCTACCTTTCTTTTTCAAGAGCGCTCATGAGTTTCTTCCACCGAAGTCATTCTGAGCGCTCTTTCTTTTTTATTTCGAACCGAACTCGCGAGTTTTTTTTCCTTACCTTGCATACGCTGGCTGGCCTTGACAAAATTTACAAAATAATATAAGATAGCGTGTCCTTTTGAGGACATAAATTTCATTCTCGACACACACATAGGGTGGATGTTGAGAAGCGTTCTTTGAATTTTAAGGAGGATGTGCGATGAACGCGAAAAACTTGATGTTTGTGGTGTTTTTATTCTGTTTTGCTTCTTTCGCAGCGCCAACATGTTATATCGTCGACCTCGACGGCGATGGTATCGAAAATTGGCAAGATAACTGCCCCTACAACCCGAACGTCGACCAGGCGGATATTGACGGGGATGGCATTGGAGATGTCTGTGACGATTGCCCTCATGATGCCAACATTGGCGATGAGGATGAAGACCTCATCGACGATACGTGTGACAACTGTCCCGCAACTTTTAATCCTGATCAACGAGATACGGACACGGACCGTTTTGGTGATGCTTGTGATGAGGATGATGACGACGATAGTATTCCGGATGCGGAAGACAATTGTCCGTTGTATCGGAATGAAGAGCAAGCAGACGGAGATACCGATGGCGTGGGTGATCCGTGTGATAATTGTTCAGAGGTCCCCAATCCAGATCAAGCTGATGATGATCATGATGGTTTTGGGGATGTCTGCGATTCGTGCCCGGATGTACCCAATTGGAATTGGGATACTGATAATGATGGCATCGATGATGCTTGTGACCCGTGTAATGATGTAGATGGAGATGAGGTGTGCGATGAGCAAGATAATTGTCGATATCACAATCCGGATCAAGCGGACTGCGACGGTAATGGACTCGGCGATCTCTGTGAATACGACGGCGACGGAGACAGGATTCCGTTCGACTGCGACAATTGTCCCGAGGTTCCGAATCCCGATCAGACGGATACGGATGGCGATGGTACCGGTGATGCGTGCGAGATGCTAGAAAATTGTCATCAAGAGACAACACTGTGCGTACCGCAGGAATTTTCGTCAATCCAAAGTGCTGTAGACGCGGCACCTGAGTCCGGAACAATATTCATTACTGATACCGGAATGCCTTACAACGGATGTATCCACATTTCTAACAAGCAAATGCTCACGTTGCAAGGCGACCCAGAAGCTATCCCGTCTATCTCAAACGGCGGCGAGGCGTGCAGCACTTTTGAGATTATCAATTCGACAGGGATCAATTTTGAAACTCTGCGAGTTGACAATCGCGCTGACAACGCGGCATTCGCCTTTCGAGATGCGACTGGGATGCTCTGGAACATTCACATCGCAGAAGCTGCGCCAGGAATTATAGCTTACGGCACGTCAAACATCTTCGTCAATGAAAGCCGAATCAATGGCGAGCTTGGTGTTTTTGCCACTGATATGGCACGGATGTATATCGTCCTGTCCGAAATCACCGGCAGTTATGCAAGTGTGCTTGCGAATGCCGATGCCACGGTTCGGATCGTATCTTCCATGCTTAACGGTGGAGTTACGGTATTGGATCAGGTCGAACTCATCCTCTCCAATGTCGACGTTTATACAAATTTAGCGTATGGCGTTGAAGTCGGTGAGGGACCGTACGTGCATATGAGTTTCGTAACAATTGAATCAACAGTGACTGCCCTGCGCGCAGAGCACCGAATTTTCATCGAGACCTCGATTCTCCTCAGCTCCTCATCTCCTGTCACTGGCGTTACTCCTGATTTTTCCAATCTGACAATCTTGTGGGGGAGCGAATGTGGGGCAGCCTGCGATTCACCGTATGTTATTTGGGCTGATCCGCAGTTTGTCATTGGTCACATTCCAGAGAATACCTCCTCTGCCGTGGACGCAGCGACGTATGGACCCGACGAGGATGTCCGTGGCGTCCATCGTCCTGCCGATGGCAACGGTGACGGTATCGCCCTTTACGACCTCGGGGCGTTTGAGGTCCCTGACGAAGAATAATACCTCTCGTTTTGTCCTCATCTTTCGTTCATCTTCTCCCGCATCTTTCCTCGCTATTTTCTCTTTCCTTCTCACTTCTCAAACTTCTCTTGCTTTTTCTCCTCGCTCGTTTTTTGCCTACCTTTCTTTTTCAAGAGCGCTCATGAGTTTCTTCCACCGAAGTCATTCTGAGCGCTCTTTCTTTTTTGCCCTGAACCGAGTACGGGTTTGATGAAAATTCCTTGCTTTATGCACACACCTTGAACGAATTTACGTTTGGTATTCATGTACTGCACATTCTTCAAGTGAACAGACGCATCCGCATTGAAAATCATTTTATATTTTGATACTATTTCTTTATGACCATACATGAATTCATGCAAACAAGACCTTATCTGATTTGGTACACGAAAGATTTCCAACATCTTTCTGAAGGGGCCGTTGTGGAAAGTGTTTTGAATTACGGAGATTTTGATGACATAAAAAAAATGATTGCTATTTTGGGCAGAGAAAAAGTAGCGCGAATTTTCAGAAAACAAATTAAACAAAAACGGATGAATTATAACCCTAAAATTGTAAACTATTTTACTTTGTATTTTAAAAAACATGCATAAAGAGGTCCTCACAAAAGCACAACACAGTCTTTTACCCCTCGTGAAGTTATTTGCCTCGGACTTCGTTTTAGTTGGTGGCACTGCTATTGCACTCCAAATAGGCCATCGACAATCCATTGATTTTTATTTTTGCCAGTATGATACTTTGGCAAATTTTAAGATACGAAAAAATTGTGCGGCACAACAAAATCAATCGAGTAATACGAGACGAAAAAGGAGAATACACGGTGATCGTGAGTAATGTCAGATTTACCTTCTTTCAGTATCCGTTTCAAATAGCAGCGCCAAAACAATTTCAAGACATTATTCGACTTCCTGATTTGCTCACATTAGGCGCAATGAAGGCGTATGCATTAGGTCGACGAGCCAAGTGGAAAGATTATGTGGACCTCTACTTTATTATCAAAAACTATCATACGATTCATGAAATTATAAAAAGAGCTGTACAAATTTTTCGTTCGGAGTTTAATGAAAAAACTTTCGTGTTCAGCTCGCCTATTTTGAAGATATAGATTATTCCGAAAAGATTATTTATTGCAAAGGTTTCCGAGTTTCTGGTGGAGATATACAAAAAAAACTTATCCAATTCAGTGTCAGTTAGATTGTTTCAAGTATCCAAACAATAAACAGGAAATTGTTTTCCTGTTTATTTTCAGGTAAGATACCTATGGCGTCCGCAAGACGTTCATTTTTATTTTTACCAAATATTCTATGTCACTTTTTTCATTTCTTACTCGCATGTTGTTTCCTCTCCGTTGCATCCACTGCGGCCGCTTTGATATTTATTTGTGCCGTACTTGTGAACCCTTTCTTTTTACTCCCGGAAATATCGCTCAACCTCGTCCACTGATTCGTAAGCTTTTTTGGGTGGGATCGTATAAAAATCCCTTTCTTCAACAACTCATTCATGATGGGAAATATTCTGGTATTCCATCAGCTTTTACATCAGCGTGTCGAATATTATTCTCTGTCATCCGGCGCGCGAATTATGATTTCATAATCCCTATTCCATTACACCGGCGCAGATTGCGCGAGCGCGGCTTTAATCAAGCGGAAATTATTGCGCGTTTTCTTTCGCAAGATCTTCATATCCCGTTCGCTCATGATTATCTGATCCGTACACGATACACTCGTCAGCAAGTGAAACTTTCGTATGAGCAAAGACAACAGAATGTCGCAGACGCTTTTCTCCTCGTTCAACCCCTTCCTGCTGCGGTGCGCTCCATCCTACTTGTGGATGATGTTTGGACGACTGGCGCAACGATGCATGCCGCAGCACAAGCACTGCGCCAAAATAAAAAATTCGCTCTTACTGCTGCGGTGATTGCTAAAGATTGAAGATGGAAGCAGAAAGCCATAAGTTGGTTTCCCCCCGTCCGACTCACACTCCCCTTACGATGCAGGTTCGTCATTTTAGCAGCGGTCTCGCGTGTTCATAACTTTAATTGCCTTGAGAGCGAATCATACAGAGATTCTTCTGTCTTTTCCGCATCTTCGCGAAGATATTGCAAAAGGATATTTCGGATATAGAGCGGATTTTGATTTTCGAGCGGAATTGAAACTTCTGGCTTCCAACCGTTCTCAAAATTCAAATATAATCTTTTGACAGCCGGCGGATTGTAAATGATCCAAAAATTTTTGAGATTCTTATAATGTAAAAATTTTTGATCTACTGCAAGACCATCTTCCATGATGCGACACGCTATCGGCAACGGTTCCCGCTTATGTTGGAAAAAGATGATAATAATGAAAATGAGAATACTCACGGCGAAAAGATAATTGTCTGTAGCAAGTGCATAGATAAAAAATGCCGCTGCAATGACTGCGCCGGTAATATACCAACCGAGACTTCTCTCGTGCTGAGAGAATTCTGGGAACTGCCACTCTGCATAGACTGTTCCATGCTCTTGATCTTGCTTGCTTCCTTTGGGTTGGATTGTTTGATTTTGTTTTGTCTTTGGCATAGAGGTAAGTTGCAATAGAGGTATTATACCACAAGTGCGAAATGACTTATTTTAGAGTAACAGAAATTCGCTCAAAATTCCATTGTTTTTTCATTTTGACACTCTGGTTCAAAAAATGGTACAGTAAACAATACTTTTCGCTTGCCGTAGTGTTTTTTGCTGGTGAAAAAATATAAAATTGTTTGTGAATACGGAGAGGTACCCAAGCGGCTCAAGGGGAGAGTTTGCTAAACTCTTAGGTCGGGTATTTGCCCGGCGCGAGGGTTCGAATCCCTCCCTCTCCGCCAAGTTTCAGAATTCGGATTTTGTCCGCGCGGAGGAGGGGTCTGGGGAGGAATCCGCGCGGGCTTCTTTTCGGATTTTTGCGCGCAGACAAATTTCCATAAATCTATTTTTTATATTATGATGACTTTATTAAATAATTTGCAAATTATATATGAACAAATTTGAATCTCCACAAAATAGTGCAGAGGAACCGAGAGAAATTCAGAAGCTTAATTTCTACAAAGACACTGCGCGTAAAACATTGAGCGGTGAACTCACTTATGGCGATACTGTGTATGAAGATTTGAAAAAATCTTTGACGGAAGCCGAAGAAGCTGGTCTTGATATTTCCTCATCGAAAGCTGAAATAGAGGAAATTATTGGCAAAATTCCTCGTGCTGAAATAAGTAATGTTTTGAAAAAGACGGAAGAATTCGTTGAGAGCGGAGATGTAGCTTCTGCTAAATCATGGCATGCAGATTTGGAGAAAAGAATTGGCTACTGGGAAAGCAAGGAGGTATTTGAAAATGAGGAAATTCTGGCATTCCAAAAAAGATGTAACGAGATTGGATCAAAACTCTATTCATAAAAAGTTTACTGAATTTTTAATATTTTATGCAAAATTTACAAATATCACAGGAATTGAAATATAAAAATGAGAAGTTGAGATTTCAACTCTGGAAAAATTCAGAAAAAATTAAATTTTACGAGTTTCTTAAATGGTCTCTTGAAAATTTGAAAATCAAAAAAATAAAGGATAGTTTATATGGGAATTGAAAATCAAAAACCAAACGATAGCGAGATAATAAAACCGACTTCGGAAGGACAAACTATTGAATCAGAGTCTCAAATTGTTGGAGTGGAAAAAGAAAGCCAAGCACTTGAATTATCTCTTGAGCAAAGCGAGAAACGCCTTGAAGGTTTAGAGCAACAATTTGATACACCTACTAATATTAAAAATCAAGCCGAATCCTCTTTAGACCCAAGAATCGTTGCTTACTTTAGGGAACAATTAGGATCAGAGGAAACTCTAAACAGATTACGGCATCTTGGCCCAGAATGGATACCAAAAATTCAAGACGCAATTTTGTCTGGAAAATTAGAAACTGTTGCATACTATATGAGCTTAGCCGATCCTGAAAATAATCCAGAAGCAAATGTAACTTACGCTGGTAAACGAACAGATTATAAAACTGATAAAGAATGGTTAGCCGCTGTTGATGTGGAAGATAGAGAAAGAATGTCTCATATCTTATCTTATGGTGCTAAACAAATGAATGTTGTAGAAGATATAAAAAGACGATACGACCCCGAAAAAAAATATGGAGCACACTACGCAGGTCCAAAATTTGATGAGCTTTTAGATAAACTTGGAATGAATAAAAAAGAAAGTACTGACCCTCAAGAAAAAGCTATCCAAGAAAAATTGCAATCAATACCCGACAAATTTAGAAAATTAAAATCAGCATTGTCTAGTATGAATCCTGATACTAGAAAAATAATCGTTGACGATAATAGTTTACTAAACGCGACAGAACAAGATTTTGAAAGGTGGCAAGGTTATCTTTAGGAGAGATTTTATTAATGTTGCGCAAAAATCCGAAAAGAAGCCCGCGCGGATTCCTCCCCAGACCCCTCCTCCGCGCGGACAAAATCCAAAAACAAATTAGTCTCGGTTTTGCGAAAATCCATATCCCCAGAAAATAGTTTTCGCAAAACCGAGACCGCATTGAAGCCCCGCCACACTGCTCGAATATCTTTACGGGCAGAACCCCAAAAAGAAAAAATCCACCCCCGCGAAAATCAACAGAGCAAGGAACATTTTTTCTTTTTGGGGTTGCCGAGTGAAGCGAGGCGGTGGCGGGGCTTTCGTGGAGCGTACGATTCAATTTAGAGTCACCACGCGCTCCGCGCGTGCGATTAACTTTCATCAGGATTGCTTTCAAAAAAAGTTCGGATTTTGTACAATAGACACCGCAGATTGATACTTCCTCGTTTGAAAGGGTTGCTCCGCGCGGCCACGAGGCGGGCCGCGCTCCGCAAAATGGCTCGCCGCTGGGCGGGGTGTGCCGCGCGGAGCGCGGCACTATTCTCCCTCGTTTGCTTTTTTGCTAAAATAAATTCGGACAAAGGATATAATTTCACCGCCAATTTTCGTTATGGCGAAGTTAGCCAAAACACTTGGTGTTTCAATAGAAGATTTAAAAAAATAGAAAATATGAATAGATCGCTATTAAGCAAACAAGTTAATAGAGAAATGATTGATGAATTAAAAAATGACACTCAAGCCCTTTTGTCTTTCTTGCAAAATCAAAATGACGGAACAATAGTTTATGTTTTAGAAAAATTAGGTCGTTTAGAAAATGGTTACAGCAGAGAACCGTTATTGAATTTGTTAAACAATCAAAATGAAAATATCAGGGCGTTATCAGTTAAAAATTTAGCAAAGATGTCTGATGTTTCTTTGCTTTCTGTCTTTGTAAAATATGCCAGCAAAGATGAAAGCACAGAAGTTAGACGAGAGGCCGTATCTGCAATAGGTCGTTTAAGAAACGAGAAAGCAATGCCGACTTTAATAAAATTTTTAACTGATAGTGATCCTAAAGTAGTAATGCAAGCCATGAGAGGATTGCTTGTTTTCGCTAATAGACCAGATATAAAACAGGAATTAAAAAAATTGCTTAATCACCCAAACGAATTGATAAAAGAAGTGATAAATAAAGAAGTCAATGGTCTTAGTTATAAATCAAATAGTTCGCAAAAACACGATGAATTTCCATCTTTTTTACGCAATACAGTAGTACAAGGCGATGTTCAAGAAGCATTAAAATCTGTTCCGGATGAGTCAATACATTTAACCTTTACTTCGCCGCCATATTATAATGCGAGAGATTATTCTATTTACCAAAGCTATGGCGAATATCTTAATTTTTTGGAAAATGTATTTAAGGAAGTTCATCGCGTTACTAAAGAGGGTAGATTTTTTGTGCTTAACACTTCGCCAATTATTATACCGAGAATAAGTCGGGCTCACGCTAGCAAAAGGTATCCAATACCTTACGATGTTCACCCGTTGTTAGTAAAAATGGGTTGGGAGTTTATTGACGATATTGTCTGGGTTAAACCAGAGGCAAGCGTAAAAAATAGGAATGCAGGATTTTTACAACACAGAAAACCGCTCGGTTATAAACCAAATGCAGTTTCAGAAATGTTAATGGTTTATAGAAAGAAAACAGATAAATTGATTGATTGGAATATACACCAATATAATTGGGATAAAGTTAAAAGAAGCAAGGTTTTGGACAAATACGAAACAACAAACATTTGGAGAATTGATCCCACTTTTGACAGAATACATAGTGCTGTTTTCCCGATTGAGCTTTGTAATAGGGTAGTTAAATTTTATTCATTTGTTGGGGATTTAGTTTTTGATCCTTTCGCCGGTAGCGGTACGCTTGGCCGAGCGGCGATAAATTTAGA